>JAHFOV010000040.1 GCA_023261505.1 Planctomycetota bacterium
TCCCAGCGTACCTTGAGTGCCGGCCATGCCACTGGGTAGAGCCTGTGCCTCAACTTCCTTTACTTCGCCCCATTGAAGGACGATATTCTGGAATTCCAGGCCAGGAATACCTGCTATAAGTTTTTCTATCTCCGCAGCCCTGACTTTTTCATTCTTTAAGGCTGGCACGGTAAGTTCGTATTCCTTGCTTGAAGCACCTAAAGGTACCAGGCTTACTATGTCTTCATCGGTGTACCCGCCACCTGCCAGGGCCTTTCTGAGTTCAGTCTCGTCCGTTGGCCTTGTGAGTTTTAAGGAGAAAGAGTAAGGTAGTTTGCCAAATTGTATCCCTTCCAGGTTCTCCCCCAGTGCCTTTTGAAAATCTGCCTGAAGTTTCTCTTTTATCTTGTCCTCGGAGAGGCCTTTTATGCGTATGCCAAACTCTGTTGGGTTTGTTACCATCGACCCGGCGGTCCAGATACCCTGCACCTCAGTCCCTTTATAGCCCACCTTTGCGAGGGTGCTTCTCACCTCTTCTGTAGGGGTGGGCCGGGCAAGCTGTAGGTGGATAAGGGTTCCACCAGTGAAATCTATATCGTATTTATCAATCCCCCTCCATTGGAACGCTACCAGTCCCGCCGATATTAGCAGGATGGAAGCTGTGCAGCATTTCCTGAAGTACTCCATGAAGTGTATTGAAGGCTTTTCAAACAGCTTGAGCATCTTGAACTCCTTTGGCTGGATGAGTTCAAAGATGACCCTGCTGACAAAGACCGCTGTGAAGAGGTTAATAAGGAGACCTGCGGATAGGGTAATACCAAAGCCTTTTATAGGGCCAGTGCCTACCGCATAAAGGATGAGGGCTGTAATGAGTGTAGTGAGGTTAGAGTCAATAATTGTGGTGAATGCCCTTTCATAGCCCATTTTCATGGCCAAGGGGATGGGCCTGCCCTTAGCCTTTTCTTCCCTTATTCGTTCAAAGATAAGGACGTTGGCATCTACTGCCATTCCTACCATTAGCACAAGGCCTGCAATTCCAGGGAGCGTTAACGTAGCCCCCAATGCTGCCAGGATTCCCATTACCAGGAGGATATTCATAAATAGGGCTAGATTGGCCACCCACCCCGAACCCAGGTAGTAGACTCCCATAAAGCCCACCACTATAGCGCTACCTACCAGGCCGGCCATGAGCCCATTCCTGACAGAGTCTCTACCCAGGCTGGGGCCCACGCTCATTTCCATCTCCAGCTCCAGGTCGGCAGGGAGACTTCCTGCCCTCATAATAGCTATGAGGTTGTTAACGTCCTCCTGGGTAAAATTGCCTTCTATGATGCCCTTGCCCGGAATGCGTTCCCTAATGGTAGGGGCAGAATATAACACTCCATCCAGGATAATGGCAAGAGGTTTGCCGATGTTCCTTTCGGTAAGGGTAGCGAACTTGGCCTTCCCTTCTGTATTAAACTCAAAGCCTACCACGGGGTGAATATCCTTTCTGTCAGGATAGACCCTGGCCAGGCTCTCTCCACTAATTTCTATTTTGTTCCTTACCAGGTACCACTCCTCATTCTCCTTCCCTATTTCCCCTCGTTTCTTTCCCACCCAATGCTTATAGTAACCTGGAACGGCCTTCCCCTTAGCAGTCTCCTGATATTCCGGACTACCCTTTGGGGTTGCCAGCCTGAATTCCAGTTTCCCGAGGCGGATTATTCTTTCCTTTAAGGCATCCGTCTCAGCCTTGGTAGCACCTGGCACCTGGACGAGAATCCTGTGAAGCCCCTGTTCCTGGATGCGGTACTCCATGATGCCCTTGGGGTCTATCCTCTTCTTGAGGATGTCTATTACCTCCTGGGTTAACCTGGGACGCTCCTCGCCAGGTTCGACCCTTACCCTGTAGAGAAGTTCTGAACCTCCCCTGAGGTCTAGCCCAAGCTTTATCCTGCCTCTTACCAGATACTCCACTGACTTTTCCCTGACTTTCTTTCCTTCAGGGGTGGTCTCCTCCTTAAGGATAACCTCTTTAACCGTCCTATCCTTTAATAAGCGGGCATACCAAGCCTCTTTCAGGGTGGAGCGTTCAACCACCTGGCCATCCACCTCTTTTATTTTTTCCTTTTTGACCACTTTATCCGTTGGGGGATAAAGGGCCAGCAGGGATAATGCTACCGTTATTACAATTAGGGGCATCTTCCAGCGCAGTATTTCCTTGGGCATATTTCTTCCTCAGCTTCCTATTTTATCGTCGTGTAGGGGCAGGGTCCGACTCAGGTGGGTGCCCCTACTAACCTTCTTCCTTATGCTTTTCTTTATGTTCCGTATGTTTTTCTTCGGGAGTGGCCCTGCCACCCTTTTGTTCCACAGAGACTATAGAGTCCCTATCCACCTTTACCTTGACATCTTTATTCTCATCTACCAGTAGGACAACCTCTTTTTCTTTAACAGAGGTTACCACACCATGCAGTCCTCCCACGGTGACTACCCTGTCACTTTTCTTCAGGTTGGCTAACAGTTCTAACCGATGTTGTTCCTTCTGCCTTTGGGGCCTAAGGATGAAGAAGTAGAGAATAACACCCATCATGATGATGGGTACCAGGGTCGTCCAGAATACAGAGGGAGGTGGGGCAGTTTGCCCTATATAAGGTAAAGGTGTCTTCATCAGGAAGTCCATAGGGCTATCTCCTTTCTATTCTCCCTTTCCCTCGCGGCATACTGGTAGAGAAAGGTTTTTCGGAACTGGTCAAAGGTTCCTGCAAGGATAGCCTCCCGAATGTCGCTCATCAAGCGCTGGAAGAAATAGAGATTATGGAGGGAAAGGAGGGTCATAGCCAGTATCTCTCCCGAAAGAAATAAGTGCCTTAAGTAAGCCCTTGAGAAGTTCCTGCAGGTGTAACATTGGCACATCTCTTCCAGAGGCCTTGGGTCTTCTTTGTAGCCACTATTGAGAATCTTTAGTTTCCCTTCCCTAGTAAATGTGGTGCCGTTCCTGCCGTTTCTTGTGGGTAGAACACAATCAAACATATCCACCCCCAATGCCACAGCCTCCACCAGGTCTTCCGGCGTGCCCACACCCATAAGGTACCTAGGTCTTTCCCAGGGAAGGGTCTCAGATGTATATCCTACTACCTCTAACATTAGCTCTTTACCCTCTCCAACGCTCAGCCCGCCTATTGCATATCCTTCCAGCCCTAGTTCCACAAGGCTCCTGACGCTCTCCAGACGAAGGTCTTTATAAACACTTCCCTGTACTATACCGAAGAGGGCTTGTTCATTTTTGATTTCGGAATTCGGATTTTGGAATGTGGAATTAACTCCGCACTCCGCACCCCGTATTCTGAACTCATGGCACCGCCTGGCCCACCTGTGAGTCCTGAGCATAGCCTGCTGAGCCTCCTCCCAGGAACAGGGATACTTTACACAGTGGTCAAGTGGCATAGCAATATCGCTTCCTAAAGAGCTTTGTATCTCTATTACTCTCTCTGGGCTAAGGAAGACCCTATCACCTGTAAAAGGGGAACGGAACTCCACACCTTCGTCCGAAACCCGGCTCAGGTTGTTAAGGGAGAAGACCTGGAACCCACCGCTATCAGTTGCAATAGTCCGGGGCCACCCCATAAATTGGTGAAGCCCGCCCAAACTCTTCACCACTTCTTCCCCTGTTCTGAGGGCCAGATGGTATGCGTTACATATAATAGCCTCAACGCCTATTTCCTGGAGTTGTTTCGGTGTCAAGGCCTTTACTGTCGCATGGGTAGCCACTGGCATGAAGAGCGGCGTCCGAACCCTCCCATGAGCAGTTTCCATCTCCCCGCAGCGGGCCCTTGTCTCTCTATCTGCACCTAGAATCTTGAATCGCAAACCACGTCCCTTCCTTATACGCTTGTAGGGGCGAACTTATGTGTTCGCCCAACTACAGGGCAGACACGCAGGTCTGCCCCCTACTTATAAATTTTTACAAATTCCACACTGGGATAATATTTATTGAGAATCTGCTGCCAGGTGAAGCCGTCTTTGGCCATTGTCCCTGCCCCATACTGGCAAAGACCTACGCCATGTCCCCAACCGTTGCCATAGAATTTTACCGTTTTACCCCTATCTGCTATCTCAAAGGCAGTACTCAACAAATGGTTGGGGCCAACTAGAAGGCGGAACTCGTTGGCATTCATTCTGTAAGTACCGGCGGCATACCTGATTTCTACCTTGGAGACATGATTGCCTGGCCCTCTGTCTAGTGGCTTTACTTCCCATATATCTTTTAGGGAAGGATACGCCTTTCTGAGGTTTTTTTCCAGTTCCTGTTTGGAAATTTCTCGCCTCCATTGATAGTATCGTGAGTCCTTACAATAATCACACTTTACACCCCTCAAAGGAGGGATGGCATCTTTGCCGAAGACCAGGTTGGCATCCTCCGTGTGCCCTCCGCAGGTGCTGTGGAAATAGGCCGGGAAGAGGCTCCCTTTATAGAGCATAACAACCCCTCTGGTCTGGATTACAATTCGCTTAAGGTCCGGGGTCTCCTTTTTGGTACCCTTGTAGGCCAGATGGAGTGAACTAATATTAACCCCATTGTTCTTGAGATAAAGGGCAAAAGTTCTGACGGCAACGGCCTGGGCCTTTAGTGCCTCTGGCTCCCAATGGTTGGGCATCTCGCTGCCCAGGACGCCGAGAACGTAACTTTCTACATCTAGCTTCTCTACGGCCCTGAGACCCCCTTTTGGGCCTTTCACCAGGTAGATTTCCCCACGATAAGATGTACCTTCCAATTCTAGAGAGCCGTCCACATTAGGCACAACCCTCACCCCATCGGTCCCCAGCCCTACACCTCCCAGGGTTAACTGACCCTGGTCAAGGGTTACGTTGGTACTTGCAAGAAAGGGTCCTTCCCTCAGGTCTGTTCCATTCTTAAGGTCTAAGATTTTATAGGGTGAACGCACTGCAAGATGGACCGTATTGGCCTCCTCCAAAAGGGTTACCTCTGCCTCCGGGGGCTCTGGCCACCAGGCCTCAGAGCGATAGGCAGGCCGACCGCAGGAGGAGAGGCAGAATAAAAATAGAATACAGAATACCGAATTCAGAATAAACAATTTAGAACTATGAAAGTTCACAAGCTTCAGGCTCCTCAATTCTGACTACTTACTACTGAATTCTAGTAAGTATAATATCTCTTGTGGAGATTTCAAATCCGTTCTGTCTCTTTTTCATCTCCTTTGTAAAGATGCATAGCAGTAGGGGCGTAGCGTTCGTATTCGCTGAAGATGCAGCCACAGTAGGATTGCAAATAGAGGCAGCGTTTTTTGGCCATGGCGTGACTTTTTTCGTAAAGGTGGCGGTAGTCCATGTAGTAAAAAGGGATGCCTACCAGACTTGAGGCCTCCTGCCCGGCCTCTTTGACCAGTTCATGTTTCTGATGTGTACTGAAGAGGAGTGCCGTGCTGAAGGCATCAAAGCCATGTTCCTTTGCATATCTGGCAGTAGATAGCAGTCTCATATGATAACAGTCCTCGCACCTCTTATGGGGGTGACCCTTGCCACCCTCATGGGCTACGGTACTAAGGAACTCCTCCAGGCCATAATCTTCGCAGTAATGTACAGGAAAAGGGGATCCTTTGGTGGATTCATAGACCTTCACCGACTTAAGTCTCCTGCGGAATTCCAGTAATGGATGGATATTAGGGTTGTAAAAGTAGCCCTCTATCTCAAGTCCCTGGGCCATTAGTTCCTCCATTGGGGCACAAATGCAGGGAGAACAGCATATATGTAATAGGAGCTTCATTTGTGGCGCGTCAGAAGGGAAAGTTGTTCCTCAGAGATGGCAGTTTTGGGTCCGCCTGAGGCGGAAAGGTGTAGGTAGGCCTTATCCGTAGCCTTTCGGCCCTTAGGGGTGCGGATAATGAAGCCTGCCTTGAGTAAAAAGGGTTCTACTACGTCCACGAGGGTGTCTGTCTCTTCCTGCAGGACTGCCGCAATAGCCTCCAGCCCTGCAGGGCCACCCTTGTAATGTACTATAACGGTCTCCAAGAATCTTTTGTCCAGAGTGGTAAGTCCTTCTTCATCAATCCCTTCCAATAGCAGGGCCTCCTGCGTCACAGGCCTGGTTATTACACCATGATGTCTTACCTGGGTATAGTCCCTCACCCTCCTGAGGATGCGGTTAGCTATCCTTGGGGTGCCCCTGGAGCGCCTGGCAATTTCCCTTACCCCTTCCTCATCCACAGGTACCTGTAGCAGACTTGCCGAGCGTTTAACTACCTGGCACAGGTCTTCAATAGTATAAAAGTCAAGCGCCCTTTGTATGCCAAACCTCTCCCTCAGGGGTGAGGAGATGAGCCCTGCCCGCGTGGTAGCCCCTACGAGAGTGAACTTTTCCAGCCTGGAGCGGTAGCTCCTGGCGTGGCTTCCCTTGTCAAAGACTATACTGATAGCAAAGTCCTCCACGGCCGAGTATAGGTACTCTTCCACAGCCTTGGGTAGCCTGTGGATTTCGTCTATAAAAAGGACATCGCCCTTTTTGAGGTGGGTGAGAATGCCAATAAGGTCTCCACCCTTTTCCAGGGCAGGCCCAGAGGTAGTGACTATCCCAACGTCCATCTCCCTGGCTATGATATAAGCAAGGGTGGTTTTCCCTAGACCTGGCGGGCCGTAGAGGAGGACGTGGTCCACTGCGTCTCCCCTTTTCTTTGCAGCCTCAATAGCGATACCAAGGGACTCCACTACCTTGCCCTGACCGATATACTCAGAAAGTTTCCTGGGCCTCAGGTTCAGGGCTTCTTCATTCTCTTCCTTCTCTTTTAAGATATTTGAATCCGCTTCAGGCGTATTGGTAAGACCACCCGAGGCGGATTGCAGGGGTTCCTCCCTACGTTTCTTAATCTCTTCTCTGGCCACGATACACCTCTTCAAAGAGTTCCTCAGGGGTAGAAAGTTTAGGATTCCTCTGTAAGGCCTTAATGACCAACTGGCTGGCCTCTGCAGGTTTATGCCCGAGCTGTTTTACAAGCACCGCCTCTACCTGCTTTCGTAAGTCTTCAGGTTCAAGAGAAGGTAACTCCTCCGTAGTTATAAGGGCGTATTTGGCTACCTTGCCATGTAGTTCCGCCACAATCTTCTCTGCTGAACGTCTGCCTATGCCTTTGAGCTTTTCCAGGGCACTGATCTCTTTATCCTCTATGGCCCTTGCTATCCTGGCTACTGGCATTGTAAGGGCCTCTATCGCTTTAGAAGGGCCGATACCGTCCACGGTTATCAACTTCTCAAAGAATTCCCTCTCTGCCTCCGTGTTAAACCCTATGAGGAGGGGCTTAGGCTGTCTCTCTGATTGTTGGTAGGAGATATAAAGTTCTACCTCCTGGCCCGCCTCCTTGGTGTTGTAAAAGGCCCTAACTACAAAAGGTAATCTTACCTCATAACCCACTCCACCGTTTAGTACTACTATCCTATCCTCTTCTTTTTCCAGCAGGGTTCCTTTAAGGTAGCGTATCAAGGTTCAAGTCCTCACAGGTGATAAAGGAGGCCCTTTCTGGATAGTCCTGTCAGAGCCAGGGCCATGGCGTCGGTGGCATGGTGGGAGGTAGGTTGGTCAGCCAAACGGAGTACCCTGCTTACGGCCAGTTGTACCTCTTCCTTTGGGGCCAGGCCCTTGCCTGTAAGTGCCCGTTTAACCTCGGAGGGTTTTATCTCCAATACCTCCACTTCCATATTGTGGGCGGCTACACTTACAGAGCCCCTGACTTCCCCTAATTGGAGAGCAGCTCTTGGGTACTTGGGGTCTACAAAGGCCTCTTCTATAACTATTAGGCCTGGAGACCATTGGGTGATGAGCTTGCAGACCTGCTGGTAGATTAGGCCCAGGCGTTTGGGGTTAGGAAGCTCGCGAGCTGTCTTGATACAACCCCAGTCATGAGCCTGATTACCTTCAGGTAAGGCCTCCACCACTGCGAAGCCTGTTACTGCTAGCCCAGGGTCTATCCCCAGTGCTATCATATAACACCCAGCTTAAGCCTTTTTCCAAATCTTCCCTCACCTTTCTGAAGATTTAATTACAAAATTACAAGATTAAAGATTACAAATTATAGATTCCAGACTACGAGTTGTAGTCTATAATTCGTCAGATTCTAATTCTGAGACTTCTTCCTCGTGCCTAAGAGATAACTCCCACCTGCTGAGTTTCTCTCTGAGTTCGTCTGTATGCAATTCACGGATGCCCTTGTGGCTCAGTAGTTCTTTCTCTGTTTTAGAGACGAGTTCCTCCACTGTATGGATACCTATTTTTTCCAGGGCTTTTAGGGTGCGAGCAGATAGCTCCAGGGTAGAAACAGGGCTTTTTAAGAGTTCTGCCTCCTGTTCAGACACGCCCAAGGGGTGTAATCTCCTTTGTTCTTCAAGGGCCTGGCCTATTCTGATGCCTTTTTGAGCCAATACGTTCTTTATTTCAGTAAGAGAGGTTTCCCCAAAATTCTTAAAGGAAAGGAGCTGGCTCTCCGTCACCATGGTAAGGTCTTTCAAAGTCCTTATGTTCATTCTTTCCAGGCAATTTTTGCTCCTCACAGAAAGTTCAAAATCTGATATCGGTATGTTCAACAATTCGGTTTCTCTGCTTTGAGCCTTCAACTTTTCCTCATCGTAGTACATGTAAAGGGAGGCCTTGGCGTCCTTAAGATAAAGGCTCGCCCGGGAATTATTAGGATCGGCTCTAAGAACCGTCTCAAAACAATTAATAGCCTTCTCGTACTCCCCTTTGTCTTCGTAGAGAATACCTAAATTTATGAGGACGTTAGTATAAGTGGGAGAAAGTTTTTTGCATTTCTCGTAGTATGCTATTGCCTTGGCATCGTCTCCTTCCAGGTCATAATTATAAGCGAGGCGGAAAAGGGCTCCTGCATGCTGAGGGTCTATATCTAAGGCCTTATTATAGTGCGACATAGTCTCCTGATATTCCCCCATATCCTCCAGGCAATATCCCCACTCATATTGAACTTCTGCATTGTCACCGTGGACCTTGGCCAGGTGTTCTATCTTTTTCAGGGCTTCCTTGTTACGGCCCATCTTTCTCTGCATGTCAACTATGTCTAACTCTAAATCAAGCTCTTCTGTATCTTCTTTCCTAGCTTTTTCTAGTAGCTCTAAGGCCTTTTCGTTGTCTCCAAGTTCTTCATAGCACTTTCCGAGGTAATAGCAGGCAAGCTTTCGGGTTTTTACCTCGTTAAGGGCCTCAACGGCCTCGCTTGTCCGGCCCAAAATCCAAAGGACTATACCTAATTTGAGAGTGTCATCTTTTACCTTTGCAGGGTCTTTCCCCTTTTTAACAGCGTTAGCCAGACGCTCGGCCTCTTTTTCCATAGCCTCCTTTTCTTCTGTGGAAGTGTACACCTGCTTCCTTAATAGCTGTACTGCATCTCTGGATATGCTCTCCTGTTCCAAGATTCCAATACCTACCATAGCAGTAATCATTTTGCCCTCCTTATCTTACGCCTACGACCTATACACCGCGGCGAATTTTCGATAAATAGTACACATTAAATAAGGGACGCAACTTAGATACTTTTTAATTGATAATAAAGGGAAAGGTCTTTGAAAAGAGTTTTTTTCCATCGCAAAGTACCAAATTTTAGCAAAAAGCCTCAGAAATGCAACTGAAATTTAAAAAGGACATGTGGAGATATGGATATGGGGAATATTTTTGCTCTCTAGTTTTTAATTTATCTGTTTAATCCAGTGGCAACTGGGTGAATCTCGCCATTTACCTTTTTGAAAGGTGTGTTATATAAAGAGGTATGGTTAAGATTTACGGCTATAACCTCTTCGGATTAGCTTATGCAAAAATTAACATATACAATACATGCAGACCGGTGGAATCCTGTTGAATCTAGCCATTTACTTTTCTGAAAAACATGGTATACAAGAGGGTGTTGGAAAGGAGAAATTTAACAAATATATAAGTTGAAATTTTCACTACACTTAAGCAAATAAGGTTCGACCTTAATTTGCGCTGAGAGCTAGAGAAAAATTTCGGTAACCAAAGGTTCCGCCTAAGGCGGATTCCATGAGGCCCGAAGGAGTGCATGGCACGGTGTGCCTAATACTCCTTCGGGCCTTTTTGTTTTTATAAAGACCATACATAAGGCCAACCCAGCATGACTCTGGCAAAGATGCATTATGCAAGATTAGCCTACGTGGAGGAGACCTCCTTTGGGGTGGCCCCACCTTCTCCTCAGATGAGGGTGTTACCCCTAGTAGAAGAAGATCTGACCATCCAGGACAGGAATTTCCTGTCAGTAAAGAAAGGGGAGGAGAGGATGTTGAGTGTCGCCTCAATGGGACCCTTAGAAGCAGGAGGAAAACTGACACTGTTCCTGGAGCTGGAGTCAATAGGTACTTTGTTAAAGCATGCCCTGGGGAGTGCCGTTACAGTTGGGAGCTCCACCCCTTACACCCACACCCTCCCAGGCGGTAGCTCCCTTCCCCCAGGGCTATCCATAGAGAAGGCCTGTCTGGATATCGACCGCTTTCTACACTTTAAAGGCTCTCGTATTGACCGACTTAAGCTACTTTTTTCACCTACAGGTGGGCCTATAGTGATAGAGCTGGACTTGATGAGCAAAGGGGTAGCTATACTTCCGGGCCCCATGGCGAGTGGCGTGACAGATACCCAGGTATTGCCGCTTTCTTATAAGCTTAGCCTTGAGGAGGGGGGGCTCATCAAGGATGGTTTGTTGGGGATGGAATTACTCATAGAAAATCACCTCTATAGGGAAGGCTATGCCCTGGGTTCCAGGGAGAGGCATTTTCTTGGGCCTGGGCTGCGAAAGGTAACGGGAAGTCTAATTTTGGGAATTGAGGATACGGGCTATTTCAGCAAGTACCTGAACCTCAATACTTCTTCCTTAAAGATTAATGTAACCGCGCCTTTGGGTGATTCATTGGAGGTTTTTCTGCCCATGATAGTCTTTACGGGAAAAGTCAAATCTGTTCTTGGAAAAGGGCAAAGTGTCCAGCAGACTATCCCTTTTCTTGCTCTGAAGGACGAGGGGCTTGGGACAGATATAAAGGTAACCCTCATAAATAATCAATCCCAGGTGTAATTAATTATGTTCATAAAAGAGAACATAAGCAAACTGAATTTTAGACATGGCATAGGGGAATTGGCGGAGGAGGTGACCCTCACCCTGGGCACCCTTGCAGGGGGATACCGTCCAGACCAGGAGGTATCGCTAGTTATAGGGGGACAAAATAGGGATTTCTTGGTGTCGGGTCTCAGAAAGGAACTCCTTCCCCAGGGCCGGGTCCAGGAACTTAATCTCCTTTCTCCCCTGAGCCGGGAGGAAAGCGTTTGTACAGTAAAGACCCAGCTCTTCCTCACCCTTAGCCCCAGGGAGTATAGGGAGTTCCAGGAGGAGTATGCAGGTAAAGAAGAAAGTCTAGAATTCAGACCATGGATCCGCATGGGGAACGAGTTTGGGGAGGGAGGTTGGGATTCTAACAGTATTATAAAGGTACTGGCAGACCTCCTTGGGATAAAGATTCACGTCAGCCTACCCGCCTATTGGGTAAAACAATTCACGGTGAAGCCCTCTACACCTATTCCGAAGGCCATCCTTGAGCTGGTATCGCCTTTGAGACCCCTTTTCTACAGTGTGCAAGGGGAGGTCTTCATTTTGGCAGAGGCAGATATGGAGGGGACTGTCCTAACCGATAACAGGTTAAGCCTCCAAGGGGTAAGGATGGTTAGGGAGGAGATAAAGAGGGGTGAAACTTCAGCAAGAATGGGCCGGCTTCGTTTGACTGGCAACCTGGGACGTTTCAGACCCGAACGCTATAAAGGCCCCCTTACCGCTGAACCCTTCCAGGAGGTGCAGGATCTGGCAGGAAGCGTCCTTGTTAGCAACTATTGCTACGGAACAGTAAAGGAGAGCTTTGTTACGGAGACAGGCAGTACACCCTTCGTAGATGTACCACGGTTATGGGGATTGGGGATTGTGGATGCTCTCATTGACCCTGACTCAGGCGTCGTAAGCAATTTTTCACTGGAAGAGGTCTCGATTCTAAGAGGTAAGGACATCTTTGGTAAGACGGCATTCCTTTTAAGCGAACAACGGGTCGTCCATCGTTATAGGCGCACCGGCTTAAATCTTCGCCCCACGATATATTCCGTGCAAAAGACCATCTTCCAGTACGAAAACACCCACGGGAGCTTTGCTTCACCCAGGGAGTTTGGCAACGTGGTAGGTAGGGATTTCTTTCCGAGGCCGGGAAGGGTGAGCTCTTTGAGCCTGGCAGTATTCTACCCATACATGGGACAGGTGGTCTTCGGACTTTATCCCAATCTAGAAGAGACCCACACCTATTATTGGTATAGCCTCCGCGGGGAGCTTGTGGCCCAAAATACTGTTACAGTAGGGACAGTTTATACCGATGATGGGCAGACCTTCAGGCAGTTGGGCACCCTGGATATGGAAGACATCTCTCCTGGCGGTACGCTTAAGAGGGTGGTTATTCGTCAGGAGTTGGTGGCCTATTATCAACTGAACAGGGATTCCTATGCTGTTAGGCGTGAGACTACAAGGCTTAATCAACAGGGAAGATACTCCACCAGTGTAGACGTGCATATAGTGCAGGCAGGATCAGTGCAGGGCTCCCCTGTTGAGCACAGGAAGATGCAAGTCTATGCTGAGAAAGAGGCGAGGGGTGAAGGCCTCCAGGGGTCTCCGACTCTGGAGGTTGCAGTTAATACGCCCAGTTGGGAGTCTCTGGAGACCATACTGTCCTTACTGGAGGAACGCCTTGGTCGGGATGAAGTCATCCGCACCTACGAGCTCTTTGGAGAATTAAATGTAGCACCAGGGCTACAAGTGGATATGCCTGCCTTCTCGAGCCTGGACGGCACAGAGGCTATCCCAACATCCTCACTGAGCCCTGCTTCAGTTCCTATCGTGATAGGTTGCGAAATAGAAAAGGATGCCCTTAACGGAACTGCCCTTACCCGGCTAGTGGTGAGGGGGAGGTTATCTTGAGATGAAAAAGAAGGAATCTATATCAGGCAAAAGAGAAGGGGCCTTGCCCGTTCTGGCCAGTAATCTCGTGGGGAGAGTAAGTACTGAAGGGCTAATTTCGTCCAACTCTCCTTTGAACAGATTTAGTCAGAACGTGGGAGTAGCTCTTCCCCTTAATGGTAATGCTGAGGAACTCTTATTCCTGGGGGAGATAAGAGGGGTATGAACTACAGGAGACCTATTAAAAATGTAAGTAAACCAATTTCCTCCCTCTTTCTATTAAGGGAGGGCACCCCTAATTTTTAGGTTACAAAACCGTAGAGTTTAAAAACCTATCAGCTCAGGCCAGGCAGATTCGCCTTTGGCAAACTTTTTCTGTGTCTCAACTAATGGATGAAGGAGAAAAGGGTGAAAAGTTGTGAGAGACGTATCGTGGAAGAGCTGAGGAGACTTATAGAGCAAATCTCAATGATATCCGAGAAGGTGGCCAGAGCGGAAGAAAAAGTCAACCACTTAGAGAATCTAATGGACGCATTTCTCAGAGACCATAATGACCTAGTAGCCCTTAAGGCCAGGTGGCACATCGTCCTGGGTATAGCAGGCTTTCTTGGGGCGGCCTTCACCACCCTCCTGGCATGGTATCTGAGCGTTTATCATGGTTAAGGAGATAAGCATGGAAACCAGCAGAAGGAAGCGTGAGGGATTTCTAAGATTCGGCACAAGGGTTGAGGATTATATTCTCTTGGCCACTGCGATGAGTGACGCCCTTTATGAAGGACTGCCCGATAGAAAAGATTGTGTCATTTGTGGAGGGCCACTGACAAAAAATATTCACTACCCATGCTGTAGCAAGGGCTGCAGGAAAGAATACAAGGATTGGCTTAATGAAAGAAGGCTTGGATGACAATTTTTGTCCCGAGCCAAACAATGCAATTTTTGCCATAGGCTTCAATGTAAAAAAATGCGAATTCATCTTTGGTGGAAAATCTGCCTAAAACATGACAGAAGGAGATAGAAGATGGCCAAACCGAGTGTTTATTGGTTTTACAATCATACTACCAACAATGTAGCAAAGGCCACAGGCTCTGGTTCTGACTCTAATTTCAAGCCTGTTACTACAGGTACGGGGGCTGGTGGGTTTACCCTGGTCTGGACTGGCTCAAATGCCAATGATGGAGCAGCCACTGGCACAAGGGATAACATAGTTGTCCCCGACTCTGGCTCTGTAGAGATAGATAAGACCTTTATTGATGACAGCTCACTCATTAACCAGATACCACTGGCAGGCACTAACCAGGGCAAGCAGCAAGGAGGCGACAACCGTTATGTTTTTTGCATTAACATTGGGGGAGTTACTCAAAGCAAAGCGTTCTTAGAGTTATGGGACAATGCCAGCCACAATTCTATAAACGCTAAGACGCTTGGCTCTGGCACGCCAGGGAGTTCTTATATCAAAGGCATTGCCACTACTTATCAAGCCCCTGGGAGTTCCGATTGGGTGGCAGGAGGCGGACACAAAAACCTTGCGGGCAGCGGCTCAAGTAACCGCCTTGAACTCTCCAGCGCCAACATCCCTGCCGGAGGTGCCGATTTGTACTTCAATCTGGCAACCAGGGTGCCAGGTGGGGCGGGGGCATTCAATGAGACTCCAGTGTGTACGCTAAGGTTCTCTTATTCCTAATAACAAATCCCTCTCCTTTAATGGGAGAGGGAAGGAAGAGGGCGATTTGAAGATTCTATATTTTTCACCACTAGAAAATGCCTGCACCTATTTTAGGTGCACACTGCCTGCTCGTCATCTCAAACTACAGAACCTGGCAGATACACGAATCGTGCACACTGTAGCCAAGGAATACTTTGACTGGGCCGACATAGTGGTAATCCAGAGGTCTGTAGGGGAACTGATGGAGAAGGTGGCTAAATATTGCAAATTGGTGGGCAAGAAGGTGGTTTATGAGCTGGACGACAATATCTTCTGTTACCCCGACAGCGTGGAATATGTGAAGAGCGACCTTCAGGAACAAACTATTTCGGCCATAAAGATTCTAAGGCAGTGCCATGCTGTCACTGCAACCACCCAGGGTATAGCAGACACTGTTAAGGAGCTAGTAGATATTCCAGTGTATGTGCTATCTAACTACTTAGATTTTAATGACCTAAAAGGATTAGATGTTCAATCTAGGAGATCTAGTGAGGGGGGTAACTTCTTCATTGGTTGGGCAGGGGGGCACTACCATGTACAGGACCTAACCCTCATTGAATCAGCATTGATGGCGGTAATGAAAAGATATCCTGATGTACAAGCCATCTTCTATGGCGATTGTCCCAAGAAGCTCCTTGAGGTCTTCCCCCAAAGGGTCTTTTACCAACCCTGGACTGGATTAGAGGATTTTTACCTCCAGATGTCCATCTTCAGGTTTGATATAGGTCTTGCCCCACTATTCGGGACGGAGTTTGCAAAATCAAGGAGCCCTTTGAGGCTCCTCCAGTATGCTACTCTAGGGATACCTACCATAGGGAGCAATTGTGGGGAGTATGGCAGGATGCTAGGTAATGGGATGCCAGGAATTTTAGCGGAGGATGGAGAATGGGTAGACAAGCTTTCCTGGGCTATTGAGCATCCTGAAGAGAGGAAAGCTATGGCAGAAAAGGCTAAAGAGTACGTAAGGGATAATTACGGTATTGCAAAGAATGTTCATAAATGGATGGAGGTATACGAGACAATATGACGCCAAGAGCAGACTTAATGCACTTCATAGTCCACTTTGAAGACGGGGAGATTGCCATAGGAAAGCCTCTAGGTTCTCTGGATACAGGCTGGGACTACTTGCCAGACAAACCCATCTCCAAGCTGGCCTACGTGAACCCCTATGGTGACCTTATAGTCCTACAGGGGTATGAAGAATACAACCATATGGTGGAATGCGTTCAGGATTTTGGACAGAAACCTCGTATCTATGAGGTTTATCTTATGGGGGTGAGGAACGGGAAGGTTGTGGTCTACCGCCTTCGCACTTTCCAGAAGACTACGGAAGATTCCATCCAGGTTGGAGACTTACTGGTGAGGGTTACGGAAAGAGGAAAGGAATACTTGGATTCTCCTACATGGGGATGGAGAAAAGGGATAAAAACCGAGGAATAGAGATTTGGGAAGGAGAAATAAAATGAGAAAGGCTTTTAGTTCTCTATTACTTTTGATGTTTCTAGGTGGCTGTCTCCCTTTGTTCCTGTGGGAGTCGGGGGGTTAACTATGAACCAGAGAATAGCTATTCTAGGATTTACGAAAGGCGTGCTATTAGCTGGCATGCTATCAGGATGTGCGTTGCCATTCAATATTCAGCCCCCAGGGCCTAAAGAGTATCAGGTAGAGGCCAGCAGGGCGATCGCTACAGAATCCGTCAAGGCTGTAACCGAAGCCCAATCAAAGAAGATAGAGGCAATGAGGGATGTGGCCGTCCCTGTGGCTACAGCAAAAGTGGAGGCCATAAAGGCTGTTGCAACTGAGACCGCTAAGAACACCAAAGACCCTGAGACACTCTCCAATATAAATGCCAATGCCATGAATGCAATAGTCAGGGTGGGGCTGGAGGATAAGGTCCTACGGGAGATAGGTGTGGTGGATGGCACGGCAAATGTTGTGGGAAAAATTGCCGGTAAGGGAGTAGAAAGCACAGAGACTTCTACGACTCAGTACGGCATGTATGCAGCAGGCCAGACCTATATCGGCGCCCAGGCATTTCCAGAGGCAATCAAACAGTTTGAGGCAGTAAAGAAGTGGGGACTGGATACTCTAATCCCCATTGTAGCTGGAACTGTGGGAGGGGGAGGCCTACTTGGCGGATTACTGGCAGCTTTAAGTAAGTCCAGGAAGCGTAAACAACTTTTAGAGGCCGATGGTAAAACAATAAGGGAGTTCGAGGAAGAAAAGCTAAAAGCTAAGGACGATACAGCCCTTAACGTGGTGAGGGACATAAAGTCCAGACTGGCAAAAAAACATTCTATTATTTCCATTGATGCAAAGAAGGAACATGGGCTGATTTAAATACGGAATGTAGGGGCAGACCTGCATGTCTGCCCTGAGACCTGCGTATCTGTTTTTTGGGCAAACACACAGGTTTGCCCCTACAATGGGCGAACATCCGCCTGAGGCGGATTCGCCCCTACATGGGGAGATTTGATATGGAGCGGTTACTGGCCATCCTCATAAGTGTTTGTTGGATAACTGGATTCTTTATCCTGGCCCAGATTATTTGGCATCAGCACCATTTCGCTGAGAAGCTTAAAGACCTGGAAAGAAAATTGCAATGACTGACCTCTTTTTGCTGAACAATTCTGAGCGAAACATGGTGTCCTGGGTGAAGAGGCTCTTCCAGTATCTTCCCCTTGGGCACTCAGAATACCAGATTAACAATTTCATAATAGGCCCGTTTGCCAAGAGCAGCCCCGACAGGGCCCATCGGCAGTGCCTCCTGGAGATACATACCCGCTATCACGGCATCCTGGATTTGCACTATCAATATCGCAAGATAGAGCTGGAGATGGAGAGGTTCACGGTGGATGCAGAAGAGGCCCAATATAAGCTGGAGAACGTGGAGAACGATGGGTTTGATAGGAGGAGGCTGGAAATCCAGATAAAACGGGCCGAACTGGAAATAGGTCTGAGGAAATACAGATTAACCAACATATGCAAGGCCATCTCAGAAGGACTGAGAGAGATAAAATGCTTCAAGGAGGAGATGGATAGGCTGGAACCACTCTGTAAATGTCCCCTCCCCCAGCGGTATGAACTCTGCGAGCCTGAATACTGGAAGAACGAATACCAGGCAAAGTTAATGCAGGGCAATATTCAGAACCTTCCTCCAATTCCCGAGGAAGATAAAAGGCTGATTATTAGGGAATTAGAAAATAAATGAAAAAAGATTTTATCATAGAAGACAGGACGCCAGGCGGCGCTACCGCCTTCAAACTCCTCCAAAATGCCACCAGGATAGGGGGCTTTGCCGTGGGAGATGCCGGGGTTGTGCCCACCGAACGGGTACTTCCAGAGCAGAGGTTCCCGCATCAACCCCTCTTCCCTCAGGCTATTATGGAGACCCCCAAAAAGGTCTATGCCTACTTCCACAGGCGGGGCTACATCCTGGCGGCCGATGGATTAAAAGAAGATAACGCCTCAGTAGATTATAAGTCCTACAAGCTGGTAAGGGTGATGTATTCCGAAGCTTATTTGACCCAGACCGTCAATCGCTGGCTGGTAAAGCATCCCAACCTTGACCGTAATTATCTTCTCAATATTGCACCTATGCAATTAAAAGAGCTGGAAAAGAAATTCTTTGAGGCCGGAGGAATAGGCGGGCTGACAGAGGACGAGGCATTTGCTATGAGGCTTTACTTCCTCAATGCCAACAATTTCTCCCCTCTAAAAAGAGGGGCCGGGGGTGTGTGCTGGTGGGCAACGAGGACCCATCTATGGACAGGCAGACTGAAGGACGGATTAAAGGTTCAAGAGCCTGCAATAGTCCAGGGTGTTCCTAATGACCAAAATATAAACGGTAGATACCATCACGTCCTGGGAGTTTTTGTCTGGAAATCCTCCCCTCTAGAAAGAGGCGCTGGGGGTGTGTATAAAATGCTAACCGAGGAGCAGGTAATAACAGAAAGAGGCCTCCCTCAGGTCTTTATTCCCCACCAGTATTTTGAGTCCAACGCCAATTTCCGAGTGCTTCTCAATGTTTATGAGAGTCAGGACGCCTTGAACTGGAGCTTCGCACACACCTATGCAGAGGATGCCACTGAAGACCCAGTTAAAGAGCGAATATTCATGGGCTATGCAGGTAACCAAATTTTATGGAAATACATCTATAAGGACCCTGCTTATGGGCATTACAAAGATGGTATACCCACAAATCTTCCGGTAGATAAGGATAGGCCTTCTGGCAGGCATTACAGGATTGTAGAATCACGCGGCGGTGTGCCCAAATTTGAAGCCCGGGCCAGCTTCTTTCAGACCGCCCTGCATAAATACCTCAGTTCAGATGGGCTGGACTGGCAATTCCAGTGGACAAAGGTTTTTACGAAAGGAACACCATTGTAGGGGCAGACCTGCGTGTCTGCCCAATCGTAGGGGCGGACCTGTGTGTCCGCCCAAAAGGCAAAACAAATGGCCAATTTCATACCAGAAAGATCCAGATCAAAATGGAACGTCAGCTTCCAGAACCCACGGGCAATCCCTCCCACCCCCCCTTTAACAAAGGGGGGAGAAGGGGGGATTTTCTATATCCGCCAGGCACAGTTTGCCAATGAATGGTTCGCACAGGATGCAGAGAACTGGAGGCTCACAGGCTCGTGGCAGCTTGCAAACTGGTGGGAGCCAGAGGTTGTCTGGTTCGGGGTCTATGCCTTCTGGACACCGTTTATGACAACCGTGCAGATGCTGGAACCTGCTGACGAAGACGGCGAGATGAGACTGGTAGTAAGCCATTATGCCTATAAGGCAATAATCCCTGCGGGGGCAGCAGATTTTTACCGCCGCGCGTCCGGTACCTATTTCAGCCTTGCCATAGGGATTGCGGCAGCCGTCGTTATAGCCCACGGCCTGATCAGCCTGATTATCGCCGACGTTATAGATGCCCAGACCTCCGGCTTCTGGCTCCAGGAGATAATGAACTGGGAGTTCAAGTACACACCAGGGCAGGGCGATGGACTTCTGGCCAATATAGGAATACTGGAAAGGTTATTACAGGAAGGAAGCCCAATCTAAAGATTAGGGGATTTAAAAAGTATGGCATTTCAACTTGATACATTTCAGAGTGACGCATTCCAGCCAGCTAAGGGCTACGCCGCGCCCTTAAACATTGTAGCTGGGAAGGTGGTTATCTCGGTAAAAGGAAAAGTAGTTGTTTTTACGAAACAACCTAAGTCTGTATTAATAAATTAGGAGAGACCAAGATGCCTGTACTATCGTCAGACCTAAAATTTTTCGGGTCAACCGATAAAAACGCGACAGGAAACAACATTAGCCCTGGTAACGCCATAGGAATATGGCTTAGACTGACCCTGCCGGCCGGTACGTCACCTCTGGACACGAGTGTCACCATGAGGCTAGAGGGACAAACTACTTAGGAGGGGGTTAAATGGCATCTATTTTGACTATAAGGGCCACATCACAAGCCCCAATAGACTTTCAGTTATTGGACGGTGGCAATCCAATAGATCTCACGGGATTTACAGTTGAACTAAGGCTTTCCGATAATACTGGTGCAACAAAGTCATTTAACACAACTGATTCGCCGGCTAAGCTCGCCGTCGTAGACGCAGTCAACGGGAAGCTAAGATTATTTCCAGATACCCCTGATTTCGCCTCTGCCACTATTTATTATGGGTTTTTCTGGATTATTGACGGCTCAGGGAAGAGGCATGCGGTATCTGAGAATGAGAACTTTTCTATAACAGTGATCCCTGATTTCTAATTGAACTCTTGAGCTTTATTTTTAGTGCGAGGGGAAAAGAATGGCATTTCAACTTGATACTTTTCAACTTGATACATTTAGATTCGAGGTGGAGAGGATGGCATTTCAACTTGATACTTTTCAACTTGATACATTTGTATTCCAACCAGGAGGCGTTGTCAACCTTGATGATATTGCTGATGGCGCGTATTACAAGCGCATGCGGGTGGGGCTAGGCGCCAACAAGCCTGCTCCAGGAATTGTTGATAGTTACTACTTTGCCTCCGACACAAAAAAACTGTACAGGGACACAGGGACGGCCTGGGAGATTGCTCTCTCCCTTACTTTCAAAGACTTACGTGACGTTCCTAAGGACTATACTGGGCAAGGGAATAGAATTGTAACTGTTAAACCAACTGAGGATGGACTTGCATTTACTGATACACTTACCCCAGTCTCGGATTTTTTAGGGCTTATAGATACTCCCAATACATATACAGGACAAGGAGGCAAGTTAGCAGCGGTAAATAGTGCCGAAACAGCCTTAGAATTTAAACCACTGCCTTCTGGACTTCTTGCACCTGTAGTAGCATCTCCCAATGCCACCTCTTGGAATGCTATGCCAGCGGCAGAGACAGAAATCTTTGGTGCTACTAATTCAAGATGCAGAATTGATTTAACGAATTATTCTCAGGCTAGATTGGTGGCTAGAGTTTTTGTTAATGGGGCTGCGAACGCAGAGTTGAGGGTACAGTATTCTACAGACGAGACTACTTGGGCATACCTGGATGGGGTAGGTGGACCTAAGATTAGCATTTCAGGTATGGGTACTATCGTATCTGCGTGGGTAAATATGGTAACTGGAGCTAAGGCGGATGTTTTTATCAGGGTTGTAGGTATAAACGGAGATGGGATTGCTAATCCATCGTTCGGGAATATCTTCGTAGAATTTAAATAGGAAGACATGTGTCTTTTGACTTTTGGAGGATATAACTAATGACTGTAAAACATTCCTTTGTTAGTACAAAACTTGATGGTACAGATGTTACTTTAGTGAAGCCTAGTGATTGGAATGCAGTACATGTGGATGCAGACGGAAGTGTTCTCTATGCCTTCCAGAAAGGTCTGGATGCTTCTAAACCCGTTGCAGGTACTATAGACCGTTACTACCTTGCTACAGATACAAAGAAAATTTATAGGGACACGGGTACAGCATGGGAAATTGTAGTCTCATTAAACCATAGTGACCTGGCAGGTATCACTGCAACTCAGCACCATTCCAATGTGAACGACCCAACTTCAGCTGAAAAGGCAGCACTAGCAGGAACCTCCGGAAGTCCGTCTGCAACAAATAAAGTTGTCACTGACGCAGACCCTCGCAATACAAATGCCAGGACACCTACTGCTCATAAAACCACACACACCACAGGTGGGACCGACGCCCTCGCACCCAGTGACATAGGAGCGGAGGCGATTGCCAATAAGAACACACTTAACGGTTACGCTGGGCTAGACGTCTCTGGGAAGCTAGCAGGCTCACAGATTCCTTACGGTAATACGGCGGGTACTGCTTGCCAGGGCAACGATGCAAGGCTCTCAGATGCCAGGACGCCAACCGCACATAAGACCACACATGCCTCAGGAGGTTCCGATCCCGTTACTCCAAGTGACATAGGTGCGGAGGCCATAGCCAATAAGAACGCTGCAAATGGATATGCTGGATTGGATGCTTCTTCTAAGATAGCACTTGCTCAACTTTCTGCTCATAAATCCACACATGCTACTGGTGGTAGTGATGCTCTTTCTCCCACAGACATAGGAGCGGAGGCTACTGCTAACAAGAATGCCACCAGTGGTTACGCAGGGCTAGACGTCTCTGCGAAGATAGCGGGCTCACAGATTCCTTACGGCAATACGGCTGGCACGGCCTGCCAGGGCAACGATGCAAGGCTCTCGGACGCCAGGACACCCACCACACACGCTTCCTCACATGAGAGGGGCGGTTCTGATATTGTTAACGCCTCCAGGCTCTATTCTGGGCTTGATGCTAGTAAACCCGCTACAGGGAATACCGAAGCCGATGTATGGTGGGCTACCGATACGGATAAGTTTTATATCTGGGATGGAGCCGCATGGAAAGACATGAGCCCTGGCGCTGCCGGTGCCCATGCCGCTAACCACGCCCCTGGTGGCTCAGATAGCATAGACGCAGATTATGCCAGTCAGACGGAGTTCAACAGCCATAAGGTTCGTCATGCCTCAGGCGGTGCAGACGCCCTCACGCCCGGAGATATAGGTGCAGAGGCCACAGTCAATAAGAATGCGGCCAGTGGTTACGCTGGGCTGGACGCTTCTAGCAAACTAACAGGTAGCCAGCAGGTCTATGGCACGGCAGCTAACACGGCTTGTCAGGGTAATGATTCCAGGCTCTCGGACGCTAGGATACCTACCACACACGCTTCCTCACATGAGAGGGGCGGTTCTGATATTGTTAACGCCTCCAGGCTCTATTCTGGGCTTGATGCTAGTAAACCCGCTACAGGGAATACCGAAGCCGATGTATGGTGGG
>JAHFOV010000094.1 GCA_023261505.1 Planctomycetota bacterium
AGGTTTACACCGGCAGGGCCAACCAGAACCTCAGCTACCTTGGACTCAACTTCTCTCCTAACGATGTCGCCGGCCTGCTGGATTTTGAGGATACCCTCTCCAGCAAGCGTCTCCTCTTTGAATCTACTCCCGAGTACTATACACTCCATGTATTTGAATCCAGTTCCACCCCCGGCGGATACTACTCAGAACTACGCATTGATAAAAAAACCTTACAAGTCTTACATATCGAATCCTTTAACACGGATGGACGCCTAAGAATGCAGGCAGACCTAGGAGAGTATGAGACCATCGGAGGCTACAGTTTGCCCAGGAACATGGAAATCTACTGGCCAGCAGGAGATACCCACCTTACCCTTAACCTGACTAAGGTAGATATAAATGAGAAGCTGGACCCAAGGGTCTTCCAGCTCTCCGTCCCTAAAGGAGCGGAGACTGTAAGAATAACCGATGGGGCCATTGGCCCCAAGTCGGCCTCCCAATAACAACCCAGTAGGGGCAGACCCATGCGTCTGCCTAAATAAATCAAATTACAAAAAGGGCGAACACACGGGTTCGCCCCTACAATGTGCAACGTGAAAAGGTATGTAGGGGTATGAAATTCTACCCAGGCGCAATTATACCTGCAGCAGGGCCAATTACAAGCCCCTCTTAACCTCCCCTTTATCCCCTCCTTACAAAGGAGGGGATAAAGGGTGGTAAATTTTAAAAACTTCAAATTCTCATACCGTGTAAGGCTTCGCTTGTTTTTTTAGGAAGCTTTGAACCTTAAATTTTCAAACCTTAAACCTTTGAACTCTTAAACATTTAAGCTTTTTGTGCTAATGCCTGAAGCAGGGCCTGGATGTGTTCCCTGGCATGTTCGCTCATAACAGTTACCCTTAGGCGGCTTGTTCCCTCTGGCACAGTAGGCGGGCGTATAGCCGTTACCAGTAAGCCTTTCTCAAAGAGGAAGTTAGAAAGGGCCACTGCCTCTTTGGCAGCGCCTATTATAATTGGAAATATAGGCGACTCAATCTCCTGAACATTTAAACCTTTGAACTTTTGAACTTTTAATCCTTCCTGCAGGTATCTGACATTCCTCCACAGGGCCTCCCTCCTGGAAGGTTCCTCTTCTATTATTTTCAGTGCCTCCATGGCTGCCGCACATGCCGCCACCGGCAAGGCGGTAGTGTAAATAAATGGCCTCGACCTGTTCCTGAGATACTCTATGAGGGTCTTACTCCCCGCGACAAAACCCCCAATGCCTCCCAGGGCCTTGCTTAGCGTACCCATTTGTACATCCACCTGCCCCTCCAGCCCATAATGCTCCACTGTCCCCTTACCCTTTTTGCCCATAACCCCTGTCCCATGAGCATCGTCCACCATCACCGTAGCCTTGTATTTCTTTGCCAGTTCTACAATATTAGGCAGCGGGGCCAGGTCGCCATCCATACTAAAGACCCCATCTGTTACTATGAGTCTCCTTTTGTATTGCGAGGCCCTCTTCAGGATGTCCTCTAGTGCATCAGTATCATTATGTGGATATACCCTGAAGTCCGCACCTGAGAGCCTGCACCCATCTATAAGGCTTGCATGGTTCAACCTGTCACCTATTATAATATCTCCCTTGCCCACAAGCGCGGTTATTGTTCCTACGTTAGCCATATAACCCGAGGGGAAGACCAGGGTAGCCTCAGTACCCTTAAAGCAGGCCAGCTCGGCCTCAAGTGCCTCATGGAGAGTGGTGTTGCCGGATACGAGCCTTGAAGCCCCCGCCCCCCATCCATATTGTTCAATAGCCTCCTGAGCCGCCCCCTTTAGTCTTGGATGCCCAGCCAGCCCAAGGTAATTGTTGGAGCAAAAACAGAGATATTTCTTCCCGCCGAGAGTGATAAAAGGCCCCCGCACTTCCTCCACAGAAAGCAGGCTCCGATACAGCCCCTGCTGGCGGAGCTCTTGTAGTTCTTTTTCTATAAGCAGGAACTCATCCATCCTCAGCGCTTCTACTCCTGAAAGTTCCACAAGATTTTTGTAAAGTAGGGTCTTTTAAACATATTCTGGACGGATTTCAAGCTACCTTCCGAATCGGTAGGACGAACTTTTATGCGAAAACTTCTTCTAGGAGTACTTCCAGGCCTTTTAGTAAGGGGGAGTAAAGTTTCTCAGGGTAGTTGTATATGCTTGCCGTCACCTTTGAATGAGAGTACCATAAATATCCGACAGGGGCCTTTTTTTACCAGTAGCAATCAAAGGCTCGGCCTCAAAAAGAAGTTGAAGCTGTGCCGCATGCCCCGCACTAACGATTTCTGCCAAAGGTACTTTTGATTTTTTCCCCGTGGCAATTATATACTCACCGGCAACAGCACCCCGTATTGCCTCTAGTGCCCGGTTAGCGCAGTTTTGTACGTTCAGGTTTTTATCCTTTGATGCGTCGATTAGTGCTGCAATCGAAGGCATACCTATGTTTACAAGCGCCTCAACGGCTGCATCCCGAACGTCTGGGTCTTTATTTTTTAGTGTATAAATCAGTGGTTTAATGGCAATGTCGCCTGCCTTCCCCAGGGCCTGCACTGCCCATTTCCTGGCAAAGTTGTCTTTATTCTCCAGTGTGGCAATTAGGTGTTTAATTGGAAGTGTATCTGCAACAGTCAACAGTTCTTCAAGGTCTTTTTCTATAATATGCCTGTAGTCACTGCTTTTTTGCAAGAGCTTGACTAGCCCTTTAACATCTCGTTTCATTTTTAACTTGTCTGCCTTTTCGAGCATCTTTTTTCCTTTTTCTATTTCTGAAAAAAAGCTAGCAGTCGATGTCGTTCTGAGCGAAGCGAAGAAGCTGTTTTAGCCTAGATTGGGGCACACTAGCTTACCATTTTTATCTCTTCACCAGCGAGCACCTTAGAGGCATAGTCAAGGGCAGCCAGGATGTCCTCATGGGTGATTTAATACTCTTTTATTATCTCTTCGTAGCTCATCCCACCAGCTAATTTGCCAAGGATTAAATCTACAGGGATTCTAGTGCCTTTAATAACTGGCTTACCAAAACACACCTTTTCGTCCACACTTATTCTTGGTGCAATTTCCACTCTGGTAGCCCTCCTCTTTATAATGGATTAAAAATCCTTCTCAGGGCTTGAGGCCTTGGCGTAGAGCTTCTTGGGGATTCGGCCAGCGAGATGGGCAAGGCGGCCTGACTCGCAGGCAAGCCTCATAGCCCTGGCCATCTTCACAGGGTCCTTGGCGTGGGCGATTCCAGTATTCAGGAGTACCCCCTCACAGCCCAGCTCCATGGCAATTGAGACGTCAGAGGCAGTCCCCACACCGGCATCTACTATGATGGGTACCCTTGCATTTTCCAGGATAATCCTGATGTTGCTCCTGTTGAGTATTCCCTGGCCTGAACCTATGGGGGAGCCTGCAGGCATTACGCTGGTGGCCCCGGCATCTTCTAGCTTTTTGGCGATGACGGGATCATCTGAGGTATAAACCAGTACGGTAAAGCCTTCCTTCACCAACTGCCTTGTGGCCTTGAGGGTCTCCACTGGGTCAGGCAAGAGTGTTCGTTCATCCGCCAGGACTTCCAGTTTAATCATGTCACAGAAGCCTGCCTCCCTGGCTAGATAAACTGTTCTTATGGCATCCTCGGCGCTGTAGCAGCCGGCGGTATTAGGGAGTATCGTGTAGCGTTTGGTGTCAATGTAGTCCAGAAGTGACTCTCCTTGAGGGTCTTTAAGGTTAAGTCTCCTCACCGCGACCGTCACTACCTCTGCACCGCTGGCCTCCAGGGCCTCCTGCATTATCTTCATGGAGGGGTACTTCCCGGTACCCACAAAGAGCCTGGAGGAGAACTCGTATTTGCCTAGTTTAAGTTTATCTTCTGCGACCTGTTTGGTTAATACTTGCTCCAAAAACTAACCTCCCTCTAAAATCAGCAATCAGCGCACAGCAGTTAGCTGACTGCTGATAACTGACAACTGAAAACTGGCTTTTGCTCACTACCCTCCCCCGACAAAGGTCACAATCTCCAGGGTATCATTTTCTGTTAGCTCCCTGCTAGTGTGTTCCGCCTTTGGGACAACCTTTTTGTTGACTTCCACAGCCACAGGACGCTGGGCTATGCCTAACCTGGTGAGGAGCCCCTGGATTGTTAGACCCTCCGGGTAATCCCCCCGTTCTCCATTTACTATCAGTTGCATTTACACCAACTCATTCCTCTTATCCTACGAATTTTAACTGGTTTAAGTGCGTGCAGGCTTTTTTGACCTTACGTATTCATCGATAGCCTTGGCTGCACGCTTGCCTGCGCCCATGGCCAGTATGACCGTGGCCGCCCCTGTGACTATGTCACCTCCGGCAAACACGCCTTCCTGAGTGGTCTGGCCGGTCTCTTCGTCTGCTATAATATTACCCTTGGGGTTGACCCTAACCTTAGGCGTGGTCATAGGTATTAAGGGATGTGCGCTGGTGCCTATGGCAACTACCACACAGTCCACGTCCAGTAGAAACTCAGAGTTAGGGATGGGTACTGGGCGGCGGCGACCCGAGGCGTCAGGCTCCCCCAGCTCCATCTTCACGCACTCCATGGCCTTCACCCAGCCCTTTTCATCTCCGAGTATTCTTATGGGATTGGTAAGGAGGTGGAACTTAATGCCTTCTTCCTCACCATGTTTTATTTCTTCTATCCTTGCAGGCATTTCTGCCCTGGAGCGGCGATAAACTATATAGACCTCTTCGGTGCCCATCCTGAGGGCCGTCCTTGCGGAGTCCATAGCCACGTTACCGCCACCCACCACAGCAATACGCCGCTTCTTCAGGATAGGGGTAACATAGTTAGAGTCGTAAGCCTTCATGAGGTTTATCCTCGTGAGATACTCGTTGGCAGAGTACACACCGACGAGGTTCTCCCCAGGGATGCCCATAAAGAGGGGTAAGCCCGCACCGGTGGCCACAAAAACTGCGTCAAAGCCATCGGACAGGAGTTCATCCACCGTATTCACCCTTCCAATAGCTGAGTTCACCTCTATTTTTACCCCCAGTCTTTTGAGGTATTCTATTTCAGCCTCCACGATTACTTTGGGGAGCCTAAATTCTGGGATACCGTAGACCAGCACCCCACCTGGCTTGTGTAGGGCCTCAAAAATCACCACCTCGTGGCCCATCTTTACCAGCTCCCCTGCAGCGCTGAGCCCTGCGGGTCCTGAACCCACAACGGCCACCCTGTAGCCGGAAGGCTTGGGTTGCTCCGGTAGGGTTATAGCCCCATTATTTCTCTCGTAATCCGCGGCGAAACGCTCCAGGTTGCCAATAGCGACAGAGACGGACTTTTTAGTTACTATGCACACCTTTTCGCACTGGTCTTCCTGGGGGCACACCCTACCACATACGGAGGGCAGGCTGTTGTATTCTTTCAGCTTCCTGGCGCTCCCTACGAAGTCTCCTTCTGCAATAAGTTTGATGAAGGCCGGTATATTGATACCTACAGGGCACCCTGCACGGCAGAGGGGTTTCTTACATTGGAGGCACCTGCTGGCCTCCAATTTGGCAAATTCAGGGGTGTAGCCCTGCGGCACCTCACTAAAGTTCTTTATTCTCAGATGGTGGTCTTGCTCAGGCATTTTTTGCCTGGGGACCTTTTTGGCCTTCTTAAGATCGTGGCTTTCTTCACAGGCAATTGGGTCTGTCATTGCTTTACCTCCTGGATTTGGCGGGCAAACCTCTGGTTCATTTCCTGCTCTCGTTCTGTATAGGTCTTGAGCCTTTTCATTAATTCGTCATAGTCAACCTGGTGGCCATCAAATTCTGGCCCGTCAACACAACCAAAACGCGTTACTCCGCTTACTGTCACCCTGCAGGCGCCACACATTCCTGTAGCGTCCACCATTATGGGGTTCAGGCTTACAATGGTCTTTATCCCATAGGGCTTGGTAAGTTTGCTTACGGCGGCCATCAGGGGGACAGGGCCTACACAGACCACAAGGTCTATCTTGCGGCCCTCATCAATGAGCTTCTGTAAAAGTTGGGTAGGGAAACCATGAAATCCGTAGGAGCCGTCATCGGTGGCTACCAGAAGCTCGTGGCATATCTTTTTCATCTCTTCCTCAAGGATTATGAGGCTCTTGTTGCGGGCACTTATTATGGCAATTACATGGTTACCTGCCTTGTAAAGGGCTTCGGTAATAGATCTTCCCAGGGCCGTACCCAGTCCACCTCCAACGCTGACCACTGTGCCGTAATTTTCAATGTGGGTAGGATGGCCCAGCGGGCCTGCAATATCCAGGATGTAGTCCCCTGCATTTAGGGTGCTTAATTGTTTGGTGGTATAGCCTACAGTTTGGAAGACAATAGTTATGGTTCCAGCCTCGGGGTCTGCATCGGCTATAGTTAAAGGTATGCGTTCCCCTGGCTCATCTATCTTGAGGATGACAAATTGGCCTGCCTTCCTCTTTCTGGCTATCTTTGGGGCCTCTATCACTGTGCGGTAAATATTCTCTGCCAGCTTCTCTTTAGCTACTATTCTAAACATAGGTGTCTTCTCCGAGGACTGAAGATAAT
>JAHFOV010000041.1 GCA_023261505.1 Planctomycetota bacterium
CAACATCTTCAAGGATAACTTGCCTGAAAATATCCTTATCGCCCAAACGTTTGATGGCGTCCAATATCTCTATTCCTGCCAGATGTCCTTCTGCATCATAGTCTGCGGCTATACCCTCAGCAAGATGTTTAGTCGTTACCGTTGTCTCTTGGGGTCGGATGTAAAGTGCGTCTACCTCAGGGTCATAAGTAATCTTCATTTGATCTCCTTAGTGTAGCGTGCCAGTCATGCCAGAGGCAGATCCGCCTCTGGCGGACTTGTCTGGCACGGTGCTAGGACCACGCCCTATGCCATGCGACACAAGGTCGCACGCTACACCTAACAGATTAAATCACAGATACCAAGGCAAAGTCAAAGGGTTTAGGGGCTTATTGCAATAAGCCCCTACATTGGATTTAATCCACTATATTCACTAGGCACTCGCATTCCAGTGCCAGGGCCTGGAAGATTACCATGGGTATGCCTTCTTTATAAAAGACGGATCAAAAATCTGCTTCAAATTTAGGTGGTATCTTTTATGTAAGATTCAATTAGGGCTTCAAGCTCACCTATCCTGGCCTGTTCTTGCGGAAGCCATTTTTTAACAAAGGCTACAGCATCAAAATCTTTCCCTAGCTTTTCCTTCATCAATTTCCAGGAGTTGAAATCCGCTTCCGCTTCCTTGGTAGCAAATGCCTTATCAGGCTTTGCTAGGTGGCTCAAAGCAATGTGACTTACTTCATGGCCTATCAAGAACAGAAGTTCATCATCACTGACCTTATCGATAAAATCACAGTCCACCACAATATAGATTTCTCCAAGTTCTGCATCAATTAGTAGATGAACGTAGCGGACAGTGGGCGCCAGCACAACATTAAAATTCTTATCTACATTTGCAGCCTCTTTCATAACGGCAATAGCCTCCTCCGCACGCTTTTGCGATTGGACCCCCTTTTCCTCACTCAGCGCTGCTATGGCAAGGATTGATAGAAAGGCCACCAAAAAATAAATTACAGAAAAGCGCCTGGTAAACATTGCTGCAGGATGCTTATGGCATAGATTAAAATTAATTATCCTAGAATAACTTGAGATCTCTGCAAAAGTATTTACAGCACTGTTTGTCATTCTGATCCGCCTGAGGCGGGGAAGAAATCCGCCCCTTGGTTCCCCTTTTCTATAGGGGGATTTAGGGGCATTAGAGATTCTTCGGCGACTTCGTCGCCTCAGAATGACATTTTGGAGCTTTTTCAGAGGTCTCAACTTATATTATATTTTACTGCACTAACCCTTATATTTCTAATCCACCACGCTCACCTCGCACTCGCATTCCAGGGCCAGGGCCTGGGAGATTCGCGTGGTGTCGCGGTAGACGGTTATGCCCTTGCAGCCTAGCTTATAGGCCAGCAGGTATGCCCTTTCCACTTCCTCCCTCGGGGCATTGACGGAGAAATTTATTGTCTTGCTGACTGCGTTATCTGTGTACTTCTGGAAGGCGGCCTGCATCCTTACATGCCATTCGGCAGGGATGTCCCTGGCAGTAACGAAGACCCTCTTTATCTCCTCAGGTACGCCAGGGATATTCTGTATAGAACCCTCTCTGGATACCCTCTCCATAAGCTCCTCAGAGTAGAAACCCATCTTTTTGGCCACCTCAACAAATGGCTCGTATACCTGAGGGATACGGGTATTGTCGAGGATGTGGCGCGTGAAAACGAAGGCGAAGATAGGCTCTATGCCACTGGAACAATTGGCAATAATACTGATACTCCCTGTGGGGGCGATAGTGGTACGGGAGACATTTCTGTATCTAGGGCCGCCAAGTCTATTGTATATGCTCCTCGAGAAGTTTGGGAAAACGCCCCGCGTCTTCGCCAGTTCAATAGAGGCCTGGTTAACCTCATTGGAGAAGAAGGACATAATCTCTTCTGCCAGCTTCAGGGCCTCTTCAGAATTGTAGCGAATGCCCATCTTTATGAGTATGTCAGCAAAGCCCATGAGACCCAGGCCTATCCTCCGATTGCCCTTAGTTAGAGCCTCTATCGGGGGGGCAGGGTAGCGGTTAGCGTCTATCACATTATCCAGGAAGTGAACAGCGCGTCTTACTACTTCCGCAAGCCTCTGCCAGTTTATCCTGGGTTTACCATCCTCCTCAATGAGCATCTTGTTGAGATTAACTGAGCCCAGGACGCAGGACTCATAGGGCAGCAAGGGCTGCTCGCCGCAAGGGTTGGTGCTCTCTATCATGCCCAGTTCAGGGGTGGGGTTGGCGCGGTTTATGGCGTCAAGGAATATCATCCCTGGCTCTCCTGTCTTCCATGCCTCTTCGACAATTTCATTGAATACCTCTCTGGCCCTGAGCCTACGAACGGGACGGCCGGTCCTGGGGTTTATAAGTTCGTACTCTTCATCGTTCTCCACGGCCTTCATAAAGGCGTCAGTGGTTCCTACTGAGATATTAAAGTTAGTAAGGACTCCCTGTTTACTCTTGGAGTGGACGAACTCCAGGATGTCTGGATGCTGGATGTGGAGGATGGCCATGTTGGCACCACGGCGGAAGCCGCCCTGGTTTATTACCTCTGTGGATTCGTTGAAGATCCTGATAAAGGAGACAGGGCCACTGGCAGGACCACCAGAAGAGCTAACTATGTCATTCCTTGGTCTTAGACGGGAAAAAGAGAAACCAGTGCCACCACCGCTCTGGTGTACGATGGCCGCCAGTTTTACGCTCTCAAATATACCTTCAATAGAGTCCTCTACCGGAAGAACGTAACAAGCAGCCAACTGCTGGAGGTCTCTACCGGCGTTCATCAGTGCTGGGGTGTTTGGCAGGAACTCCAGCCCTGCCAGTATCTCAAAAAAGGCCTCCTCCGCCTTTTCGGGGTCCTCACCGTATAGAGCCTCCGGCTGTGCCACGTTCCTGGCTACACGGAGAAACAGCTCCTCCGGAGTCTCTATCGGATTACCCGCAAAGTCTTTCTTTAAATACCTCCTCTTTAGGACGAGGAGCGCCGTTGGGCTCAGTTTTACTTTACCCTTGTAACCCATACCTTCAACCTCCACCATATATTGTATGATATTAGGGAGGAGATGTCTATATGTAGTATGTCTGAAAAGGCGGAAGGCGGTAGAAAGCGGGTAGTAGAGAGCATATAGAAATGACTGTTTACCTGTCTACTGTTTGCTGTTTGCCGTCTACTGTCTACTCAGGCTTATTTCAGGCCATACCTATCGAGTTTTCTATAAAGGGTTCGCTCGCCTATACCCAGGATTTTTGCGGAGGCTTCTCTATTGCCCCCAACGGCGGCAAGGGTGTTCTTTATAAGTTCCTTTTCCATCTCCTCAATAGAGACCCCCACAAGGCCAGTCCGCCTGAGGCGGATTCTATCCTCTTCCATGCGCCCCAAGGATATGTGTTCTGGAATGTCTTCCACCTTAAGAAGACCATCCAGGTTCATGACTGCCATACTCTCTAAGCAATTCCTCAGCTCCCTAACATTACCTGGCCAGGCATAGCTTAGGAGTTTCTTTTTGGCCTCCGGTGTAATAGAGCAGACTTTTCCATAAACGGAAGAAAATTCCTTTACAAAGTAATCTATAAGGAGTGGAATGTCCTCCTGTCTTTCCCTAAGTGGAGAAACCTTGATGGAAACTACATTTAGTCTAAAATAAAGGTCCTCTCTGAACTTTTCAGCTTTAATAAGTTCTTCCAAATCCTTATTAGTTGCCGCCACAATCCTGACATCCACCGCAACGGGTTCATTACTCCCTACCTTAACCACCCTACCATCTTCTAGAACCCTGAGGAGCTTGGACTGTATAGCCATGGGCATGTCTCCCACCTCATCCAGAAACAGGGTCCCCCTGTGGGCATGCTCAAACTTTCCTTTCCTCTGGCAGATAGCCCCTGTGAAGGCCCCTTTCTCATGTCCAAACAGTTCGCTTTCCAGTAGACCTTCAGGGATAGCCGCTGAATTTAGAACCACGAAGGGACGGTTCTTTCTCGGACTGTAGAAATGAAGGGCCCGGGCAATAAGCTCCTTGCCTGTGCCGCTTTCGCCGCTGATTAGTACCGTGGCGTTGGTAGGGGCTAAGCGTTTGATAAGATGGGAGATAGACTGCGTCCGTGGGCTCTTACCCACTATATCAGGGAAGGGAACTTCCTTTGCCCATGGTCTAAGGGCTTGGGGGAAGCTCTCTCCAAGGGTTTGCTTTTTTACCGCCTCTTCTACGACCACCCTAAGTTGATGGAGATTAACGGGTTTCTGAAGAAAGGTGGTGGCCCCATTCTGCATAGCGGCTACGGCTGATTCCACAGTACCGTAACCAGTAAGAAAGATTACCTGGGTATGGGGGAGTCGACTCCTGGTTTCCTTAAGAATCTCCATACCATCTACATCCTTCATGACGAGGTCGGTAATAACCACATCAAAACCACCCTGCTTTATATGTTTTAAGCCTTCTTTGCCTTCGGTGGCTACTATGCATTGATACCCCACTTTTGCCAGGGCCTCGGCTGCGGCCCTGGCATGGGAATCTTCGTCATCTATTACTAAAACCTTTACCGCAGGTCGCATGTCTAGTCCCTCCCGATAGGCAATAGTATGGTAAAGCTACTGCCTTCTCCTTCCTTGCTTACTACGGAGATACTTCCCCCATGTTCTTCCACAATACGCTTGACTGTAGGAAGCCCTAATCCTGTCCCTTTCTTTTTTGTAGAGAAAAAGGCCTGGAATATCTTGTCCAGTTGCGCCGTTGGGATGCCTACCCCTGTATCAGTTATTTTTATAAGAACATCGCTCCTTTTAAGAGAGGTGTTTACAGAGAGTTTTCCCCCCTGGGGCATGGCTTGCTGTGCATTGATAATGAGATTAAGAATGGCCTGCTTCATCAAGCCTGAATCCATTCTGACTATTGGCAGGTTGGGTGTAAAGTCCCTTATAACTTTTATATTATTCCTTTTTGCCTCCGGGGCTATGAAGTCCATTACCTCGCCCACAACCTGGTTTGTATCCTGTTCTGTTAGTTCCAGATTACCCCCTTTGGCGAAGCGGAGGAAATCACTGAGAACCTCTTCAAGGCGTTGAATCTCTTTTTGCAAAATAGAGATTCTGTTGAGCAAGGGCCCAGTTTGTCCGTTAAGGTAAGTTTGAAGTTCTTCCTGAAGGAGTTGAAGGTTGAGACTGATGGTACTCAGCGGGGTTCTCAACTCGTGGGCAAGACCAGCAGCTAAAGTGCTCAAAGGAGGGGATTGGACGGTACTTGCCTTCTGTTCCCTGGAAGAATTTCCTTCGAGATAAAAAGAACAGCTTAAAAATAGAACGAAGAGTGCTTCACTAAGGAGACCTTCCATAGACATAGCCATTTGGAAAAAATGAGCCAGGAAGCACAGCATTTTCTTCCCGGCTCATTGTAGTGATACAGCTAAGAGCCAGCACGAACTACGTTCTGGGCCTGCAGCCCTTTGGAGCCCTCTACCAGGTCAAACTCTACCTTTTCTCCATCCTCTAGGGTTCTAAAACCCTCTCCAACAATGCTAGTAAAGTGCACAAAAACGTCCTTACCTCCATCATGTTCGATGAAACCATAACCCTTTTTTGCATCAAACCACTTTACCTTACCGGTGACCTTCGTTGCCATTCTAATAATCTCCTCACTCTTAAAACACTTTAAAAATTTTACCTCGTGCCTCAGGCAGATTTGCCTTTGGCAAACTTTACTACAAAATCAAATCTTTGTCTCTTTACCTCACCTCCTAGAAGAATATAAAGAGCCTTAGAGGATAGTAGAACTAACTAATCACCTCGCTTACTGGAGGTTTTACGGCACGTTCTTGGAGTGCCGCTTTTCGGCTGAGCTTGATCCGTTTCTGGTCGTCAATCCCGATGACTTTCACCCACGTCTCATCACCCACCTTCAGGACGTCTTCTACCCTTTTTACGTAACTGTCAGAAAGCTCCGAGATGTGAAGGAGTCCATCCTGGCCAGGCAAAATCTCTACAAAAGCTCCATACTCTTTAATGGCAACAACCTTACCCAGGTACATCTTTCCAATTGTGACCTCTTCGGTCATACCCTCTATAATGGCTTTGGCCTTCTCAGCTGCTTCTGCAGAAGTAGAGGAGATAACCACCGTGCCATCGTTTTCGATCTCCACCCTTGCCCCGGTATCTTCCTGAATTTTCTTTACTGTCTTACCACCAGGCCCAATAACCGCTCCTATCTTTTCGGGATTTATCTTGATCCTGAGCATCCTTGGGGCATGGATGGATATCTCCTGCCTGGGCTTGTCTAGAACCATTAAGATTTCCTTGAGAACATGCATCCGGCCTTCCCTGGCCTGATAGAGGGCCGCTCTGAGGGTCTTTTCATCTAGCCATGGTATCTTCAGGTCCATTTGTAAGGCTGTTATACCATGCTGGGTGCCGGCTACCTTAAAATCCATATCTCCAAAGTGATCCTCTGTCCCCAGAATATCTGAGAGAACCACCACATCGTCCCCTTCCTTTACCAGGCCCATGGCTATCCCTGCTACCGGGTCCTTTATTGGTATACCTGCATCCATCAGAGAAAGGGTGGCACCGCATACTGTGCCCATGGAGGAGGAGCCGTTTGATTCAAGTATGTCAGACACTACTCTTATAGTATAAGGAAATTTTTGATGAGGCGGCATTACGGCCTCCAGCGCCCTTTCTGCCAGGTTACCGTGACCTATCTCTCTCCTGGAAGGGCCATACACAGGCCGAACCTCTCCAACACAGAAAGGTGGAAAATTATAGTGCAGCATGAACTTCTTTGAGTACTCTTCTTCTAAGGTATCTACCCGCTGCTCGTCCAGGGCCGTTCCCAAAGTAGTTACCACTAAGGCCTGAGTCTCACCTCTTGTAAAGAGGGCCGAACCATGGGTTCTAGGTAGAATTCCCACCTCGCAGGAGATGTGTCTGATCTCCTCTGGACGCCTGCTATCCACCCTCTTGCGTTCTTTAATTATAAGTCCCCTAACCGCTTCTTCCTCAAGCTTCGAAAAGACGGCCTTAACCTCGCTATCTAATGCCTTTATGCCTTCCCCCCTTGCATATTTTTCTATGAGGCGGTCTAATATATCCTTAAGGGCCTGGTTTCTGGCCTGCTTTCCAGGAGTTAGACTTTTGACCTTTATCTCTTCATAAGCCTCTGCCTTTATTGCGTCGTACAGTTCTTTCGGTAAGGGGGCGCCCTTAACTGGTTCCTTTTGCTTGGCACAGCTACTCATGAGTTCTTCCTGGAGCTGGACTATCTCTTTGATAGCCTGCTGGCCAAAGAGTATCGCTTCTATCATCTCGTCTTCACTGATCTCTTTCGCCGCCGATTCCACCATGATAATTCCATCTTGTGTCCCGGAGATCACCAGGTCCAAATCACTATTTACCAGCTCGCTGTGCGTTGGATTCAGAACGAGGTTCCCTTTTATCCTCCCTACCCTTATAGAGCCCACCGGTCCGCTAAAAGGTATACTAGAAACACACAAAGCTGCAGAGGCCCCTATCATGGCCAGAATGTCTGGGTCGTTCTCTTTATCAGCAGAAAGGACTGTTGACGTAATTTGGACATCTTTTCTGTAGCCCTCAGGAAAAAGGGGCCTGATGGGCCTATCTATCAGCCTCATTGTCAGCGTCTCTTTCAGAGTAGGCTTCCCTTCCCTTTTAAAAAAGCCTCCGGGAAATTTGCCTGCTGCGTAGGTCTTCTCCCTGTAGTCCACTGTTAGGGGAAAGAAGTCTACCTGCCTTTCCTCGCCTGCAACAGCCGTTACTAAGGCTAGCGTATCACCGTATCTGACCGTTACCGCCCCGTCAGCCTGCTTGGCCATCTTGTTACTTTCTATACTTAAAAGTCTGTCTCCAATTACTTTTTCTACCTTAAATATTACCATCTGTCCTCTTTTTTAACTCCTTATAATCCCTTAAGAAACTTATCTACAAGTCTTCCTCTCTACCGCCTTAACCCCAACCTGCTGACCACATTTTTATACCTTTCTACATCTTTTTTACCGAGATACTTCAGTAGGGCTGAACGCCTGCCCACCATCTGGAGGAGCCCCCTCCTAGAGGTATGATCCTTTTTGTTCTCTTTAAGGTGCTCGCTGAGCCTATTAATCCTCGCCGTTAAGAGCCCAATCTGCACCTCGGGGGAGCCGGTGTCCACCTCATGAACCCTAAGTTCGTTTATTATATTCACCTTTCTTTCCTTTTCTATCGCCATTTCGGTTATCTCCAAACCGAGATTGTAAGATTTATTTAAAAAGATTTCAATACCAAAATATAAAAATATAGGCCTATTTCAAAGGAAGTCTTCTCACCACATCCTTGATGTAGTTCTCCGCCCATAGTTCATCTGGGAACATAAAGCTCACTATCAGATAGTTCCCCTCACATAAAACTCCACTGAAGCCTTCTTCTCCCTTAAAACAAACAATATCATTCAGTGTCTCAGAGGACTCATCCCAAGACCTTCTAAGGACCATATACCCAATTTTACCCTCTTTAGCCTTTTCGGCATCAGGATATTTAATTAGCAGCAGCTTTTCTGTAGGAATACCCTTCTCTATTACATACTCTCCAACGATAGCATCCGTATCCCTACTAAGCCCAAAAACATTCTCCTCTATCGGCTTTTTACTTATGGAAACATTATCAAGAATAATCTTTTGATGGAAAAATTTTACGCTGCTGTAAATCAACCCCTCTGTGGGAAGATACTTCAACTGCTTGGGGGGAGCATACATTTCTCCAGCCATCTTATTTACTAACGATTGGGCTATTCTTACAACTTCTTCAGCGCCCACATCAGGCGTAGTAGGAGATAAACTCAAGTAGTATTTTCCTCTCCATACCCAGAGATTGTTCTCCTGCAGAAAGGCTTCGTCAGCCATAAAATATTCCGTTCCAGTTCTGTTCACGCTGTAAGCCCCGAAGGCGTCTCCTGCATTGCCAAACTCCCATACCTCCGCCGTAATTTCCCCGCCTGTGCCATCCTCATAGGTGGCCACTGCCACCTGCTGAAAGGAATATGACAAATAAGGTTCTGCCCCTCCATCTATATATTCGTAGAGCCTCTGTTCCCCAGAGTACACTTCCACTTTCCCTTTCATGCTCCAGATACCCACCTTCTGAGAAAAGAGGTACTTTATCCTGTCGCCTGCGTACTCCACCAACTCCACTAGAACTACAGCCACCTGAGGTTGAATACCTTCCACCACAATAGCAGATTTACCTTTTACTGGACATGCATACTCACAGAACCCACAGCCTGTACACACCTCTTCCCTCACGAAGGGGCGGCGCAGCTCCCTACCTTGCTCATCCTTATATACGTTGAAATGTATAGCCTTGGTTGGGACAGGGCAAACCTCTTCGCAGACTGCACAATTATGGTCCTTCCAATCCTCTTTCAGTTCAGGCAGCCGAGCATAAGCCACCCAGGGGATACAACGCGTGTGGTCTATATAGGCCTTCCCTATAGCAAGGGCCTGTTTCTTGGGGAGTTCTTGGGGTTTTATGGCCGCAGAGGGGCAGACTTTACCACACAAGGTGCAGGTGTACTCGCAATATCCAATCCTCGGGATTAGCCTCGGCGTCCAGGCCCCCTCAAGGCCCGCCTCTAGCACTGTGGGGTGTAAGCCATTGGTTTTGCATACCCTTAGGCACTCGCCGCACCGTACACACCTGGCCAGGAATTCTTCCTCAGGGAGGGCGCCCGGGGGGCGAATCAGACGATGCCCTCCCTTCCCCGACCTCCATGGAAAATTGAATTTCCACATAGGGGCACTGCCTATGCTCAAAAGGCAGGCCGTGACTAGTCCCCTCCTGGAAAGGTCTACCTCCTCTATTCGGGGCAGGCCACTTCCCGTGAAGCGTATAGCGTTGCTCGGGCACATCTCCTGGCAGTCCATACACAGGATGCACTCCCCTGCCTGGGTAGCCATCCCTTGCTGTGTAATTGCCCCCATCCTGCATTCCTTCTGACATATACCGCAAGTAGTGCAACCCTCTACCACCCTCCTCTGGAAGTACGAACCCATAGAAACCAAAGACAGTATGGCCCCCAAAGGACAGAGGTTACGACACCAGTATCTCCTATATGCCAGGCCCAATAAAACGACAGAAAGAAGTAGTATCAAGAAAAGGGAATGATTCCTGTAAAAAGGCTCTTTGGTGGCAAAGAGGAGCTTTTGGGAGAGTCCGTGGGCTTCCCCGGCCAGGCTGCCTACCACGGGAAGACGCTCCATGAAATTAAAAAACCCGCTGAGAAGGGCTACCAGATAGGGATGGGCCAGTACAGTATAAGTATTTGTGGCAAGGCTAAGGGGGTCAAACCACCCCACCATCTGCCGACTGACAAAAAGACTCAAGAGGAGGAATGCAAGGAAGTAAAATTTGAGCCGCTTGCCGTCGTACAACTTGAGGGCAACCGCACCTCCATCTCTCCAGCCCTTGAAGAGTTTATCCGTTAAATCCAGCGTTATGCCAAATGGGCAGAGCCACCCGCAGAAAAACCGCCCCATAAACACGGTGGCTATAAGTAACAGCAAGGCAGGCCAGTACTCCCTTACCCACTCATTAGAGGCCAGGCTTGCCCCAAGGCCCGCCAGGGGGCTCAGCCTTAGAAAGAAGTCGGCAGGACGACCCGCGGTAGTAAATGGATCTAAATATATTAGCAGAACCAGGAAGGCAGAAAGACTAACAGCCTGAGTCAATCTCCGCAGATTATAAATGCGGAAGGGATTTTTATCTTGCTGGAACATTTGCTACCTATGTTTTCCATCCTTTTTCAAAATTTTCAACATTATAGCACTATGGTGGATTTGGTCAATTATCTTGTCATAATTTTATTATGGCAGTATAATGACCAACGTCGGTAGCCGAGAATTAAGCGATGATAGTAAATCCTAAAATTAAGTTCACTTACGAAGAGTATAAACACCTGCCCCTTGAAGATACCAGACGCTACGAACTTCTGGGAGGAGAACTGGTAATGATCCCATCCCCCTTAGAGCCTCACCAAAGAGTTTCTGCGAACCTTGAATTTATACTTATGCGATACGTAAAGGAAAAGAAACTCGGTAGGATTTACGATGCACCCTTTGATGTAATCCTTTCAGAGGAAGATGTAGTACAGCCCGACATTATTTTTATATCCAAAGAACATTTGAGTATCGTTAAAAAAGAGGGCATCCGAGGTGCACCAGACCTCGTAATAGAAATCCTCTCCCCAACCACAGCCGACCGAGATAAAGTAACCAAACTCACGCTTTATGGAAAATATGGGGTGCAGGAATACTGGATAGTAGACACAAACAAAGAAGAAATAGAAATATATACCCTCAAGGCACGAAGATTAAGACTCGCCGAAAAATACCGGTCCGAGGACATCTTAAAATCTCCACTTTTGGAAGTGCTTGAAATACCCATTAGAGAGGTCTTTGCCTAGAAATTAGAAGCCATGAAATCAATGGAAATATACCTAGACGAGTCTGGATACACTGGGGAAGACCTTTTAAACCTAAGACAGCCTGTCTTTGTAATCGCATCAACGACCGCTCCAAGTGATGTCTGCAAGAGCATCTTTGATAAATGTTTCTCTAGAGTGCAAGCCTCTGAGCTAAAACATTTAACTCTAAGCTCTCGTCCTGCTGGCCAAGATAGACTTATTACCTTCATTCACACGGCGAAACAAGCGGCTTTGTTTGCAACATTTGTCGTCCACAAGGAGTTCGCCCTTCTTACTAAAATTATCGACCTTTGGGTGGAACCTGCGATGCACCTCGATGGTATCGACTTATACGAGCGTGGAGGTAATATAGCACTTGCGAACTTATCCTACACAATTCTTCGTTCCCTTCTACCTGCTCAGTCCTTTCAGCAACATCTGACTCGATTTCAGACCATGATGCGGAAGAGAACTCCAAGGAACTATAAGGAGTTTTGGGGCCATCTTTATAAGACCTACAATCAGGCTGGTGAGATCTTAAAAAATGTTATTCTCTTCTTCTTGGCCTCTGAGGCCAAACTTGGGTTTCAACACCTTCTTACCCTCCCACAGCGATCCTTAGACTTAGCCTGCACATGTTGTCTAGAAACTGCCATACATTGGCGAAAGGCAACAAAGAACCATTTGACTTTGATTCACGATAAGTCAAGAGAGATGGCTCGCGATAAGTGGCTTTGGGATGCCCTGGTAAACCCGAATGTCCCTGTGGCGGAGGCTGGTTACGACAGGCGAAAAATATACTTCCCCTTAAATGTAGATCGAACGCTGTTTGTAGACTCTAAAAATTACCTCCAGTTACAATATGCAGACCTACTTGCTGGTGCAACTGCCACCTATCTTAGAAGCCTGAACCAACCTGCTTATACTTCAAGTTACACCAACCGACTGCAAGAAGCAGGCATCGTAGATTTTATAATTGGTGGAATCTGGCCCTCGGCCGATGTAACACCAGAAGATCTTGAAACTACAGGAGATACTGCAGGAAATCTCCTTGATTTTATGGCTGCGTTGATCCGTCAAGCAGAGAGAGCCCGTAAGCCATAAAGCCTTAGTGTCGTTAGCTTGAAATTTTAGGAACTTATTTCATCTTTCCATCGGTTTTGCCGTATAGTGCGCCTTGGCTATTATTGCGAACTGTGGCACCGTAGCCTTAAATTACGTACAGAGTGGCATTCTTTCTCTTGAACCGTTGCTGAAAGAGGCTAAAAGATGAAGAAATTCGTTCTTATTTTTCCCTTAAGTAAATATACTATCCTCTATCCCTCAGTTTCAGATAAAACCCACATTTATCGCAAGACACATCCCCCCTCTGGCAGAAGTCGCGGTAGAGTTGGTGGAGGCCTTGTTGACGGCGGGCGGAGTTTACAAGGGCCTTAGCGTTTTCGGGAATTATACGCTCGCTCATGAATTTTACCACACTATCGGGCTGTAGCCTGGGATAACGGCTATATATCTCGTGGAGTACCTCCTCCATCTCCTTATCTTCATTCTTCCTGGCGTAAACGAGCAAAAGCGGGAAAATAACGTTTATTAGCAGGACGGCCACCCGCTCCTTTCCGAGAAGCCTCACAGGGGCTACGAGCCTATCCCCACCCAAGGTCAGGTGATAAGACCAGAAGGTGTCCTCCAAGTTAAGGAAACTGTTTTCCAATTTCCTTACAACTGTTTGTAATGCCCCTTTGCCCTTGCACTTTGCCTCCTCAAGCGGTGATAGGAACTCCCGAAACAGGCCCTTCTGAAGACCCCTTGCCAAAAGGGCGCTAATTCCGGCAAGCCTCCTTGGAGGGGAATTAAATGGACGTGTCCCTTCCCAGTGCCAGACTTCAGGAGACAATGGTTCACCTACCCATTTCCCTTGTAACTCCCTCCACAATCCGCTGATAGAGTCTATAAACTTCCTGCTGTCTGCATCATGTAAATCCGTATTAGACCACCTATGTAATATACCTGAGGCCCCTAGCAGAAGAGCTTGTATCCAAAAGGCAGCCTCCCTTTCTATAACATCCGCCGGAACTAGACGGCGCAGGTCTGCGAGGCTGACACTGCTGGCAAGAAGGGAGAAGCCGGCGACGTTGTTCTTGTATCCCATAGCCTCCATGAGATTCTGGTAGAGGAGTTCTTCAAAAGACCGTTCCTTTAGGCGACGCTCCGTCCTCTGTGCCTTGGCAATTATCCGCTGGTCTCCCGCCAGCTCAAGTAGCTTGCCAAGCCAACGCGCATAATCGGCTCGCTGAAGGAGCGCCTCCTTGCATGGCCCTGGCAGTGGGCGTGAAACCAGGGGTTCCACTAGCTCTTCCATTAGCCCTGGTAGTTCCTCTAGGGGGAGGCTTATGTATTTGGAGAGCGCTACCTGCGGGATGCATCTACCGTAAAGGTCCTTTACAAAGCCCCCTTCCACATCATTCCAGAAGACAACATGGAGGCATACCCTGGTGTAATTCTCTTGCTGGTTGTGTCCGTGCCTTCCCCAGTCAGAGGCACGGAGATGGACTTCAACGTCCCCTTTCAGACGGCCTCTGCCTTCCAGAAGTATCTCTGCATTTATGTGATCAGGCCCCCCTTCTCTATTCCAGCGACCAGGGGATAGCACCTCCAGGCGGGAACCGTCCTCTGTGTAAAGTTTCTCCTGAAGAAAGTGCCTCCCGTACCACAGACAGCGCACTATCTCTTCAGTAATCTGCCTGCTGACCCCCTCATGCGCTTGTCCCTTATATGTCTCTTGAGCGGCAGGTGGGTCTCGTACGAACGCCGCTGGCCTTACTCCGCCTAAGGCGGATTCGTACTCAGAAGAGAAAAGGCCCATCATCAGGACCTTCCTTACTCTTCTTCCTCTGGGGAAGATGGATTCTCGAAGGGCTCCATTACGCCCTCGCCTTCTTCAGCAGGGGTTGCAACCTCTTCAGGACTGGTCTCCTCTCCGCCTGCGGCTTTGTCCGTTAGTTCCGCCGAATCGGGTTCCTCAGCTACTCTTGCTACGGAGACGAGACGGTCACCCTCCTCGAGAGAAATTAGCTTTACGCCCCTCGTGTTACGGCCGATGACCGAGATGGTGTTTGCTGCAGTGCGGACAACATTCCCCTTGGCGGTGAGGAGCATGAGTTCGTCTGTTTCTCTTACAGGAATCAAGGCCACCACCTTGCCTGCCTTTTCAGTATCTGCGTTTATTACCCCCTGGCCCCCTCTGCCGTGGGTTGTGTATTCAGTAAAGGCCGTCCTCTTACCCAATCCAGTCTCGCACACGGTAAGGAGTGTCTCCCCTTCTTCCACGACAACCAGCCCTTTGACACGGTCACGTACTTTTAATCTGATGGCCCTAACCCCGGCCGCTGTCCTGCCCATAGGCCTAACGCGGCTTTCATGAAATCTCACGGCCTTGCCCTGCTCCGTTCCAAGCAGAATCTCCTGGCTCCCTGAAGTGAGGCTTACTCCTATCAGCTTATCCCCTTCCTTGAGGCCTAGGGCTATAATACCCCCTCGCTTCGGGTGTCTAAATGCCTCCAGCGGGGTCTTTTTTATCTGTCCTTTTTCTGTGGCCATGACAAGATACCGCTGGTCAAACTTCCTTACTGGTATCATAGAGGTGATGACCTCTCCCTCCTTCATTTCCAGTAAATTGACTACAGCCCTTCCCCTAGCCTGTCTGCTCTGTTGTGGTATATCGTAAACCTTCTGCCAGTAAACCCTCCCCTGGTCAGTAAAAAACAGGAGGTAATCGTGGGTAGAGGCAACGAAGATGTGCTCTACAAAGTCCCCCTCAAGGAGGTCTCCTCCACTAACTCCTCTGCCCCCTCTTTCCTGTCTACGGTAGGTGCTAACAGGGATGCGCTTAAGATAACCCTGGTGGGTCATGATGATTGCCATATCCTCTTCAGCAATCAGGTCCTCCTTTTCAAACTCTACCGCCTCCCCCACCACCTCTGTGCGGCGTTCGTCGCCGAACTTCTCCTTTATCTCCCGAACCTCCTTGCGGATGATGTCAAGGACTAGTTCTTCTTTGGCCAATATGTCCCTGTAGCGCTGGATGTCTTTAAGTAACTGCTGATGTTCCTCCTCTATCTTGCCGTGCTCCAGTGAGGTAAGTCTTTGGAGCCGCATCTCTAGTATGGCATCCGCTTGAACGGTTGTGAATTGAAAGCGGGCCATAAGAGAGGCCCTGGCGGTAGCAATATCCTGGGAGGCCCTTATCAGTCTTACGACCTCGTCTATTTCCTTTAGGGCCACTCTTAATCCTTCCAGTATGTGTGCCCTATGCTCAGCCTTCTGGAGGAGGTGTCTGGTGCGCCTGCGGATGACCTCCATGCGGTGATCCCTATAGGCTAGCAGGAGCTCTTTTAGGTTCAGCGTCTGGGGCCTACCATCTACCAGCGCAATCATTATGACACTGAAGCTGTCCTGGAGCTGTGTGAGCTTGTAAAGCTGGTTCAGTACTACGTTCTCATCTTCCCCCTTCTTCAATTCCACTACTACACGACAGCCCTCTCTGTCGCTCTCGTTCCGTACATCAGACACGCCAGTAATTTGTTCCTCTTTTACCAGTTCCGCAATACGGGCAATTATGTTATCTCTGTTAAGCTGATACGGAATTTCCGTGAATACTATCTGCTTTCTGTCTGCCCCGATATTTTCCACATGGGCCCTTGCCCTAACGACGACGGTTCCCCGGCCGGCGGTGTATCCTTCCAATATGCCTCTCGTTCCACAGATTAGACCCCCCGTTGGAAAGTCTGGACCTTTTACGATGGTGAGGAGTTCCTCTATTGGGACTGCAGAATTATCTATGACCTTGAGAATACCGTCACATATCTCGTTTATATTATGTGGGGGGATGCTGGTGGCCATTCCGACAGCGATCCCTGTACAGCCGTTGCAAAGGAGGTTAGGAAACTTAGAAGGCAGGACTGTGGGTTCCAATCTTGTATCATCATAGTTAGGAACGAAGTCTGCCGTATCTTTATCTAAATCTTCAAGGAGGGCCATGCTGGCCTCGGTGAGCCTCGCTTCTGTATACCTCATGGCCGCTGGGGGGTCACCGTCTATTGAGCCAAAATTGCCCTGTCCTTTGATGAGAGGATAGCGGATATTAAAGTCCTGTGCCATGCGTACGAGGGTGGGGTAAACTACCTGTTCCCCGTGAGGATGGTAGTTGCCCGTGGTATCGCCAGCTATCTTGGCGCATTTCCTGAACTTGGCCCTCGGACTCAGGCCCAAATCATTCATGGCCACAAGGATGCGCCGTTGCGAGGGTTTTAACCCGTCTCTTACATCGGGAAGGGCTCGGCTCACTATCACGCTCATGGCGAAGGTGAGGTAGGACCCCTTCATTTCCTCCTCTATGAATAGTTCTCTTACGTTTTCTCTAGGTTCTATCATATGTCTAATCTCTTAACTTCTAGTGCGTGTTTCTCTATATATTCCCTGCGCCTCTGGACGTCCTTTCCTGCCAGTATGCTAAATATTTGATCCGCCTTGTAGGCGTCTTCTATCTTCACTCTGAGTAGCGTCCTTGTGGCCGGGTTCATTGTTGTTTCGGCTAGTTCCTCAGCGTTCATCTCGCCCAGCCCTTTATACCTCTGGATCTCAATCCCCTTTCTTCCGAGTTCCCTTATGCGGGCTGGCAGTTCGCTTAATGCCTTGATGGTTGCCTCATTTCCTTCATTCACAAGCTTCGCCATTTGAGGTGCGCCTTCCCTGGTGAAGTAGTCCTCCATTGAAAAGCCTTGCGCTGCCAGGGAGGCTATGAGCCTCTCCAAATCCTTGCTTTCCCTGAACTCTGTGACTGCCAGGATGCGCTTTTGGGGTTCCATGTGGACGGGGTACTCCAGATCTTCCTCTTCCAGGATTTCAATCTCCCCTCCACTCCTTTGAAGCTCGCTTATAAAGGCGTTTAATTCTTCATCGGAATAAAAAAATCTTTCGTGTCCGTTTAGACATGCCCTATAAAGGGGGAGTGCTGTACCCTCCTTTCTCTTTGTGAGAAAGTCCCTCATAGAAACGCCTTGCTTGGCCAGCCATTGGGCCTGCTCCTCCAGTTTCCTCAAGAGTTCCACTAACTGCTTAAGCTCCTCCCCTTCTATAATCCTTTCTTTCTGCAGGAGCTCCATCCGCGTGCCCTCAATACCCAGCTCAAGAAGGGCCTTACTGAGGTGCTTGTCATCGTATATATACTCCTGCTTTTTCCTTCGAGTCACTTTATATAGCGGCGGTTGGGCCACGTATATGTTTCCTATCTCAATAAGCGTTGCCATCTGGCGGAAGAAGAAAGTCAGCAGGAGGGTCCTGATGTGGGCGCCATCTACATCCGCATCGGTCATAATAATGACCTTTCCGTAGCGAAGTTTAGTAGCGTCAAACTCGTCTGTGCCTATACCGGTTCCCAGGGCGCTGACCAAGGTAGTGATTTCTTCGTTGGACAACATTTTGTCCACTCTGGCCTTCTCAACATTGAGGATGACACCTTTCAGGGGAAGAATGGCCTGAAAGTTTCTGTCCCGGCCCTGTTTGGCCGTGCCACCTGCAGAAATACCCTCCACGAGAAATAGTTCGCTAGATTCCACATCTTTTGTAGCACAGTCGGCTAGCTTGCCTGGGAGGTTTGCTCCACTAAGGGCTCCTTTTCTTCTGGACAGATCTCTGGCCTTTCTTGCGGCGTCTCTTGCCCTTGCAGCCTCTATGGCCTTGTTAATTATCGCCTTTGCACTCGCAGGGTGCTCCTCGCAGTAAATGCTAAGGTTTTCGTTGAGGATTGCCTCTACTATGCCCTGTATCTCCCTGCTACCTAGCTTGCTTTTTGTCTGCCCTTCAAATTGAGGCTCGGGCATCATCACACTTATAACAGCAGTAAGTCCCTCTCTGTAGTCATCTCCTGTAGGAGCTTTCTCCTCCTTGAGAACTCCCAGACTCTTGGCATAGTTATTGAACGTCCTGGTAAGAGCCGCCTTGAAGCCGCTTAAGTGCGTTCCCCCCTCTATGGTGTTTACGTTGTTTACAAAGGAGAAGACATTTTCTGTGTATGTGTCATTGTACTGTAACGCTACTTCGACAGTAACATCCCCCTCAGTCTTTGCGACGTATATAATATCGTTGTGGATAAGGCCCTTTCCCGCATTGAGGTTCTCAACGAACGTCCTTATGCCTCCTGTGTATTGGAACGTCTCCGCTTTGCTGGTTCGCTCGTCCGTTAAGGTAATGGTAAGCCCCTTGTTTAAAAACGCTAGTTCTCGCACTCTCTTTGCCAGGGTATCGTAGTTAAATTCCGTATCCTCAAAGATCGTAGGGTCTGGCTTGAAAACGACCCTTGTCCCTCTCTTTTTTGTGCTCCCTCGCTTTTCAACCAGGGTGACTGCCTTACCGTATTCATACCTCTGGAAATAAGCAATGCCGTCCCGCCTGACTTCCACCTCCATCCATTCACTAAGGGCATTCACTGCTGAAACGCCCACCCCATGGAGCCCTCCAGATACCTTGTAAGCTCCTTCTCCTCCGAACTTTCCGCCCGCATGGAGGGTTGTCATCACTACCTCAAGGGCCGGTTTCCCTGTCTCTTTGTGTTCGTCTACTGGTATACCCCTACCATCATCTATCACAGTGAGGGTTCCGTCAGCGTTAATCTTAACAGAGATGTTCTGACAGAAACCTGCCAGGGCCTCGTCTACACTGTTCACGATAACCTCTTCCGCTAGGTGATGGAGGCCCCTTGGACCAGTATCTCCGATGTACATAGCGGGCCTCTTCCTGACCGCCTCTATGTCTCCTAGCACTTTTATAGCTGTAGCGTCGTAGTTTTGCATCTTCTTTACAGTGAGTCTAATACCTAACCTTCTTTGGACAAACGTAACCTGATTTCTTTTATAAAAACTCCCTCTACTAGCTCCTTTAGCTTCCCCAGAAGATGTCCCTTATCTCTTTCGCTGATGTATTGCATCGTCGGGGCGGAGTCCACCTCTACGAGAAGCACTCCCCGCTTGAGTTGCTTTATCCTGCTTTGCCTTGCTGCTCTTTCCTCTACAACCTTTCTCCATGCCTCCTGCAGCTTTTCCAATTTTTTTCCTCTTGGTGGTTTAAGCCCAGGCAGTACCTTCTCAAGTACATCTTTTATATTTGTTGGCTTTGACATCTATGTGGTCTCCGCAAGCCTGATCGGCATGACCACGTAAAGGAAGTCGTGGCTTCTTTTCATTATAGCTGCTGTTGCCGGGCCTTTGAACTCAAGCTGCACCGTGCCCTTCTCAATGGCCTTCAGGGCGTCCAAAAGGAAGTCTGGATTAAATCCAATCTCAAGGTCTTCCCCAGAATATTTAACCTCCACGTCGACCATTGCTTCTCCCACCTCCGGCGTTTCCGCTTCAACAACTATCATTCCCTTTTGCAGTTTAAGCTTTATCAGGTGTCTTTCTGCTGTTGTCAAGATAGTTGCTCTTCTTATAGCAGCGGCCAGACCCTCTGCGTCTGCTTCCACCTTCTTGTCGTTGTCTTTTGGAACAGCCTCTTCATAGTTTGGATACTGCCCTTCAATGAGTTGACTGCACAAGGTTGCCTTCCCACTCTTTGCAAGGAGGTGTGTCCCGTCCATTTTCAACAGTACGTTCCCCTCCTGGTGAGTCGCTATCCTAGACAACAGCTCCACACCCCTTCTTGGAACTATCCCATCCATAGTTGTTTTTCCACCACCACTCTTCTTTCCCCTCGCAAATGCCAGCCTCCTCCCATCCGTCGCTACCATCCTCAGCTCTCCCCCTTCCTCCCTGAACAAAACGCCGGTCATAGTATGCCTCACCCTCTCGCTTGCACAGGCAAAAACTACCTTTTTAATCATTCCCTCCAACTCATCAGCGCTAACCTCTACACTTCCTTCATCTGAAAATGTTGGTATTACAGGAAATTCTTCCGGGTCGTACCCTGCCATTTTAAATACCCCTCCCTTTCCAGAAAGAAGGCACATGCTACCTCTAGTCTCCATACAAATTTTCTCTTCTGGCCATTCTCGTAGTAGTTCTGTTAATCTTCCCTCTTGAAGCACCACTGTTCCAGCTTCCTGTACCTCAACTGGCTCTACTAAACAACGAACCCCAACCTCCAAGTCCGTCGCTTCCAGAACGGCTTTATCATCTATGGCTTCTAGCTTAACAGCTTGAAGGATAGGCTTTGTTGTAGTTCCTGCAGTTACAGGTCCTAATAGTTGTAATGATGACAACATCGTGGACTTTTGACAAGAGAGCTTCATTGTAGCTCCTTCTTTTAGTTATATTAAGTTGTTTTTCTTAAAAAAATCTTCTTAGTATGGCCATTGTAACATTGTTGATATTCTGTTACTGTTTTCCTCTATGTGCTTTAGGGCAAAATGGTTAAGGCTAAAACCTATTGTTGAAAAAGTCTACACAACCCATTTTTTACGTGTCTAAAAGACTTTTTATTTTTAACTAAAAATTTATTTATGACAAAAGCATACAGTATAAAGACAAATTTAATACAAAATAAGAACAGGATATCAACATCTTCCCTGCAAAGAAGCTTCTATTTGATTGATAATGTTATATACATCTGGGCTTTTTGCCTTCAGTGTTTTAATCCTTCTTTCCGCGTGTACAACAGTGCTGTGGTTTCTACCGCCTAAATACCCGCCTATTTCTTCCAAGGAAAGTGTGGTGAAATGGCGGGCGAGATACATGGCAACCTGCCTGGGCAGAGAGACTGAGCGGGCGCGGCTTTTTGATTGAAGCTGTGCCTGCGGGATCCGGAAAAACGCTGTAACGGCCCTTAGGATATCTTCCATGTGGAACGCATGAGATTTCAAGGGTAAAATCCCCGTGAGGGTTTGTTTGACCTGGGAAAGTGTGAGAGGGAGACGATAGCCCGCGTACGTCGAGGACAAGAAACTTGTAACGCGCTCTAGCTCCTTAAGGTTGTTTGGAGCACTTTCTGCGAGAAACAGGACGGCCTCTCTTGAGAGGGAGAGGTTTAGGAGAATCGCTGTCCTCTCAATAATAGCCACATTAGTCTCTAAATCAGCGGGCTCTAATTTGGCAACCAGGCCCCACTTAAATCTGGAGATTAACCGCTCTTCAACCCCTGGCAGGGCATCAGGTGAAGTGTCAGCGGCAAGAACAATTTGACGCTGTTTGTTAAAAAGGGCATTTATGGTATGAAAGAGTTCTTCCCTGGTTGAAGAAGACCTTGAAATCTGCTGTACATCGTCAAGAAGCAAAATATCCAGCTCCCTATAGGTTTTTCTCAATCCTTCCAACTGCTGATTACGGAGTGCCAGAATGAAGTGAGAAATAAAGCCAGAACAAGGGATATAGAGGGCCTTAGAACCCTTCGCTGCAACGGCAAAGTATATAGCCTGGAGCAAATGGCTCTTGCCCAGACCCGGACCGCCATATATAAATAGGGGGTTATAGGTGTAACCTGGCGATGAAACTACTGATAAGGCAGCCGCATGGGCCAAACGATTGCACTGGCCCACGATAAAGTTGTCAAAAGTGTACTTCCGGTTAAGATATGTTTGAGGTGCCAGAGGGGAAGCCCCCGCTGCACTTCCGGGTTCATAAAAAGTACTGCTGGACGGGGGGAGGCCCTGAGTAAAAGATACGCTTACAGGCCCATTAGAGACGGACGAGAATGCCTCCTCTACAAGGGTCTTGTAACGACGGGCCAACCACTCCTTATAAATAGGGCTGGGCACACGCAGTTCCACCTTTTTACCGAAGACACCCTCGGGTTCTAAGTGCCTAAACCAAGTGTTGAACTGCTGTTCTGTAACTCTTTTTCTAAGCTCATCCAGCACTTTCGGCCATATTGTGTTGATATCTTGAATCATATCTGCTGCGTCAGATGTATACTGTACGTATACGGGAAACGACCCCTGCGAGCGCCGCTACAGTGCGGGCTATCTCTTCGGAGGTGTTGAACCTCGACATAGAAAAATCCAGGGAAGATAAGGCCTCCTCTCGGGAGAGTCCCATAGCTAGAAGGACAGAGGAAACCTCCAGGGCCCCTGAGACACAAGGCTTCCCAGCGCCAACAGCAATTCCCTCCAGGTCCAAGTTTAGTAGCAGGGACGCGGCCTCTAATCCTGGGAAGCGCATGCTCAAGTGACCCGGAAGACGGGCGTCAGGGGGGCCGTTAAGCTGAGCAGCCTCAAAAATA
>JAHFOV010000095.1 GCA_023261505.1 Planctomycetota bacterium
CTTTAAAAAAGGGGGACTAAGGGATTAAAATACTTCTTTTGTAATTTTATATTAATCCTTTACCACTACCCTTGCAAACCTCCGCCTGCCCACCTTTAGAATCATCCCAGGGGTAATGGCAATATCGGCCTTTTTTAGGTTACGTAGTCTCAAATTGGAGGACTCTCAATTGTTCAGGGCGCATCCTCTTGCTCAGATCTAGGATTTCAACTCCTACTACTTTACCCTCTGCATTAAAGTCCAAAATCACACCCGGCTGCACTTCTTCTGATTCTACAATCGAAGTTTCATCCAAGCGGAGGTAAAGGGCGTCATTATCTTTGTCTACCTTCAATCTCATTTTGGCCTCTCTCTATACCCTGTGCATAGTGTTCCAAATTACCGTTAAAAATTTTGTAATCCCTTTCAGTCCCCCTTTTATAAAGGGGGATTTAGGGGGATTATACAATTTACAATATTTGTAATTAATCCTTCACCACCACCCTGGCAAATCGGCGGGGACCGACTTTTAAGATTTGCGGTGCAACGACCGGTGCGATAGGAATCTCGTCATTGGGGTCTGTTACGCGGTACTGGTGCGCCTCGGCTTCTGGAAAACGTGGTCTTAGCAACTTAACACCCGAATATGGAAATATGTACACACCGCCTTGTGCGATTAGCCTTCTTGCCTCACTGTTGCTGCTGGCGAAGCCTGCCAGCACAAGGAGCCTTACTATCCAGAGCTTTCCATCTTTTAGTTCGCCTCTGGGTACAACGACTTCAGGTATTTCTTCGGGGAGTTCGTGAGCCTTGAAGACCTTATCAAACTCCTGGGCGGCCTGTTCCGCAGCCTCCTCCCCCCAGTAGCGGCGTACAATGGCCTTGGCCAGTTCTGCCTTGGCCTGCCTGGGGTGTATGTCTGGGGACAGGAGCTCGGCTATACGCTCGTCATCCAAATCCGTGGCAAGGACAAAGTACTTCTTCATTAGCTCGTCTCTGATGGACATGGCCTTGCCAAAAATTTGTGCAGGTTCCTCAATGATGCCGATATAATTTCCCAAGCTCTTACTCATTTTTTTGTTTCCGTCGATACCTTCCAATAGGGGAGTGGTTAGTGCCACCTGTGGTTCCTGCCCGAAGTCCCTCTGTAGGTCACGGCCCACTAGGAGGTTGAAGAGCTGGTCTGTGCCCCCAAGTTCCACGCCGCTTCTTACCATAACAGAGTCGTAACCCTGCATGAGGGGATATAGAAACTCGTGGAGGCTGATAGGGATTCTGGCGGCGTATCGCTTGGAAAAGTCATCCCTTTCCAGCATCCTGGCCACAGTCATTTTAGAGGCAAGGCGAAGTATTTCAGAGAAGCCCATCTTCTCAAACCACTGACTGTTATAGACAATCTCTGTGCGGGATAAGTCAAGTATTTTCCTCGCCTGCTGCAGGTAGGTTCCGGCATTGGCCATAACCTCTTCCCTGGAAAGCATGGGACGGGTCTTATTAACCCCTGCAGGGTCACCCACCATTGCAGTGTAATCCCCAATAATAAGAACGGCCTGGTGTCCCAGCTCCTGGAATTTTCTGAGTTTGTGTATAGGGATGGCATTGCCTATATGGATGTCAGGGGCCGTGGGGTCGAGGCCCAGTTTTACCCTGAGAGGCATGTTTTCTCGGCAAGAGCGTCGGAGTTTTTCAAGGAGTTCTTCCTCACCGACTATATCAATGGTCCCCCTCTTGAGGACTTCCAGTTGAGATTCCGGGTCTTGAGGGATGGTGTCGCTGGTCGTCTTCAGGCTCATCCCAGGAGGGTTCCTTGTCCACCAAAAAGGTCGGCGGATTGGCCAATTTTTGTGACAAATTGCTTATTCGAGAGTATGAAGGTCAGCGTGGCGGTATTGTGGAGCATATGTACGAAAATGGGTGCTATTAAGGTGCCAGTCTTTTCAAAGAGATAAGCCAGGATTAGGCCGAGTAGGAATATCTGGAGAAAGACATAGATGTTCAAATGCACAAAGGAAAAAAGCAGGGCACTTAGGAGGACGGCCTTCCATGCCCCCACAATCTCCCGCAGGGCGGGTTGAAGAAAGCCCCTGAAAAGGAGCTCCTCTGTGAAGGGCCCAAAAAGGGCTGCAAAAAAGAGCATGAAGGTGAGAACCCCAGTAGATTTCTCTTCCATAAAGCGGGTTACTACTTCCTGGTGTTGTGGGATCCCATGTAGTGCCCTGGTAACGTATTCTACTAGCCATCCTGCACCCAGGAGTAACGGAAGGGCAAGAAAGTAGAGCAAAAGGCCCTCAGAGAGATAACGTTTCCAATTTTTTAGACTCAGCCCCAGGCTTGTCAGAACCCCCGAGCCTAATAATGTAAAACCGATTCGGCCTGAGGTAGAACACCTGCGTGAAACAATATAGAATATGTAAAGGCAGACTGCCGCGTTCATGAACAGAGTTAATATAAGGATACTATTACTAGTGTGCATTGTTGTTGTTTCCGACGAAATTCTTTCTAAAAGGGAAAGTATCAGGGGGCAGCCCACTCCAATCATTAGGATATAGAGGAGGAAGACCTTGGCCACGTCTTTAAGGCTCCATGGGCATAACTTTTCACTCATCAGGCCGTGTCTCTTTCCTCTTCTTCAAGCTGGTTATAATTTTTAGGTTCCCCTGGGCGGGATTCATCATGATGAAGGGGACTGCTTTGGGTGTTAATAACCTGTACCAAGACCTGTCTGTCGCGGGGGCCATCAAACTCGCAGAAATAGATGCCCTGCCATATGCCCATGTTTAGGGTGCCCCTGGCTACCGGAATTGTCTGCGAACAACCTGCAAGGCTGGCCTTTATGTGAGCGGCGGCGTTCCCCTCAGCGTGACTATATTTCCCATGCCAGGGTACAAGCTTTTCCAGAGTTTCCATTATATCCTTTCTCACAGAGGGGTCGGCATTTTCATTCACGGTTATCCCCGCTGTGGTATGAGGTACAAAGATATGGCAAAGCCCCTCTTCTATCCCGGAGCCGTGCACAATATCTTCTATCTGGCGTGTTATATCAATGAACTCTGTTCTCTGACTACTCGTAACGGAGAAACTATGCATTTAGGAATATTCATTATTAGTTTTCGGTTGTCAGTTACAATCCTCTGACAACTGCCAATCATTTTATAGAAACAAAGTAGGGAAAATCAATTACTTATTCTTATAGCGTAATTTATTTGTCCTCTATAGTTTTTATCAAAAAAGACTTGCCCAATCTACTAGTTTTATGTACAAGATAACGAAAGCTTTTAATAGGTTAAAATTAGTGGAATCCTGTGGAAGGGTGTTATTTACATTTTTACCGCAGCATGGTAAATTTTGACAAAAGCCCAGTTCGTTGAAAGATATTTAATCTCCAGGAGTAACATTTAAGACTGATTAAACAAAGGTGGTCTCTATGATAGAGGGAGTAAAAATTAAGACCCTGAGAGTTATCCCCGATGAACGGGGCAGGCTAATGGAGATAATAAGATGCGATGATGAAATCTTCTTAAAGTTTGGACAGGTATACATCACCACCGCCTATCCTGGGGTGGTAAAGGCATGGCATTATCACAGAAAACAGACAGATAATATTACAGCAATAGCTGGAATGGTAAAGCTGGCCCTCTATGACGCCAGAGAAAACTCTCCAACCTACAAAAAAGTTGAGGAATATTTTGTAGGCATCCACAACCCCATCCTAATCCAGATTCCACCTATGGTCTATCACGGTTTTAAATGTGTAAGCAGTGAGGAGGCTATTCTTGTAAACTGTTCCACCGAACCTTATAATCGCACTAATCCAGACGAATGCAGGGTGGACCCCTTTAATAACGATATTCCTTACGCCTGGCATAGAAAGGATAGATGAAGATGAAGGGTGTAGTGCTGGCAGGAGGTCTGGGCAAACGCCTCTATCCGCTGACCAAGGTAACTAACAAGCATCTCCTTCCCGTGTACAATAAACCCATGATCTTTTACCCTATCGAGACCCTGGTAAGGGCAGGCATAATAGAGGTACTGCTAGTAACAGGCGGGGAGAACGCAGGGGATTTTCTGAGACTCTTAGGCAACGGGAAGGAATTGGGCCTAAAAGAACTCAACTATGCCTACCAGGAAGGTCACGGCGGCATCGCAGAGGCCCTTGGCCTGGCAGAAGATTTTGCTGATAAGGGAAAGGTAGTAGTCATACTTGGAGATAACGTTATTGAAAAAAATATATTTCGTCATGTAGTGGCCTTCAAGCAGCAACCCAGCGGGGCAAGGATACTGTTGAAAAAGGTCTCTCACCCGGAACACTTTGGCGTGCCAGTGTTTGATAACGGAAGGCTTGTGGCCATAGAAGAAAAGCCAAAAAAACCACAATCTGATTTAGCAGTCACAGGCATATACATGTATGACAGCCACGTGTTTAATATTATTAAGACCCTGGAAAGGTCTGACAGGGGAGAACTGGAGATATCAGATGTCAATAACAGTTACATCAAAGAAGGTACAATGACTCACGACTTCCTGGACGGCTGGTGGATTGATGCAGGCAGTTCCCCGGATAACCTAATCCTCGCCAGCCAGTGGGTGAAGGAAACGGGGGCGAATAATCTTTGAAACATTAGGGCTGCAATAAGTGGCTACAGTGAATTTCAAAGGAAAGACATTTATTCAGAACCACGAATTACACGGAGGGAATGCAATGAAAATCAAGGTGGTTGTGCATAAGGCAGAGGAGGGTGGATTCTGGGCAGAGGTACCAGCTATACCCGGTTGTTTTACCCAGGGGGACACCTGGGAAGAGCTGTTGCAGAATATATATGAAGCAATAGAAGCCTGCCTTTCTATTGACACCAAAGAAATCGAATTAAAACCTGAAGATAAGGTGCTTGAAATAGTAGTATGAAAAGTATCTCTGGTAAGCATCTATGCAAGATTCTGGAGAAAAAGGGCTGGGAACTAAAAAATATACGTGGGAGTCACCATGTATATATGAAACAAGGGAGAAAAGAACGGATAAGTGTACCAGTTCACGGTAATAAAGATCTAAAGATAGGTCTGTTAAAGGCAATTATGAAAATTGCAGAGCTAAAAGGGGATGAAATATAAGCAGAGATAACCTCATCCTCGCCAGCCAGCGGGTAAAGGAAACAGGGGCTAATAATCTATAAATTTCAAATTACAAATTATAGATCATAAGAGCTATGAAAATGTAATGCCTGTCATTGCGAGGAGCGAAGCGACGAAGCAATCTCCTTACTCACTATTAAACTCTTAAGCCCTTGAACTTTTGAACTATGATTATTTTGGTTACTGGTGGAGCTGGCTTTATAGGGAGCCATTTTACAAAAATGACGCTCAAGAACGGCAACAGAGTAGTAGTCCTTGATAAACTCACCTATGCAGGCAACCTGGAAAACCTGAAGGAAATAAAAAACCACCCAAACTTTAGATTTTACAAAGGCGACATCTGCAATAAAAAATTGGTAGAAAAGATACTCAAAAATGAGGGGCCAGAAGTCATAATAAATTTTGCCGCCGAGACGCACGTGGACAGAAGCATACTGGATGCCGAGGCCTTCATTGACACAGACGTAAAAGGCACATTCGTGTTACTACAAGCCGCCAGGAAATTCCCCATTAAACTATTTATACAGGTATCTACGGATGAGGTATATGGAAGTATCCCAGAGGGTAGCTTCAAGGAGACCGACGCCCTAAACCCCAGCAGTCCCTATTCAGCCAGTAAGGCCGCAGGGGATAGGCTCGCCTACTCCTACTGGGTCACTTACAAATCGCCGGTCATTATCCTTAGACCCTGCAACATCTACGGCCCCAACCAGTACCCTGAAAAGTTCATCCCCCTTTTTATTACTAACGCTATAGAAGGTAAGCCACTTCCCCTCTATGGGGATGGCAAACAGGTGAGGGATTGGCTTTACGTCACAGACCTCTGCGAGGCTATAGAATTGATAATTCAAAAAGGCGCACTTGGAGAGGTTTATAATATTGCAGCTAGTAATGAAAAGAATAACTTGGAAATCGCACAAAAAATTGTGGAAATTTTGGGCAAAGACAAGAGCCTTATCCAGCATGTAAAGGACAGGGAAGGCCACGACCGCCGGTACAGCATGTCTTCTTCTAAAGTTTTACAACTAGGCTGGAAGCCCAGAGTAAACCTCGAACAAGGGCTAAAGGAAACCATACAATGGTACTTGAACAACAGGCCCTGGTGGGAGAAGATAAAGAGGGGAAGGTACTCCAAATACTACCAGAAACAGTACGCCCACAGGGTATAAGAAGTAGCCGCAGGCTTCAGCCTGCGAAGCGGTTGTAAAAGAAATGTAGCGTGCCAGTCGTGCCTTAGGCAGATCCGCCTTTGGCGGACTCGTCTGGCACGTTTTCAGCGATTATTTATCGTGCGACACAAGGTCGCAGGCTACATTTCGTCACCCTGA
>JAHFOV010000001.1 GCA_023261505.1 Planctomycetota bacterium
GATATCCCCAGTGGTGGCTACAAAGGCCAGGATAGAACCTGCGAAAGGACCCACGCAAGGGGCTGCCACGAAACCGAGAATCATGCCCATGAGAAAGGTGCCAATAATGCCCGTTTTCCGGCCACCAGACTGGAGTTTTTCCATAACAAAAGTAGGCAGTTTTATCTCAAATAGCCCAAACATACTAAGGGCCATGGCCACCAGGAAGGCTACAAAAGGCCCGATGAAAAATGGATTACCCAGCAATGCGCCTACGTCCCTCCCTGCAAGCGCCGATAAAACCACGAGAGGGGCGTAGAGGGTTGCTATTCCCAGGATGTACATCCAGGCAAGGAGCACCGTATATCCCCTCCCATGGGTCTCTGCCTGACTGGCAAAGTAGCCTATAGTAATGGGCACCAGAGGATAGATGCAGGCTGAACCTATATTGGCAAGTAATCCCCACCAGAAGGAAAATACTATGGCCAAACCTATCCCATACTTTTCCATGATGGTGGTGAATTTGGCCGACTCTTTTGTAGCCCCTGCGTCCGCCTGCGGTCCTGCCGCTTCGGCAGCCAGGACTATATTACTATCCTGCCCTGCGTTCCATAAAAAATATGCTGCCAGGACAAAAATACCAAATACTGCCAAAAATATTGCAAGCCGCTTCATCATACATCTCCCTCTGAATTTAAAAGTAATCCTCTTATCCCTCTTTGTCAAGCTGGAAGTAAATCCTTTTTGGGGGTTTAAAAGACAGTTTAATCGCTCTAGGACACTAGCTATTTTTCTGATTCCCCCTGGGGGCCTTTTGGCTGGCCAGGCCTGTCTTTATAAGCTAGGTTTAGGCTTGTCCTATAAGTTATTCTTGGCCTAGGAAGGCTTTAGTATCAGGAAAATAATCTATCCAGGCAAACCAGAATGACACCATGCTTGGTATCTGCCGCAGACTTTTGCCTTTAAGTCTGCCCTTTACTGCTTCTCCTGTTAAAGCAAGCCACAAAGTACCTGTCTCTTTATCTCTCATGTACAAATTCCCAGCTTCCTCCTCTTTCTCAAAAGAAAGAACCTCGCCATTTAATGTCCTGTCGAAGACCACGGCAGTCTGTTTTTCCTTGGAGTAGATAACTACAATTCCTATCCCTGAGAGTTGGTCATTAAGAATTGAAAAATCGCCCAAATATCTCAAGGGAAAGGCCTTGGCCTCTTCTCCTATTTTGACTCCAAGCACTTTATCCTTTGGGGGGATTCTACTATCGCTTCGCTTCCTGGGAGACAGTCCTATCTTTGATGGGTTCTGGTAATAGTCTTCATAAGGGTCCCTCTCATATCTCCTTCCGCTTCCATCGTCCTTTGACAGTAGCAGGGTGGTAGGGTTTGCCTTTTTCCACTCCTTCCATGTGGTCTGGGTTGAAGGAAGTGGTTTTAAGACCTTGCCCTGGGGCTTCCCTGATATGGCCTCCCCTGTTATATGAGACCATAGGGAATGGGTTTGGCGGTCGTACATAAGCAGTGCATTCCACAAAAGTTTTCCAGAGACGCCGAATTCAAGTGTTTCGCCATCTATATTTCTGGAGTAGACCACTCCGGTAAAGCATAGGGGTCACCATGTGACGGCAATGGCCGTACCAGCGATTGAGTCGTTGACTATTTCGTGGGCACTAAGCAGGTAACCAGGATAGGACTTCGCTTTGTTGCCCATTTTTATACCTATGACAGGCTCTTTATCCGACATCTGCTTATCTGCCTCGGGTAGTTGGAGAAATTTAGGGTGGTCTATAGACTTTACGGCATCCTCTGGCAGGACAGACAGTATCTCCTTAGGGTCAAAACTAATAGATTGTGAGCCAGCTGGAAAAGCAAGCACACAAGTTAATAGAACTACTAAGGCAATAAAAAATATTTTATGCATCTCTTCTTAAGCCCCTTGGTTATGAACTACGCGGTTTAAGCCTCTTGCAATTGTTACTAAAAATTACTAGATGTATAGGCACGGGTAGCACTTTTTACGTAATCGGCCAACCCACTAGGTTGGGCCTGGGATTTTTCATCTAGACAGTGCTACCCGTGCCCGACTTTAAAGCTTTACTTCGAACCCTTACACTCACATTTCAAAGAGGTGACTTGAAAGCCCGCATCTTCAATGGCCTTCACAAGGGCTTTATGGTCCGAACCCGTCGTAACTTTGAAGTCGGCTGTGCCTTTCTTCCAGTTGACAGTACCCTCCTCTACCCCGGGTAGCTCACTTAATTCAGACTTAATTTTTTCCGCACAGCCACCGCAGGTCATACCTTTAATGTCCATATGGACATTTTCCAGCTCTTCGGCTAAAAGGTTCGTGGGTTTACCGAAGGGTAACACGCCACTGAACATCACTCCCACTATAAATGCTGCAATAACCAATGCTTTTTCAATCGTTTTCATATCTTTCATTCCTTTTCCTTTCCAGTCTCACTAGTAATAAAAAAATTACGTCCTTCTTGTGGAGGCGACATTAAAACCTGCACCTTCCACAGCCTCAACAAGGGCCAGGCTGTCTAAACCTTTCTCTATCTTGATGTTAGCCGTACCCTTCTTCCAGTTTACATCGACCCCCTTTACTTCAGGGAGCTTGATCAGTGCAGTCTTTATCGCTTTGGCACAACTACGGGAGGTAATACCGGCAATCTCCATGTGGATGCTTTCTTGCTCTTCTTGTATAAAGCTCGGTAACGAGCAAGATTGCCCCGAACAGTGGACTGTTTCCATTCAGCCCTCTCCTTTCATGTTCTAAATAAAATCCATGATGAGAAATCGTAAAACCTATCACATCCGCTTTTCCTTTACAGACGCTCAAAGGCGGTCAGGAGTTCGCCTGTGTCATGGGAGGAAATACAACACACCACAACCTCTCTAAGATCTTTCATGACCAGGCGTGTATTGCCAAGATTCACAACTGCAGAGCCTTTACCTTTATCCAGCAGCCTTTGAGCGCTTTTAAGGCCACTCATATCCTCTTTTCTAAGAATAAATAGGGAGACAGGCGTGTTACAGCATGAATACATTACGTGAGCGCACTCTATGTCCTTTATATAACATGACTGGCTTCCGATGAGCCGCACCTCGTGAGCGCCCATGAGGCCCGATTGCGGTAGATGTTTTATAACCGTCAGCCCCTCAAACCCTTGTGGCCATGTAAGTCCCGGGCCTATTGATATTTCTTTACTTAGGTATTTTCCGTGCCTATCCTGAAGGGCCTCTGCTAAGGAATTGGTATTATCTGGTGCTTTACCCAATAGAAAGATTAACATTACGACCATCACAGCTGTTGGGACTACCACCGCTGGAACAAGCCACGCAAGGCGGAACCTTCTGGGCCTGGGAGAATCATAAGCGTTAATCCTTCCGAGGACGGTCCTCCAGGACTCCTCAGGCATTTTCTCCTTTTGGAAGCTCTTTACTAGCTGCCTCTCTACCTCCTGCTCCTGGGCAAAAAACCTGCTACAAGCTAAGCAAACAGAAAGATGTTCTGCTATGTCAGCACAAGTCCTGGCATCCAGTTCCGAATCTAAGTAAGGGCTTAAGTACTTACGGTAGTCTTGGCATCTCATGGTGTTGGCCTCACAAAACCCATTTTCCGGGCGTAACCAGCCAGTAATTCCCCAAGCTTTCCCCTGGAGCGAAAAAGGTGGCTCATAACCGTACCAATGGGGATTTCTAAAAACTGGGCAATCTCTTTATAAGTAAAACCTTCTACAGACTTCAACAGGAATACCATTCTTTCTGTAGACGTAAGAGAAAGTAGCGCATCCTTGATGCGATCGTCCACTTTCTCAAAGAACACCGATGGGTTCTCAAGGATAGAAGCATAGGCCTCCTCTTTCTCTAAATGTTCTATTATGTCCCACTCCTGGCAAGGGATAACATGCTGGAGGTCTTTTTTAAGCCTTTTGTTACAATCAAATATCTTATTTATTACAAACCTAAACAACCATGCCTTAAAGTTAGTGCCAGGCTGGAAGTTGTCAAAATTTTTATAGGCATGAAGTATAGCCTCCTGGAGGACATCCTCAGCGCTGTTCTTATCCCATATAACATGCATGCAAAAGCGATACAAACTATCGCGATGCGGACTGAGGAGTTCTATAAACTCCTTTTTTCTGGTTGAATGGGTCTCTTTCACTTCGCTGCCTTTATATCTATAGATTTCTTGTAAGGTCGCTTTTATTGCAACTTTTTAGAAATCTCATGATAACAGACCTCTGAAAGGCCCGACAATTGTCATTCTAAGTGAGTAGAAACGCCTTAGATAGAAATAATCTCTAATTTCTCGAAAGCTATCTTAAAAATGGGGAATTTCTTCGTTTTGCTCAGAATAACATATGTTTTCTTAGTAACGCGAAGGTCTAAACTTTAGATTGAATTTTAGGGAAAGGAAAAATGATATTTCGCTTTCGGTCAGTAAATTACAACTTTTTGTTTGATCGGCTTTATTCGGAAAGGGTTGTATGAATCTTTTGCAATTTTAATTTGTAAATTTGATACCGCTGCGAACTATGTACAATTAGCATTCCTTTACTTTGCTCAGGACGGTGTCTGCGGGGGTGGAATCAGTCTCAGGCGGAAAGAATCTCTAATCCCCCTAAGTCCCCCTTTTAGAAAAGGGGGACTTAGGGGAATTTGTTCGCTTCGCTAAGAATGATATGGTATTGAAGCGGCTTTCACAGAGGTCTCAATTTGTGATTTTTCAAAGCACTTTGGCAAAGTGGAGGATAGAGACCACCGTGCCGAAGTAGATAGAGAGCCCGGCCAGGTCCATTAATGTAGCCATCATGGGCGCAGAGGCCACGGCGGGGTCCAGCCTGAATCTTCTAAAGAGGAGTGGGGCAAAGGCGCCCCAGAGGTTTCCAACCATGGAAATGGCCGCTATACTGGCGGCCACGGCCAGACCCACGGTGATATCTTTATCCCATATCATTACCCTGGCAATGGCTATTAGCCCCAGGACTATACCCATAAGTCCTCCCATAAAGATTTCCCGTTTTAGGATAGTCCACCAAAAAGGAGGCTTAAGGTCTCCTGTTGCAAGACCGCGTATAACCACTGTAGAGGACTGGGCGCTGATATTACCGCCTACACTGATTACCATAGGGATAAAGTACGTTAGTACCATCATGGAATTCAGTGTATTTTCAAAGAAGTGTATTATGTTTCCAGTGAAGGTCTGGATTACAAGGAGGATGACGAGCCATGTAACCCTTTTGGGTACACTGCGAAGGAAGCTAATGGCAAAGTATCCTTCCTCTGGTCTGGCCACTGCGGCCATCCTCTGCATATCCTCAGTAGCCTCTTCCTGTACTACGTCTAATACATCGTCCACTGTAACAATCCCTATCAGCCTGCCTTCCTTGTCAACCACCGGGACGGCCAGGATGTCATATTTTTGTATGACCTGGGCGGCCAATTCCTGGTCATCTGTGGTCTTCACATTGATGACCATAGGGTTCATTATATCTTCTATCTTTTTGGAGGGTGGGGCCAGGATAATATCCCTTAGGGAGCATACGCCTACCAGTTTTCGGGTCTTATCTACAACATAGCAGACGTAAATGGTCTCCTTGTCGAGACCTGTGCGGCGTACTTGGTCAATGGCCTCCTGAGCGGTCATCTCAGGCGTGAGGTCTACATACTCGGTGGTTATGAGCCTTCCTGCTGAGCCAGGGGGGTAGTTTAATATGAGATTTGTGACCTCTTTTTCCTTGGCGGGCAGGAGTGCCAGGAGTCTCTTTACGAGGTCTGCTGGGAGTTCTTCCAGGAATTGGGCCCTATCGTCCGGTCCCATTTCCAGGAGGATATCCTTAACTCGCTGTTCTGTGAATTGTTTAAGCAGGGCCTCCTGTTCTTCTGGCGCAAGGAGGGAGAAGACACCGGCAATCTTTTCCTTGTCAAGAAGCCTGAAGGCAAGCACCCTGTCTGTGGCAGGGAACTCCCTGAGGATATCCACGATGTCAGCGGGGTGGAATCTCCGCAGGAATTCTCCAAGCTCCTTTAAGGAGCGCGTTTCAATGAGCTCCGCTAGTTCTGGCATAAATATTTTGTACCATTGCATCTTAGCTCCTCTAAACGGTTTTAATTTGGGTCTTGGAAGGGTGGATTAAAAGGGAAATCATATAGGGACAGGGCTTTAGATAACCTTTAGGCAGCCCCTATCTAAAGGGAATTATAACTTAAATGTTCCAGATTCTAAATTTGCAATTTGTAATTTGAAATTGGATTTTTAAACCCTCTCTACTTTAAGAAATTTTGCAATACTAAGGAAGACCTTACCCAGGGTGGAGCGTTCCATCACGATAGCCTTATAGTCGCAGACTTCGTCGCAACAGAAGCAGCCGATGCACATATTTTTATCCACTACTACCCTTCCCTCCACAATACTCATAGCCTCGGCAGGACAGTTCTTGACGCAGGCATAACAGCGGGTGCAATTGCGTTCATATACAGAGGAGGTACAACTTGTGGACACATCAAAGAATTTGGCGAACACTGCATCGGGCAGGTACTTCATGGCAAAGTCCTGTGCGGCGCTGGAGGGCTTCTTAAAATCTGGTACGGCAACCTCTTGAATTTCTGCCCCAAGGACGTTTATTTTTTTCAGTTCCCCTGTGCCCAGTCCCCGCTCATGGGCATATTTTATAGTGGGGATGGCCATAGGCTCGAAACCTATGATTGTAGAAGCCACGGCGTCAAGGGCCACGCCATCTGTGCTTGCAATAATGAGGCCAACCTTTCTGGGCTCTCCAGCGTTGGGACCGTTGCCTTCCATACCCACAATGGCATCCATTACGGTTAGATGCGGTATTACCTCCTCATATACATCCACTAGGGCTTGGGCGAAGTTACTGGGTTTTGGGGCCTGGATGTGGACATTTTTTTTCCCGTTGGCGGGGATAACCCCCAGGGTATTTTTTAGTGCTCCAGTGTATTTTGTAAGGCCGTGGGTCTTCAGTTTGGGGAGGGAGACTATCAGGTCTACCTCTTTTACGATGCTGGCAATTTTAAACTTGGGTAAAACAGCCCTCTTGTTTTTTTGGATTTCTAGGGGCTTATTTTGGTCAAAGTTTATCCATCTGGCGCCGGTTTCCTGTGTAACCTCGTCCAGCCTTGTGACCTTAAAGGCCTTATTGGTGGAACTGCTCCTGAGGCTGCCACAGGAATCGCCTATATAGACCTCCGCTCCGCCTTCCTTCTGGAAGAAGTCCACCAGCGCCCTCACTACCGCAGGGTGTGTATTCACAGCCCGCTCAGGCCCCTGAGAGGCCGATAGCAAGTTGGGTTTTAAGAGTACCCGCTTCTTCCCGTTTCTAAGTAACTCGTGGACGCCATCTACCTTTTCCAGGGAGGTCTTTACGGCCTGGTAGACCTGTGAGGGGCTGTAGTCCTGGCAGCGGGTGATAGAGACTATTGATTTGGTTGCTTTTGCTTCCATTTTAAGGCAATTATAGACGAAAAGCGATGGGGACTCAATGAAATTCCCCTACCCCACCTCCTCGCACAAATCCCTGAAATAATTGAGTTCCTCTGCCTGGCGCACGTCGCGCTGGTAGCATTCCCATTCGCTGAGGTGATTCTCATAGAGGTATTCCTTGAGCCTCCAGTAAGGTCTATAGATGTAGTTGGCCAAAAAGTACCAGAGGGGATGGTTTTTCATGAAGGCCCGGGTGGCTAACATATTATCGGCGTAGAATCTATTATACTTCCATCTGAGGAATTGTATCTGGGAAGAGTCCAGGTGGCGTGTCTTCACGTTGGCCCAGAAGGTGTTGTAGCGGCTGAAGTCGTCCAGGTTTGTTATTAATCCCATCTTGCGGAGTTCCTCTCTGACGGGGGTCTTGGGATAAGGGGTGAGAATCTGGTCTGCGTAGAAGTCTATATCAAGCTCTTTTAGGAAGCTATAGTTCCTGGCGATATCTTCTTCTTTATCTTCCGGATTGCCTAGGATTATTCCACCCACTATCATGATGTCTTTGTCGTGGAGTTTTTTTACGGCCAGACGGGTCTTTTCCACTATATTACCTTTTTTTAACCTCTTTAGATTTTCCTCGGAGATGTTCTCAATGCCAAGAAAAACAATCTTGAAGCCTGCCCTGGCCATTTTATCCACCAGCGTGTCTGAGGAGGCTATGCCCATACTGCTGGCCTGGATTATGTAGCGCATATCGTTGTGGCCGGCCTCGGCAATGGCATCGCACAGCGCCTCAAAACGCTTGACGTCCAGGGCAAAGTTGTCATCAGAGAATATGAGGTATCCCTTGCCCTGTTTCTTGGCGTGAGCTATGTCATCTAAAACCCTTGGGATGCTATAAGGACGGAAGGTCTTACCGTACATCTTATCCATACAGCAGAAGGTGCATGGCATGGTGCAGCCCCTTGAGGATTCTATAATGTCCAGGACATAACCGTTGTAGTGGTTCCCGCCCCAAAGTCGTTTGGTCCTGTCCGGAATCTTTATCTTTTCCAGGTCTTCGAGGGGTCTGGGGGGGTTGTGCACAAAACCGTCACCTTTGCGATAGGAAAGGCCCCGGATTGTATCAAAACCTCTCCTTCCTTCCAATGCCTCCAGGAATTCACCAAAGGCCAATTCTCCTTCTCCTCTTAATATGTAATCAAAGGGGCGTGAATCCTCTGAGGTGCATAACTCTTCAAAAAGTAATGTGGCATGGTAACCACCCAGGATTGTAACGGTTTCTTTCTTCAGCTTCTTTATAAAAGTGGCCACTCTCCTTGCCGTAGCAAACTGGAAGCTCATGGCACTTAGTCCCACTACCTCTGGTTTGTAGTCCCTTATAAGTTCCTCTACAGCCTCCTTTACTTTTTCGCGCCTCAGGACGAGGTCTGCAACGACCACTTGATGGCCTGTAATGTTGCCCGCCAGTGAGACTACAGCAAGATTGGGGGCACGCCACCTCTTGAGGTTAAAGAGGGGTGTGGAATCGGGCATGGATAAAAGCAGTATCCTCATCTCAGTTCACCATGGTCTTTTTCAGATGCAATTCTTCTGTATTTTCAGCAGGTAGGGGCGTATTATTATACGCCCCTACTTTTGGTAGTTCCGGAAAACCATTAAGGCTGTTGAAGGCATCCATCTCCGCCTGAAATATCTCCCTTTCAGTCTTTGCCAATTGGCTAAGGAAATCTTTACCACGATAGTAGGGCCTCAAGGCGAGGACCCTGAGGAGCTGTATAAGGGGGAACCTGTATTTAAAGGTCTTGGTAGTCTTATAAAAGGTAGAGTATTTACGGCGGTATTTCCACTTGAGGAATTGCAGTTCCTGTGAGTCCAGGTATTTGGTCCTGACGTTGGCCCAGAAGCCATTATACTTTCTGTAGTCGTAGAGGTTGGTAATAAGCCCCTGTTTGAGGAGTTCCTCCCTCATGCCTGTTTTCGGGTAAGGGGTAATTATCTGGTCGCTATAAAAATCAACGTCCATCCTGTCAAAAAACTCGTAATTCTGGGCGATATCTTCCTCCTGGTCTTCTGGGTGGCCTATAATCATCCCCCCTACAATGAGGATGTTGTACTTATGCAGGAGTTCAATGGCCCTCTTTGTTCTCTCCACGATATTTCCTTTTTTCATCAGTCTCAGGTTTCTTTCGGAGACGTTCTCAATCCCAAGGAAGACCAGTTCAAAGCCTGCCCTGGCCATCTTTTCTATAAGTGCCTCGGAGGAGGACATACCTACGCTGCTGGCCTGCACCACGTAGGCTATATCGTTGTGGCCGGCGCGGATGATGGCATCGCATAACTCTTCAAGCCGGTTTAAATCTAAACAGATATTATCGTCAGAGATAGCCAGGTATTTAGTCCCCTGTTTTTTTGCACTGGCAATATCGGCCATCACCCTTTCCAGTTCATAGGTGCGGAAGGTCTGGCCATACATGCGGCTCATACTGCAGAAATTACAGGGCATGGTACAGCCCCTGGAGGTCTCTATTATGTCAAGGCTGTGTACCCCAAAGACGTAACCTTTGAATATCCTGTTAGTACGATTGGGGAGGGCAATCCTTCTCAGGTCTTCAAGGGGCCTTGGGGAATTATGTACCCAGTGCCCATTTTCCCTGAAGGACAGTCCACGAACGCTCTCTGATGTGCGTCTACCTTCCAGGGCCTGGAGTAGTTCCCCGAAGCTGTGGTCGCCTTCCCCCCGCAAGATAAAATCAAAAGGTTCTGCCTGCCCATCACTGGTTATTTCATCGTACATTAGAGTGGTATGATACCCCCCCAGCACGGTCTTAATATCCTTATCAAGGGATTTTATATAAGTGGCTATCCTGCGGGCCGTATCGAACTGAAAGCTCATGGAGGTAAGACCCACTAGATTAGGCCTAAAATCCTTCAGGAGTTCCTGAATATTATCCGTTACCCTATCTTTTACCATAATCAGGTCGGCCACATAGATTTCATGATGGGGCTGCGTGGCAAGTACGTTGCCTGTAATGGTAGAGAGGGCCAGATTGGGCGCCTGCCAGGTCTTTAACTGGGGCACCATATCAGGCATAGACAATAAGAGTATTCTCAACGGGTCTTCCTCCAAAAGCCAAGATTGTACCCATGTTTAACAAGAATTGTCAAGGAATATACATTTAACCTTTGCGTCCTGAGCACCGTGTGTTTCTTTAAATTTCCGTAAATTGTACGGGCACGGCGCCACCGTGCCTTACTAAGCTAGAAATCCACCCTCGCTTAAAAACCCTACTTTTCCTCCTCGCTCGATGTTGTAAATCCGTCATTCTTGGGGCGGAGGAGGTGGAAGGGGGAGAATATGTAGGGGCTATGTAGGGGCGAACCTGTGTGTTCGCCCTAGAGCCCTTTTTTATTACCCAGCGGCATTCGCCTCAGGCGGACTGGACTAACCCTAATCTCCAATCCCCAATCCCTAGTCCCTAGCCCCCAGCCCCTAGTTTATCCAGTAGCTCTTTAAAGCGTCTCTCCCCAAGCTTCTTTTGGGTGTTGGCAAGACAGCCCATGACCGTATCAAAGTATGGAGAATTTAATTCCTTGAAGAGGCTCGCCGCCTGGAGCCATAGCCCCACTGCCTCCTCCAACCTCCCCTCCGCCTCTTCTAGTTTCCCTAATTGACCAAGGGTTATTGCGATGCCAGCCTTATCGCCAAGGTCCTTAGCTATCTCCAGGCTCTCCTCGTAGAATCTCCTTGCCTGCGGGTAGTCGCCCTGGTCTTGGCAGAGGATGCCCAGCTGGTGGAGTGTGGCAGCGATGCCAGCCTTATCGCCAAGTGCCTTTTTTATCTCCAGGCTCTCCTCATAGAATTTCCTTGCCTGCGGGTAGTCGCCCTGGGCCTGGCAGAGGGTGCCCAGCTGGTGGAGTACGGATGCCTTTTCTCTAACAGCGCCCAGTTCCTCAAAGGCCTTTTTTGCCTCCTCATAGTAATGCCTTGCCTGCCTGTAATCCCCCCTGGGCCTGGAGTGATATGGCAAGGTTGTGCAGGAGGCTAGCCTTATCTCTCTTCCTTTCTTTGCCCAGCATACCTGCGGCCTCTGCTCCATGTTCTAGGAGCCTCCTGCGTTCTGCCCAATAGCCCCGCCGGCCGAAAGGCTCAGCAACAGCAAACGCATAAGAGATAGCCGTAGCCCATTCCTTATTCTCATACGCCCAGTCTCCCCCTGCGGCGATGTTAGCCCTTTCCAGGTCTGTAATAATTATTGCAGTTTGCGTTAACTCTCCCATATGCCTTTCTACGGCCTCCGGATCCGCCTTTTCACCTAGTTCCTTGGACACAAATTCCTTAAGGGCTTCAGGTTTAAGGGTGGCGCTTAAGAACTTGGCCAGTTCAAGGAAGTATTCGGCAAACCGCTGGTGGTAATGCCCTATCTCTTCCGGGAAGAATGTTTCCCTTGCAAATTCCCTTACGGGCGCAAGCTGATGGTAGTGCAAGTCCCGATAGCAGATAAGGTTTTTGTCGGCCAGCTCACTAAGCGAATCCCCCCAATTCTTTCCCTCCAGGTCATTAAGGGCGTGTTCCCCTGCACCGCCCCTGAATACAGAGAGGTGTGGGGTCTTTGCCTCGGTGGAAAGCCTGTCATAGGACAGATTTAGTGAGGCCCTCAGGCTGGCGCGGCGGAGGCGTTCTGGTTCGGATAGTCCCCTGGCGCTGGGATCATTTAGCGCGCCTAGCATCCGCTTGTTCAGGGCCTCATGCAGTGTCTTTAAGCCGAGGCTTGGATCCGCAAGCTGGGAGGCGGCAAGACATATGGGTAGAGGATAGCACTGAAGGGTATAACATATTTGTGATACCAAGGGGTCATCTTCACTGAAGCTTCTGTTGGCTAACAAATTCGCCTGCCAGGTAAAGACCTTACGGGCCTCCCCCGGTGCCATCACGTCTACAGGCACCTCCTTCTCCCACTCCCTAAGTCCAAGGAGCTCCCTGCTTGTAACAAGGAGTCGCGCACCGGGCGCCTTTTCTAATATTGACCTCACAATGCCTGTAGCCGTATCCTCCTCCTTTTCCGTGAGCAGGGTCTCAAAGTTATCTAAAAGGAGGAGTACTTCTTTATCAGAGAGATACCCTAGCAGGCGGTCCGTAACTTTTCCCCCGGTTTCTAACCCCATGGAGCTGGCTATTCTTTCTGGAAGGGCTTCGGCTAATGATAGGTCTTCTAGTTTTACAAGATATATGCCGTGGGGAAAATGCCTCCGCTCTCTGTGCCCGTGCCCCACCTTAAGCCCCAGGTGGCTCTTGCCTATCCCCGGAGGGCCGGTAAGGGTGACAAGCCGGTGCGTATTCAAGGCCACATTGGTGTTATAGATATAGGCCTCCCTGCCTGTAAAGTAAGGTATCTCCGGGAGGTTGCTATCTATCTGCACCTCCTCAACCTCTTTGTACTCCCCTCCTTTTGCGGGGGTAATCAAAGAGCTGTCATCTTTAATATGGCACTTAAATAGCTTAGACCATATGATTTGCGTACCAGTTCTTCTATCGTATAAGGGATAATTGTCCCCTACTTTATTGTCAGTGGCCACCACTTGAAGCGCCCTGTTGAAGGCGATGGACGGTCTTTCACCTAGGGCAAGGGAACGGTAAAATAGCTGGGCAAAGAGGAGGGCCGCCCTATCAGCGATGAGAAACTCGGCGTCAATGTAAACGATATTAGAATAATTGTTTTGTATAAGTCCTTGGGCTGCGAGTTCTGAATGGCAGGCGCTGATGAATACGAGTTTGGCCCCTGAGTATAATAAGATTTTTGTCATTTCGGTGGCGTCTATGAAGTGGGTTTTTCCTTCGGGGTCTTCCAGGAGGAAGTGTCCATCAGCACTGCCGTGGCCCGTGAAGTGGACAACATCGTACTTATCGGCAAGGGCCATCTGGATTTCATCGTTTGTGGCATGGGGCAGGAAGCGGCAATGTATAGGAGCTTTGGCCGCTTGAAGGGCCACCCTGAGGCGCCCCTTTTCCTCTTCTACGTCAAGCTGTATAACGGGATGAAGCTCCCGCGACTCAAAGAAGACTAATGGACTGCTGGCTATGACAAGTACCTTTAGGGCAGATGGTTCGGTCATAATATAATCCCATCACAAGTTACATTGAGATTGCTTTGTCCGCCTCAGGCGGACTCGCAATGACCCGTAGGGGTCAATTTGAAATTTGTAATTTGGGATTATAATCTATCTCCTCCTCATCCTGAAGTAGAATTTTAATGGCACCTCTTGAGGGCGCTCTTTTACACCATCAATTTAGGTGATGTTTTAGAATTCCTGGAAAAATGAAAATGGTATAAGATACCTCCGAAGTTAAGGAAACTGGTGGGCTTAAATAATTGAAGAAAGGAGGTTTTATACCTTATTACTTACATTTTTACAGAAAAAATAGACTTGACCATCAAACCCCACCAAGTAGAATAAATGCCTAGCCCGCATTGGCTGAAGAAAAAATATGGAGCGATTAAAACAGAAGTTTTGAAAAAGACGAGAGTGAAACAGATATTAAATAAGAACAAAAATCCCTATGCCTGTTAATAAGTTTATGCATAATGTTGTAGCCCTTGTCTATGACTTTGATGGGACGCTGACCCCACAGCCAATGCAAGAATACACTATTTTGCCAGAGATTGGTATAAAGAAAGGGGACAAGTTTTGGGAAGAGGTAAGAAAAGAGGCTGTTGCTACGGGCGGTGAAGAAATTGTTACATATATGCGTTTGATGCTTGAGAAGTCAAAAGCTAAGCGTTTTCCTGTTAGACAAAAAAAATTGAAGTCTCTTGCACAAAATATAGGTTATTTTCCGGGTGTGGAGTCTTACTTTGAGCATATAAATGGGTTTGTGAGAAACAATTTCGGCAAGGACATCAAATTGCGCCATTATATAATTTCTGCTGGCTTAAAAGAGATAATTTCCGGGACAAGCATTGCAAAATATTTTTACAAAATATTTGCGTCAGAATATTACTACGATGAGTACGGTGCAGCGGTCTTCCCAAAAGTAATTGTCAACGACACATTAAAAACGCAATTTATCTTTAGAATAAATAAAGGGAAGGAATCGTTGCATGAGAGTATCAACATGCATATGCCTACACCTTTAAGGCCTATTCCATTTCAGAACATCCTATATATAGGAGATGGATTGACGGACGTACCGTGCATGACTGTTATCAGAAAATATGAGGGGTATGCAATTGCAGTATTTAAAAATCGTAAAGGGAGAAACATTTGCAAAGAATTATTAAGAGCACAGCGAGCAGACTTTATTGCAAGAGCCGACTACAGGGATAATAGTGCGCTTGTACAATTGATAAAATTGTTGTTAAATAATATCGTTGAGGCGATTAGGTACGCGAAAGAATCGTTTCATCAGTCAAGAAAATATCTTACATAAGGAGGGGAAAGATGAAAAAAGTATCACAAAAAAAAGTGGATAGTAGAGTAAAAAAAACTAAAACCGAAATTGTAGTTTACAGCCATCGAACGCCAACGCAGCTGCATGCATCTACTTACGTAACCGATCGTAAACAAACAAATTAAAAAGTTGATAATTTATTGAGGGAGGGGAGTCTTAAAACGCCCGTAAAACTTCACGGCTAGCGTTTTTACTCCTATCCTCTTACCCCCTCCTCCTCATCCTGAAGTAGAATTTTAATGAGACTTCGGAGAAGGGTAGAGAGGTACGTAGCCTGTTAGCTAGATACCTTGCGTAGTTGTCGTCAAAAAGCTCAGGGTAGTTGACGAAGATTACTAAGGTGGGTGGGGAGACCTCTACCTGGGTAGCAAAGTATATCTTACCTTGTTTCCCTGCCTTACTCTTTGGTGGATGGGCTGAGAAGGCATCATGGATAATACGATTTAGTTCTGAAGTAGCTACCCTGGTACTGGACTGTTCAAAAAGCTCCTCCGCCAGGGCGACCGTCTCCGCCACGTTATCCCCGTATTTGGCGCTTATAAAAGAGAGGGGCGCATGGGAAAGGAAAGGCAAATGGGACCTGAGATACTCCTCATACTCCTCAGGTTCATGCCCCTTCGCCAGGTCCCACTTATTTATCACAAGTACACAGGGCTTGTACTCCTCGTTTATGTAGGCCCCCAGTTTTTTATCCACCTGGGAGACCTCCTCCCTGGCATCCAGCATGAATAATACCACGTCCGCCCTCCTTATTGAACCCATAGCCCTCTCAAGGCTGTAAAAATCCAGCGTTCCTTCCACACTCCGTCTTTTCCTCACCCCAGGGGTGTCAATGGCCACAAATACCTTGCCGTCTAGTTCAAAGCGGATATCCACAGAGTCCCTGGTCGTCCCGGGTATCTCGCTGACAATCATCCTCTCCTCCCGGGCAAGGGTATTTATCAAGGTGGACTTACCTACATTACGCTTCCCAACTACCGCTAGCCTCATGTAGGGTTCAGCACGGGTCTCCTCTGCCCTTGGCAGGAGGGCAGTAATCTCTTCCAGTAACTGCGTCCGCCCCTCACCCTGCAGGGCAGACACCGAAAGAGGCTCACCAAAACCCAGCTTATAAAACTCCCCCTTCTGCGGCTCAAGTGAAAGACTATCCACCTTATTGGCTACTAGAATAACGGGTTTCTTAACATGGCGCAGCCTCTCCGCCACGAAGTTATCCAGAGGCACAATCCCCTCCCGCACATCCACTACGAAGACAATAATGGCGGCCCTCTCAATGGCCAGTTCTATTTGGTGCTCCACCCGGGCTCGTATCTCCTCCACATCCATTAGACCCATCCCGCCTGTATCTACCAACTCAAAACACTTGCCCCGATATTTTATTTCTGTGGATACCCTGTCCCTGGTAACACCACTAGTGGGGTCAACGATAGAGATACGCCTGCCAGCCAGGCGATTAAAGAGGCTAGACTTCCCTACATTGGGCCTGCCTACAACGGCCACCTCTGGGAGGGTTGGCCCCGACGAGATTTCAATGGGTGTGGGTTGTTTATTTTTTTCAGCTTCAACCATAACGAATTCCTTGACAATATTATACCTTGTTAAGAACCTAAACGAGAGGTAAATGGGCGGCTTATAAGGAAATGACTTTCAGAAAATAGTTTGGACAGCATTATATGAACTGTCCACTGTCTTTTCCCACCAGCCACGGCCCACTATGTATTCTTCACCAGGGTTTGAATCAAGGCGAGCTGTCTTGAATTTGGGCATCGTGTATCGGTAATGGTAGTAGGCATCGTCTGCCGACCTGGTATCGCCTATTTCCTCAAAGTTCTTTATCAGCCTGAGATATACCTCCTGCCACAAGACAAGTTCATCTACACTCACCCATTCTTCTTTAATCTTCTCTTGGATATTCTGGAGTGGGCAGCCAAGCCTTCCCTCTAGCTGAGGCCAGGAGATGCGTAATTTTGGGTAGCTGGCCAGTGTCAGGTCTACACCCTTAGCAAAGCTAGCCCAAGAGAAGATTGCCTCCTCCTTGAAAGTTGCATCGTTTAAGTCCGCCTCGTCCTGGAAGCTGGCCCAGCTGAAGTACGCCCCGCCCTGGAAGGTGGAATACGAGAAGTTTACTTTTTTATCTTTGACGAAGGTTGTGTTGTTAAAATTAATATCCTTCTGAAATACAACGCTACGGTTACTCTCAAGGGTAAATCCTGCCTGGAGGTCACCCTCTAGCTTGCAGTTCGTTATGGAAATATGGGCTTTGACAAAATATACGACTGAAACCTCACTATTTTTTAATTCCTGTATTCTTTCTGGTTCAAGGCCGCTTTCTTCCAGAGGGGCTGGACTGGCACCCGCAAAGAAGTCAAGGTCGCCTTTTATGATAGCATGGTCTATGTCTATTTTCTCCACGCCCTGCTTTAGCGCCTCTATAATCCGTTTAGATTCAACCTGCCTCTCTACCTCCGGCTGATCTTCTCTGAAATGCAAAACAAGCTCTTTAGACTCCTGGGTGTAGGAGAGGGTAGAGAAGGTAATTACAAACAGGCACAAAAGGCCCTTACTTATGGGTCTGAGAACCCTGCAAAGGGTGAGAAATCCTTTAACTTCCGCAGAGGTCTCGTTTCCAACATTAAGTATTTTTACTGCCATAACCTGTAAATGACCTTGTTAATGAGCTCGTGGAGCCAGGAGGGGGGATGGTTGGGCATCTTGTAGAATATTTCCCTGGCGGGGGCGAAGAAGGGGCGGAGCTCATTCAATAAGGCAGACTCAGTGGGTTTGGAGGGGAAGGCGGGGTCCATCTCGCTCAACAGGTAGTAAATGGGGTAGCCAAAGGTATAGTGTTTGTCCAATATTTGGTGCGAGCCAAAACTGGCTAGCATGGGGATGTTAGCCCAGAACTTGTAAAGCTGGTTATTTCCCTTTATGCATATCCTGGGCTTTCCAAAAGTCTTTACGGCCTCCTGTATGTATCTGGATAGCATAGGATTTATGCCCATCTTTGCTCCACCTACCCAATCCACCGCCACAATATCTTCTCCTCCAATAATGGTCATGGTGGGCTGGGGATAAGGGTCTGCAAATATGCCAAAAGGGCCATCAGCACTAACCACTGCATCAACGAAGCCGAAATGTATAGGAAAGTTCTTTATGTAATCAATAGTGGGCTCATAGATGTCTCCCATCTCGCAGTGATAAGCTTTAAACTTATACTCCATGGGGAGGGCGCCATAGATATTTTTAATGGTAAGAGTATAGTAGGAATAGGAATGGCTTTTGTTCTTGGCAAAAGAGATGCGGAAGTCAGCCGATTTCCAGTCCTTATTTACGTAATGCTTGCCCAGCTTCCCACCGTAGTCCCATTCTTCCAGGTTATCAGAGAGGTCCACAATCTGGTATTTGCCCCCCTCTTTGTAGCCTATATGAAGTGCCACGTTTCTAACGTCACGTTTGTCAAAGAATACGCTGAGGGTGCTCCTTGCCTCTGCAATCTTTATGTTGCGAAAGCCTTTTTCATATATTCTTTCCACCAAATGTTCCACCAGTGCAGGGTCTGTGTAGGTAGACTTGTCTTTCAATGAGTAGAAGAACATGAAATTGGGTTTGACGATAATTGAGAAGTCTTCTCTCTTTTTACCTGATTTAGCTAGAGCACCTTCCAGCGCCTGGAAAAAGCCCGACTCCGCTATTACCTTGTCCAGTAAGACAAATTTTTCTTCACTGTTGTAGATACTAAGTACTTCTTCCTCGGTAGGAGCGTGTCCGTCCCACTTGTCAGCATCTTTGTAGGTGAATACGGCTACCGTGGCTTCTTTATCAGAGTTTATGGGAGCAAGGTTTATCGCATCTACACACTCGTGCAGGGCGTAAAAGGTCTTGCCAGCGTTCTCCATCCTGACAATCTTCCTCAGGAGTACGGCTGTGGGATAGTGGTCATTAACCAGGGTCAGGAGGTCATTACTTACCACGGCAGGCACAGAGGGATTTTCCTCAACGGCCTCCTTTAGCAGGAGATTTTTCTTTAAATCCATCTGGTATGTCTTTCCCAGGGCCTTGTCAACCAGGTCCTTAAGATAAAATTCCCTTTCGTTCCTCAGCACATCTGTGCTAATCTTGAGAAAAAGGGTCTGCCCTGCAGGGTCTATGCCGCAGAGATAATTGTAAAATATAGCAGGTTTTCTCAGGGCATTTATCTCACTCAGTTCCCCTTCGCCAAAGGTGTTTTTCGGGGCAATAGAATAAGTGGTCTCTCCAAGAGAATTTGTTATCCTTATTGTTCCCCCTAGTACCTTCACACGGTAGGGTGTAATGAAGTGTCCCAGGAGGGGAAAGAAAGTAAGGTAACTCCTTACCTCGTCCTCAAACTTATCTGGAATTAACCCTGCAAGATTTTCTATAGGCTTGAAGGTTATCCCCACCTTGTCGTATTGCTGCACTTCCAGGGTGAGTTTAATATCAGCATTAACTTTTTCTATGTTACCCCCTTCCGTATAGTCTTTTATCTCAGAGAAGGATACTGAGTTGCCCTGAGTAATCTGATATAGTTCTCCCGTGTAGGTATAATTGTTGTTCTCCAGGTCGACGTCTAGGCCCTTTAGGGCCTGTCTGGTGATGCCAAAGCGCTGGTAACTTCCCTTACTATCAGAGATGAGCAGGGCGATGTCGCTCATAGTCTCCTCATCACCCCAGGGAAAGCCCTTATCATGTTCGCCCGAGAAGAAGAAGAACTCTCTTGTCTCCTCTTCTCCCACGCCTTCGGCGGACTTTACAGCTTCCTTATTAAGATTTCCAGAAAGGACGAGGTTTTCGTACCTTGTGGTGTATAGAAATCTTGGCCCTGGGGTATAAGTCTTCAAGGTCTCTGCCACAAAGAAACTTGCAAACTTGATCCGCGTTGTATACTCTTCCAGAGGGTTACTTGCCCCAAATACCTCACTGGACTTTAGCATGTTTAAAACAGAGGCAAGGTCTGTGATCCTGAAGTACATTACACCGCTGCCATAGAGCTTGCCTGTCGCATCTTTTCCTTGGTATATCCTTACAAAGAGTGTGGTGAGGTCCTCTACCAGGTCAACTACTTTATCATTAAAAATGTCTTTGAATCCGAAGAAGTAGTACTGCTCTCCATCGGGGGAATTAAAGTTAAAGCTGTAGTACATGTTCCTGTGGCCAGTTTCGGGGTCTATATCAAAGAGGTTGAATTTTCCCTTTTTAATGGTCATCGCTGTCTCGCCCCCTAGAGACTTACAATAGAACTTCCCCTTTAACCTGGCCTCGTGGGAAGATACCTGGATAAACTTGTCCACAGAATCTATCTCGATTTCCACATCAAATTTTATAGGATTCTCGTGCCTTATCCCATAATCCTCCCCGTCCCGGAAATCTCTGATGTTCTCCCCCAGGTAGCCATCCATAGTCTCCTCAAAGCTTAGGCCAGGCATGGGTATTCTCCTCTTTTAAGTTAGTAAAACCTGCAGTAGCAACTGTAGGGGCACGGCGGCGCCGTGCCCCTACACTGCAAGTAAACGGCAAAAGGTTATCACAATAGGTTATAAAAAATCAAGGAAATTCAGCCTGTTCTATGGATTACCTGTAGCCGGCCGCTCGGGAGCTGGCTGCGATAATGCTCGGCGTAGTGACCATAAGATAAAGATGCAGGTGAAAATATTGAAAAAGGAGAAAAACAAAATAAATCCCTTGAACATCGCGTTACCCGCTCCGCCTGAAAAGACCCAATACCAATACAAACCTGGCCAGAGCGCTCGATAGTAGCCACTCACTGCAACTGCTTGGCTATAGCGATATACGTCTAGATAGCCTAGATACTGAATATAAGCGATGTTGAGCAGGAACAGACCAGTCATTCGAGTCCACCACGGGTCAACAGTAAAAGGGATTCCAAAAAAATTAAGCCAAAACTTTGGCACTAATATGAAGTTCATGCTGATTAAAAACTCACCTATGGTAAGTATCAGCAGCACCTTTCTCAACAACTCAGGACCTTTTGAATATTCTACTGCGGTGGCGTCCCCTTTAAAAAAGGGAATATTCAGCCGCCGCATCCCAGACAATATAAACGCACTCACAGTTAAATCGACCACAGCGGATGCTGCGAACATCCAGTGGAACAAGGTAAAGGGAGCGCCCCAAAGCAATATTCCAGTGATATAGAGAATCGGGGCCGTTAAACGGATACATACTGTCAGGTTCAGACAAGTTGCGTAACGGGATGGATTGCGAAAGCCCATGTATTGAATGTAGGTGTACTGATACAGGAATAAACCACAGCAAAGCATGAAAAAGCGTGGTTCAAGATGTGGCATGCTTAAAATTTTTTCAGGTAACAAGCGGCAAGAGAAAATGATTCCATTAGCAAGGATGAAATCGAAGGCAGCTAAGGCGAATAACAGCAAGCGAAGCGAATTTTCCATGTGTAATTCTCCCTCGCGAATACAGCCCTTTTATAGGCCAATCCGCCGAAAATTAACCCGAATGGTCTCAGCAGTTTCGCTAAGACTGTCGAGGGCTCGGGCGAGCTATGAGCTCTTCTTTAGCTAGCAGCCCAGACAATGAGTAATGCAAAATGAATTCCAAAGGCCAAGAAGCCAAAACGAGAAATAGTGGTGGAGAAGTGGTGTCACCCTCATAAAGCCAAAGACCACTTTGAGCCCCCAATGTTTCACTCGCACCCCCAACAATCCAGGCAGAGATGGTCATGCTCAGTACCGTCTGGAAATTCATGCGAAAGGAGACAAACAATCCAAATAGGAATAGAAATGAGTAATAAATCCAAAAGCCGGTACCGAGTTTTCCCAGAGAATGGGGTACCGTACCGAGCAACAAGCCAAAAAGGACCACTACCATTAGGAGGTTAGGCCAAAGAGGCCCGTAATTGGTCAGCGGGCGCAACAATCTTTCCAGCCATGTTGTAGTTAATCCGTACATGCAGAGCGCTGTGAATACGAAAGTGAAAGGAACGAAAAAATAAGACTGTTGAGTACCAGTGTAGTGCCAGAAGCCTTGGCCAACTCCGACTACCTGGGTAATGCATCCAGCCACACCCGCCACTGCTGCAAGGTAGAGTAAGCGCTTAAACGAGATTTTGAAGCCAGCCACCCACGCGTCGAATAAGGCCATGACACCCATTAGCAGCGCGAAGGGAAGCCTCACTTTAGAAAAATATCCTTCCCACACGAGCAACCAAACCCCAATGGCGCCTATGGACGCTATCAGGACAATATTTTTAATTCTGAGCTGATCAAAGTAGCTTATGAGAAATCTTGTATCAGGCTTTGAGGTCTTGTAATTAGTCAGGTTACCCTCCCGCCATTATAAGAAAAGAATAGCAAGCTAGATGGGAAAAAAGTAAGCGGAACGCTAGCCTATGGAATTATAAACATGGCCTGCCTTGAATCTCACGCTACTTTTTTCTTTATGTCCAGCAATCTAACACAGACCTTTCCCTTTGTCAAATTTTGTCAACCACTGCCTGCCAGCCCAAAATTCTATTCATTTTGAGGAGGTTTCAGTTTATAGCTATTATAGAGATAAGTGATATGCTTGGGGCAGATAAGAAGTATTGAGCTCCAGGCGGGGGGATTGGATGCCAAGGGCAGGGGGGAGGAAGCAAGAGGAAGAATTGCTATATGAAAGTCATTTATTGATTTCCTATTTGGCCCTTAAGCGTGCGTAGCCTCTGTGAGCCCCAAACCTGTCCACCCAGGCCAGGCCCACGTCTACCCTATCGCCACTTTTCACCTTGTCTAGAAGTCTGGCCATCTCTTCCAGGCTAGATATCTTGTAGTCACCCAGGCTTATGATTACCATGCCTGGCTCCATGCCGGCCTCTCCCGCGGGGCTTCTGGGGTCTACCCCAGAGATAAGAACGCCCTCTGTTAACCAGTCAATCCCTAACTTAGAGGCAAGCTCCGGGGTGAAGGCCTGCACCTCTAAACCCAGCTTTGCCCGGGCTAATTGTTCCGCAGGAGGTACGGGTAACTTCTCCAATGTAACCTTGAAGGTCTTTTCTCTGCCATCCCTGTTCACGTGGACGCTGAGTTTATCCCCTGCGTTCTTTTTGAGGAGGTATTTCTCAAACTCAATTACATCAGTAACCCGCTTACCGTCCACGGCAGTTACTACATCTCCTGCATGTATCCCAGCCTTCTGGGCAGGGCTCTTCTCCTCCACTGCATCGACCACGACTCCACCCCCCGCTGGCTCTTTTACCCTGAGTCCCAGCCAGACCCTGTTAATCTCTTGAAAATTAAATAGCTTTACCAGGGCCTCTTTTACCTTATCTACAGGTATCGCAAAGCCTATGCCCTGGGCGGTGGCTATAATGGCCATGTTTATGCCGATAAGCTCTCCGTTTATATTGACCAGTGGGCCGCCGCTGTTGCCCGGGTTTATCAAGGCATCTGTCTGGAGGAGACCTTCATACTTAATCTCTCCGTATTTACCTGGGAAGGTTATGGTACGATTGACAGCGCTCATAACCCCTGTGGTAACAGAGTTTTCAAAGCCCAGGGGGTTACCCAGGGCTACTACCGTCTCTCCAATCATCAGGTCGCTAGAGGTTCCTAAACGAACGTAAGGTAATGGTTTGCCCGCATCTATCTTGAGGATTGCCAGGTCAACTTCTGGGTCTGAGCTAATTAACTGTGCCTCATACTGGGAACCATCGGATAGGCTTATTGTGAGTTTAGAGGCTGCGCTGGTTACGTGTTCATTGGTAACGATATACCCCTCAGGATCAATTATTACGCCTGAACCAAGGGGAGTCTCTACCTTCTTTTTCTCATAAGTACCGAAGTAACTCTCAAAGAATTCCCTGAAGAGCTCACTCCTGCCAGAAAAGAAGGGGTCTGTGCTGCGCTCTACCACGAGGCGTTCTGTGCTGATATTGGCTACGGCAGAACCGACCTTTTCTACGGCCTCTACTATCGGGTTTCTTCTTTCGGCACCCTCGGAAAGATTGCAAGGGAACAGCGGGAACAAAAGGCAGAAGATATAAATAGGTTTGCAGAGGAACTTGGCGTTAAACGGGGAAAAAAGATTTAAGGGGTTCAAGGGGTTTGAGGCTTTATCCGCCTACCGGGGCCTTGGAGGCCTCTCTTACAGGTTTCTCTTTCATGAGCTTTTCCAGCTTTTCGTGGCTTACCAGGAATACAAAGTCTGAGTCACTGGCCTTGACATAATGCATCCCTTTCTCAGCCTGGTTGCCCATTGTAATGGACTTCTCTCCTTTATCTGTATTCAAGGTGAGCTTGAAAAGGGGCTTATCAAGGCCGTATTGTGTGAGGTCTTTGGCGGAGTACTGGGCGATGCTGTCCGCCTTGAGGTTCTTAAGGTGGTAAAGGATGGACTCTATCTCCCTGGTGGCGATGGATTTTTGCTCCGGTTTTATCATCTCCCAGGCCTCTCCCTTTTTCTGATAGATAACTTCCTTGTCTGGAGTGGCAGTGCCACCTCCGAAGTAAGTGAGGGAGACCCCGGTTACCTCAGGATATTCAAGTTTGACCAGCATCTTAGAGGCAGGTTCTGATTCCAGGTACCTGACCTCTGTCCAGCTCATCTCAAAAACCAGGTTTCCACCTTGAAGCGTGGCATAAGAGTTGGCATTTTCGCCCTCTTTTACCTTTTTGCCCACAAAAAGGGTTTTGCTCTCGAGCTTAGGTTCTTTCTCTGCTACAAAGATTTCTCCTTCGGTGGGGGTGGCCTTGCCACCTTCTGTCTTGCCTTCCATAGGGAGTCCCTGGGCATAAGTGATGGTGACCTTAATCGTGGGAGTATCCAGCCCATAGGGTTTGAGGTCTTTTGGTCCTTCTTCTACGTACCTGTCGGCCTTGAGGAAGGACAGTGACCAAATAATATTATTAGTCAGTTCCTCATCAGCCTCCACTACCAGCGGCTCCTTTAGTAACCAATTTTCTTTTTGCCCTTGCTCCTTTTCTAATAGGAAGCGTTTATTGTCCCTTTCCATCACCAGCTTTTGGGCCTTATCCCTGTTGAATTCCAGTACCAACCTGTCTCTGAATGCCAGGTAACCACGTGTGGCCGGGTCATAGAGTTTTTCAGCCTTTACAGAAAAGACGGGTTCTTCTCCGGTTCTCTTGATGTAGCAGAGGGCACCCCGTTCGTCTTTCCTGCCTATCTGGAGTCTTATAGGCTTAGTGGGATCATCCTTCAGGGTAATAGTAATGTCTGCCTCAGGTTGGTCCAAGCCGTAAGGGGCTAAGTTCCCGGTTTTATCGGCTACAAAATTTTGTATCTCTAGCTCCTTAATAGTTTCCAGGAAGCCCTTGAAGGTGTCTCTATCTGCAAGGACGTTCACGGGCTGGGTAATGAGGTAATCGTATTCCTTGGTCTTTTCTATAATTATATTTTGATCTCTGGTTTTTAGTTCTACCTTTGAGACATAAAGCGGGTCGAACCTGGCAAGCTTTTTATCCCTGAGTTCGTTTGGATGCCTCTTCAGGAGGCTTACCGTGTTATCCTTGAGGAAGAATAGGGCAGATTCTTCCAGGCGTTTGGCGTATATCTTGTTGTCTCTGGTATTTCCCAGCAGTAGAGTTTGGGTCTTACCTTTCTCCTGGACTGTAGCAGTCAGTTGGGAGTTTGCTAAACCAAATTTATCCAGATCGACCGCTTCATCCGTAATAAAATCCTCCTTTTTTAGAGTCAATCCCCTCAGGTTGTGAATGACCCCCATGATCTTTTCATTGTCACCCTTATCGGTTACGGGGCTTTCAAGTCTCCAATTTTCCCCCTCTTTGAAGCATCGGATGCCTTCACCTGTTGCGTAGCGTAGTTCCAATCTCTGGACTGCGTTGGGATCAATCTCAAAGATATCCTTGCTCCTGAGGTCATTGAGGGACTTGGCAAGTTTATCCATAAGGGTACCTTTGACCATATAGACTTCTTTGCCGCCTTCATGCCTCATATATACTTCAGTACCCCCAGCCCTCCTTGCGCCGACGTAGAAGGTATATTTGTCTGACTGGGTAGGGCCAGTCCAGTAGGAGGTCTCTATCTGGGGCTTATCCAGTCCGTAGCTAGCCAGGTCCACTGGTTTTCCTCCCTCAGGGGAAATAGTGCCTATTTTGCTAAGAAATTCTAGCTCGGATAGGATGCTCTTGACCTCTGTGGCATCGGCTCTAGCCGGCCTGGGCTTTTCTAATACCCAGCGTCCTTCCTCTAGCTTTTTGATGAGGAAGGTTCCATCTTCTTTCTTTATCTCTATCTGGCTTACTCTCTCAGGTTTAAATTCTGTGAATACCTTTGCCTGCTGTAGCTCCCACTCCTCGGTAGAGGGTTTTTTCTTCTCATAGAGCTGGATAAAGAGGATGAGTATGACAGCAACGCCCAGTAGTATAAGGGTGGTTTTTAGACGCATCTCTGCCTACCTCCTCCTTCTCCACCATACGTAGCCGCCCATGACAAGGCCCAGCCCGGGTAGCCCTGCAACCGATATCCAGTAAATAAGCTTCATCTGTTTGGGGTCTATGACAGCACGTCTGACGTCCGGAGGTTTGGCGGAGATACCCAGTTGGGTCTCCTTCTGTGCCAGCCAGTTGATGCTGTTGAGGAAGATATCTCTATTACCTGGGTGACCGGAATACTCATTTGCTGCAAAATCCACATCCCCAAAGACCACAATCCTTGGGCTCTGGGGAGGTTTTTCCTCAGGAATGGTACCGTGGGCCATTGAGGCCTGGGCTGCAGTGTCTACTGGCTCGGCTGTAACGGCGATGGTAATAGGCCCAGGTATGTCCTTATCCTGGTTGAATTCAGGTTTTTCCTTCCCTCCTATGCTTGTCTCTCCCCAGCTATTATCGGGTCCCATGGCCAGGTGTCTTGCCTGGAATGGTTTTTCCTTGGTAGGGGGCTTGCTTTCTATTACGCAGGCTCCAAAAAAGACACTGGTGAGTGACCTCATATTACGGGTTATCTTATGCTCTGGATACCTTTCCTCGTTTACGTATATCTCGGCCACGGTCTGTAGACCATAAAAGGGTAGCTGTACCTTATTGTAGACAACGGCATTAGTTTTGACCTCCACATTGTACTCCTTGAGGAGGTCCTCAAGGCCCGTTCGGCTGTAAGGACCAAATGCAGGTTCCAGGAGCACTAAGAGGTTACCTTTCTTTTCATCCAGATAGTTTCTAATAATGGCCAGCTCCTCAGAGGTGAAGGCCTTGGTAGGCCCTGCAATGACAAGGAGATTACAGTCATTAGGAATCTCTTTCCTAGTCAGCAGGTCCAGGGGTATTATACGGTAGTTGTCCCGCTTTAGGGCAGTAGAGACCTCAGAGAAGCCTGCTTGCTCATAGTCCTCTAACCCTCTTTCTCCGTGTCCGGTAGTAAAGAAGATTGCCTCCTGTTCGGGTTGCGTGACACTGAGGATAGCGGCGGTAAAGGCTTCCTCTCCCTTGAATTTGAAGGGAAATTTCCTTTCGATAACATCAGCTTGACCCACGTGCTTGGCCTTATCCCCACACTCGAATATCACTGAGTTAATCTGTATCTCCTCGGCCTTTATTCGTTGGGTAAGCTCGCGCAAACGGCTTGGGTTACGGATTGGGTCTATGTGTACAAGTTTTATATTCTTGGAGGCATAGGTATACTCCTGGAGTATGTCCACTACCCTTTCGTAGAAGAGTTCCGAAGGGTTAAAGAGGACTGTTACTGTTACTGGTTTATCCAGCCCTTTGAGGATGTTCTTGGTCTTGGTGGAAAGGGAAAACCTCCCAGTGGAAGTGAAATCAATGCGTGCGTAATGTCGGCTGTTAAGGTAACTTACTATGCCAAATAGGCCTATGGCAACAAGGGTCATTAGAAGCACATTGGCCCCTATTACCGTTTTTTTTCTGAGTAGCTGATTTATGTCGAATCTCTTCTTAACATCCAAAGCTTTACTACCTCCACTTTCTGCTTTCTACCAGCCTTACAGTGACAAATAGGCAAAGGACTGTAATACTTAAATAGTAGATTACATCCTTTGTATCCACCAGCCCCTTAGTGAAAGGTTCCCAGTGGTCAAAGGTACCTATATACTGGAGGACAGGTACATACCAGCCTTCTGTCCCGGAGACCGCGTAGCCCAGATAGAAGAGTATTAAAAGGGATACGATACCCAGCACCCCAGCTATAATTTGATTTTTTGTAAGGGCGGACATGAGTAGCCCCACAGAGACAAACATGGCACCCATTAAAGTTAGCCCAATGTAACTGGCCATAATAGGGCCCATGTCAGGTTCTCCTACCCACCCTAGGAATACTACATAGAGAAGGGTAGGTGCCAGCATCACCAGGTAAAGGAACAAAGCTGCCAAAAATTTGCCGAAGACCACCTCAAAGTCCGTCACGGGGGCAGTCATAAGCATCTCTATAGTCCCTGATTTAACTTCCTCGGCCATTAGCCTCATGGTTATCACTGGCGCAAGGATGGAAAGTATTACCTGGGTGTTGGCCAGGCTGTACATTAAAGTAGCCTGCTGGGTAAGGGCCAGTATCCTGGCAAAAAAGTACCCAGAAGATAAAAGAAATACTGCTATTACTATGTAGGCAACGGGAGAGTAGAAATAAGAAATCATCTCCCTTTTAAAGATTGTTATGGAATTGGTCATACTAGAAAAACTCCTTATCCTCTTATCTTGCTAAAGAGGCTAGAAACTGTCTCCTTAATTCCCCCTTTGAAGGCGGGTTCCTCTCCGCCTGGGACGGCTTCCTCTGCCTCCCTGGTTGTGATTTGGTGGAAGACTTCTTCCAGGGTAACCGTCTCCTTTTTCATCTCAAGAAGTACCCAACTATTATCCACGAAGGCCCTGAAGATCTCCTCCCTGGCGTCCCGACCCTTATCTGTCTCTATCACGAAACGATGGGTCTCCGTTCCGTCCTCTCCCTTAACGCTGAGGACTCCTGGCACCCCTTCAAGGCCTGCCTTAATCTGCCCAAAAGGCCCTCTGGCCTCAAGGTGTATGGTAGCCACACCCCTGAGTTTTGAGATAAGATTCTCTGGGGTGTCCATGGCAACAAGCTTTCCCTTATTAATGATAATTACCCTGCCGCATATCATCTCTACCTCTGGCAAGATATGTGTTGAAAGCAAAATAGTGTGCCTCTTTCCTAATTCTTTAATAAGTGCCCTGACCTGGCGAATCTGGTTTGGGTCAAGCCCGATGGTAGGTTCATCCAGTATAAGAATCCTGGGGTCGTGGACCATGGTATCGGCCAGTCCCACCCGCTGTCTGTAGCCTTTAGAGAGGGTTCCCACAATCTGGTTTTGTACTTCTATAACGCCACATTTTTCCAGGGCCTCCTGAATCTTGGCCCTCCTCTCCTTCCTTGACACCCCCTTTAGCTGGGCCCTGAACATCAGGTATTCACTGACCCTCATTTCATGATAAAGAGGTACATTTTCGGGAAGGTAGCCTATTTGTTTCCTTACATTCAAAGAATCTGTGAAGACATCATAACCTGCCACCTTTGCGTTTCCAGAGGTGGCGGGGAGAAAACCAGTGAGGATGCGCATGGTGGTCGACTTACCTGCCCCATTAGGGCCAAGAAAACCTAAAATCTCTCCCTCATGCACCTGAAATGATATGTCGTCTACCGCCGTCTTGTCTCCATAGCGCTTGGTAAGGTGCTCTACCTGAATCATACTCCTATCCCTTCTTTTTCTCTTCTACGCCTAAGGCGGGTTCTTCTATCTTCCCTGTAATACGTAGCTTGCCACCAGTAAACTCATCGAAGGCTGTCCTTATCGGGTCCGTAGGTTCAGTCCTGAAAGAGGAAAGCCCTTTTACCAGTTGCTTAACCCTCTTTACGAGGACGGTAGTAAGTCTATAGTGACCTCCCGCCTGCTTAGCTAATGTTTCAACTAATTTATAATAGTTTTCCATGGACAAAAATGAACGGTTGACAAAACAACATATATATCACATAAATGATATTTGTCAAGTCTCTAAACTTTGAGTAAGTTTTCGTTTACACGTGGGATTGGTTGGCAAAAGCTTTGCTCACCGGAAAAACAATAACAGTGGGCACTGCACAGTATGACCATGTGTCTGTTAATAATTCCCCTAAATACTTACAAAAGGCGGAGATTTTATCTTTGAGGTTGTAATTGTCGGCAATTTCCTTAATATATTTTTTATTGTGCTTATCCCGCAGATGTTCGTTGATAATGCAATTCAAATAGACGAAGGGATGGGAATATATGAGGATGTTTCGTACTATTAGCAGTAAAGTACTGTTAGGTAACAAAACTGTGCCCGCAGCGCTTGCCTCTTGCATTATTGATATGGGGCTGGCTTTGCTTTCGTTCGCCTATGTTGGATTTGCTATTTTGATGCCAGGCGGTGCTACCGCCCAGGAATGGGCACCTAGCTGGCAGTTACCTCCAAGGGACAGGCCAGCCAATATTATTGAAGCCCCTATTACTGGCAAAGGTGAAATGCCAGAGAGCAGGTTTTTTCCCCCGATGATATGTGGTGCGTGCCATACTGATATTTTTCAGCAGTGGAGGAACTCCACTCATGCCTATGCATGGTATGACCCCCTTGTAAGGGCTCTCTATCAAAAAGGTCTCCTGGAGGCTGAAGGACCTCAGAGGGTTGTCATGGACTCATGCGTTCGCTGTCACACACCGGTAGGTTTTACCACTGGAGAGTGGAAAACTACTCCATCCATGCCTAGTAGTGAGGCCAGTAAAGAGAATATCTTCTGTGATTTCTGCCATTCTGTAAAGGCAACTACGGGTATAGGTAACGCCCCTTTTATTCTGGAACCAGGGGATGCTGCAAAGATGGATTTCGGCACTAAAAGGGGTCCATTCAAGGATAGTCCTGTAACCGCGCATAAGACGGAGTATTCTGAACTCCATACCCGTTCTGAATTCTGCGGCTCATGCCACGATGTGTCTCATGCAGGAAGCCGATTGGCCGTGGAACAGACCTACACGGAATGGCGCCTGGGACCTTACAATACGGGTGACCCTTCTACTACGATTCACTGCCAGGACTGCCACATGAGACAAAGGCCAGGAGTACCCTCCACAGGCTCCACCGAGAGGCCAGATAACCCAGGGCTTGCCGCAGCAAAACATGCTGGAGGCATGGAGAGGCCCCACATCTGGACTCACTTTCACATAGGTGGCACCAGCCTTGTCCTTGGCACCTCTGCCCAGGACCCTGAGCGGCAAAAGATGGCCGAAGAAAGGCTAAAAAATGCGGCTAAGGTAGAGCTGGTAGTACCTTCCTCTATAAAGCCTGGAGAGTTGCTCAAATTTAGGGTAAAAGTGGAAAATGTGGGTGCAGGCCACTATATCCCTACCGGGCTTACAGAGGTTCGGCAGGCATGGCTGGACGTAGCAGTGGCAGACGCCGATGGTAACGAATTATACCGCTCCGGCAAGTTAGACGCGGAGGGACACCCGGACGAAGATGCCGTTGTATATCACACCATCTTTGGCAACGCCAAGGGTCAGCCTACCTATAAGGTGTGGGAGGCCACCCACGTCATTTCCGATTACAGAATTCCTCCGAAGGGATACATGATGGAAAGGTATGTTTTCATGGTCCCTCAAGAGGTCAAGCTGCCGCTACAGGTAAGGGCCGTACTCCGCTACAGGAGCGCGCCCCAGTGGCTGGCCGTAGAACTGCTTGGAAACCAGGCCCCTACCATTCCTATTGTAGATATGGCAGAGGCGACGGCCACAGTGGCCCAGACCACGATTAGTCAGAAATAGGGATTAGGGGTCAGGGGCTAGGGGCTAGGGGTAGCAGGCAGTATGGAGTAAACAGTAGGCAGAATGCTTAGTACTTAGCGTTTAGTGCTTACTGCCTACTGCTAAGCCCTAGCCCCTATTCTCTACTTATGCAAGATACCAACATATTAGCTCCTCTTTCCGTGGCGGATTTGCCCCCAAAGACCGGTGGATTCTTGAAGGTTTTGGGTCCAGGGGCAATCCTTTTGGGGCTTTCTATAAGGGGGCGGGGAACTGATTCTTTGGCCCACCATGGTGGCTGAGTATGGCTCGAACAATCTCAGATATTGTGTACGTTAATTTTAAGGCTGCCCGTAAAAGGTCAATATCCATTTGGTATATACTTCTCGTAGGGATATGGATACTAGCAGGCTCTTTGCTCGTCCTTTTCCCGGTGCCACCTCTATTGCTTTTTATAAGTAATGCCTGCTTTGGTGGGCTGGCCATGGCTGTTTATTGTCCGCTCACTTTGGTTATAAATCACCGTTTCCTCCCACCTGGGGTTAGGCCAGGATATATTTCAAGCCTCTTTCTCGGCCTGGCTTCGCTGGTTTACGCCTTTTTTATAGGGCTGTGTGTAGTTACATTGCTGAAAAGGGCGTAAGCCATTGATTTGCCTTACCCTTCTTGCTATCCTCTTATCCAAATGTCAAAGCCCAAATGCCAAATCAATGTCAAAGTCCAAATTTCAAGTTATTTTGGTCATTTGAGCTTTGGATTTCATTTAACATTTGAATTTCTCTTTATTTTGTTAAATTTGGTTACATTAAAAGGTGGCTGTCAGAGGCGGATTCTTTCAGAAGCTGGCAAATAGGCCGGGGGTCTCGACAAGTCAAGAGAATTTAGCCAATACAGGAATACCAAAAATATCTCTCTGATAAACTGCTTTTTTCAGAGTTCTCAAACAAAATGATTCAGAAAGACCTCCTTCGATATCTCAAAAAATTGAAAAAAGAAGCCCCCTTTACGGAGCCTTCCGAACTAAAAGAAAAGGGAATACAACTCGGTTATTCAGAAGCAGATACAGAGGATACCGTTAAATACCTTGAGGAGCAAGAAAAGCTATATGTAAGTTTGGTGGACATTACTAAGGGGAAGCTGGCAGGAATGTTAGCCATTACTTGGCTAACTATTTTCCCTGGCCTTCTAAACCTGGTTTTTCTCAGGAGAGACAAGTCCCAACGAGCAAAGTCTATAATAGCTTTGTCAATAAACCTTACAGTAGCGTTACCCTTATCTATTCTTGCAGTTTTGTTTACAGAACAATTTGAAAAGGAAGTTGTAAAGGTAATGGAAGTGACTTCATGGTCTATTAATTTTTGCTTAGCTATATGGATGACTGTGGAGGCATGCAGGGCCTATAAACGCTCGAAAATGGCAAAAGGTGTGGTGAAGAGGAGCTACGGGGTAAAATTAACGCCAATTCAATTATTAGTTCTTGGTTATATTTTAGTCGTTTTGATTGGAGCATCTGTTCTCACTTTGCCGATTTCTACTTCTAGTAGAAAACACGAACCGTTTATAGATGCTTTATTTGTTGCAACTTCTGGAATAAGCACTACGGGATTGAGTCCCGTTGATGTCGGCAGCTTTTATTCTCTTTTTGGGCAGATGACACTTCTTGTTATTTTTCAGATTGGAGGAGTTTCGTATGTCACTTTTTTTATTTTTATAGCTTATACTCTTGGTTTAAGACCTCCTTTAATACATAAACTGGTTGCTAAAGAAGCTATAGCAGGGGCGGAAGTTGCAGATATCTTTAAGTTTTTCAAATTTGTCTTGATATTTACCTTCCTTTTTGAATTTGCAGGTGCAGCTATTCTGAGTATTTATTGGATGCATGAATTTTCCGTCCCCAGATCGATACATTTAGGGATTTTTCATTCTGTTTCAGGTTTTTGTACTGCTGGATTTGGATTGTTTCCAGATAGTCTCGAATCTTATCGTGGAAGCATCATTGTAAATGTCACCATTTTTTTTCTTACTATTTTAGGCGGTATTGGATTTTTTGTTCTCTATGATTTATATGCCAAATTCAAAAAATTTATTAAGCATGAATATCCTAGAGAGCTGTCTGTTCATACCAAGTTGGCAATAATAGTCACTGCAATTATACTATCTATTGGCTTCTTGGTGATTTTCTTTTCTGAGAAGTGGTCTCCAGAGATTTCTTTAAAGGACCGTATTTTGGCCTCCTTTTTTCAAACGATTAACGCTTCCACAACTACGGGATTTGATACAATTGATATTGCGGGAATGGGTTCAACCGCACTTTTTATGCTCATTTTGTTAATGTTCATTGGTGCCTCTCCGGGAAGTACTGGAGGGGGAATTAAGACGACTACGCTGGGTGTTATCTTTGCTTCAACTCTGGCAAACTTAAAGAAAACATATGTAAATTTATTTAGAAAGCGTATTCCTGATGATACGATACATACGGCTTTTGCGATATTTTATTTGTTCAGTTTAGTTGTAGTAATAGATACACTGATTTTGACTTTTACGGAGGACGCATCATTTCTTCAGATTCTCTTTGAAACCGTTTCCGCACTCGGAAACGTCGGATTATCAATGGGAATTACTTCCCATCTAACGGTTATCGGAAAGATTTTGTTGACTATTACTATGTTCATAGGGAGAGTAGGGCCGCTAATTGTTGGATTATTTTTATTCGGAAGGCCAAAGCATAAAGGCTTTGAGTACGTAGAGGCGAAAATTTTTGTAGGATAGTCGTAATACGTTTACTTTGTACGATGGACACTCCGAGAGGAGTTCTTTATGATAAATCTCATAAATAAATATGATTATTGGCAGGCTCGGTCCCCTAACTCTTGCCCAGATGGTGGGGAGAGAGGCCGCCGCTCCGAGAATCGGTTATCTTGAAGAACATGTGGCAATAGGTTGAGGGAGGTTAATATACATGGCAAGACTGGTGGCTGTACTGGGATTGGGAAGATTTGGGCAGGCCGTGGTGAAAACACTGGTTGAAGAGGGGGCAGAGGTCATTGCTATAGATATAGATAAGGAACAGGTGGAGAAGATGAGGGATATCGCTACGCATGCCATTCAGCTCGATAGGGAGGATGAGGAATCTCTCCGGGCCTGCGGGGTGGGGGATGCCGATGTAGCGGTGGTGGCTATGGGTGCACTTGAGCCCAGTGTGATGAATACTGCCATACTTAGTAAAATGGGAATAAAAGAGATTATTGCCAGGGCCACCAGTGAACTCCACGCTGAGGTACTTAACATGGTGGGTGCAACCAAGGTAGTTTTTCCTGAAAAGGATATAGGCATAAGGCTGGCCAAGAGCATAATGGTCCCCGGGGTGAGAGAATTCGTGGAGGTGGGGGAAGACTACTGCCTTGCGGAGATAAAGGCGGGGGAAAAGCTTCTCGGGAAGTCCCTGAAGCAACTGGACCTCAAGTCCAAATACAACGTCAACGTGGTAATAATAAAAAAGACGGAGACAGTTCAGGTGAACGACCAGGTCGTAGAGCGAGAGCGAATGGTTCTTCCGACAGGCGATTATGTCCTGGAAGAGGGTGATAGTATTATTGTTGTAGGACAAACAGATAAGGTTGAGGATTTTGAGAAGCATACAAAATAGGTAGAACTCTGAAAAGTCACTGCGATGGTTTACGTCATTCTGAGCGGAGCGAAGCAATCTCGTGTTTTAACCGATCCGCCTGAGGCGGATTCGGCACCTTCAGTACCTCAGTCCGCCTAAGGCGGATTACGCATTTTGCCAGTCCTCATAGGTTTGCGATGACAGGTCAGGTAAAACGATTGATTTTCAGTTATAATTATTTAAAATTTACCGTGCCATGGAAAAGGAAGATTTTTCAAGCGTTAGAAAGAAGGTATTGGAGGATAGGCAATACAAGTTCTGGGAAATTGAGCCCAAATGGCAGGAGTACTGGAACCGTCAGGGGCTCTTTAAGATAAAAGAGAACTCTCCTAAAGAAAAGTTCTACTGCCTGGTGATGTTTCCCTACCCTTCAGGTACTCTCCACGTTGGTCATGCCAGGAACTACATCCTCGGGGACGTGGTGGTTCGCTACAAGCTCATGAAGGGCTGCAACGTTCTCACCCCAATGGGGTGGGATGCCTTTGGGCTGCCAGCAGAAAATGCCGCCATAAAGGAAGGTTGTCACCCCGCTGACCTTACCTATAGAAACATTGCTGCCATGAAGCAGCAGCTCCTCCATTGGGGCACGGGCTATGACTGGGATAGAGAGGTAACTGCCTGTGATCCCGAGTATTACAAATGGACCCAGTGGATATTCCTCAAATTGTATCAAAAAGGATTGGCCTACAGGAAAAAGGCAGCCGTGAACTGGTGCCCCTCCTGTTCTACAGTCCTGGCTAACGAACAGGTCGTAGAGGGCCTTTGCGAGCGGTGCGATACCCCTGTCAAGCAAAAGGACTTAGAGCAGTGGTTCTTTAAGATTACCGATTATGCCCAGAGGCTTCTGGACGACCTGGAACTCCTTGAGGGCTGGCCTGAGCGAGTGAAGGTAATGCAGAAAAACTGGATTGGCAGGAGTGAGGGGACCAGGATAGATTTCAAAGTGGCAGGGCCACTCCCATCTGTAGGGGCAGGTTTGACACCTGCCCCTACCCTGACATGCTTCACCACCAGGCCCGATACCCTTTTCGGCGTTACCTTTATGGTCCTGGCCCCAGAGCATCCTGTTATAGAGTTGCTGGTAAAGGACAATCCCAGAAGGGAGGAGATACTCTCTTTTGTAGAAAAGGCAAGGAACGAGAGCCTTATACAGCGCTCCGCTGCAGGTGCGCCCAAGGAAGGGGTCTTCACAGGTTTTTATGTTATAAACCCCCTGAACGACGAGAGGGTGCCACTCTGGATAGCCAATTATGCCCTGATGGAATACGGCACAGGGGCAGTGATGGCAGTACCTGCGCACGATCAGAGGGATTTTGACTTTGCCAGGACATACAAGCTTCCTATAAAGGCTGTAATTCAGCCAGAAGGTTCCGGGTTGAGGCCTGAGACGATGAAGGAGGCTTTTACAGGTGATGGCCTGATGGCTAACTCCGGGCCATTTAGCGGCCTATCCAATAGAGGTGCTATACCAAAGATTATTAAGTATCTTGAGGAGAAGAAATTGGGCGCCTCCGCCGTCAACTATCGCTTGAGGGACTGGCTCATATCACGCCAGAGGTACTGGGGGGCTCCTATACCCATAATATACTGTAATTCATGCGGAATAGTTCCGGTGCCCGAAAAGGACCTGCCTGTGCTCCTGCCCCATATAGAAAGGCTGAAGCTCCCCACCTTGAGTTCCCCAGGAGTGGTGGAGGAATCTATCGACACCGCAAGTCCAAATTTAATAATACTTAAAGGATTACTGAAGAGTCCTTTGTCGGAGGTGAAGGATTTTTTCCTCACACGCTGCCCAAAGTGTCAGGGAGAGGCGCGTAGGGCGGTAGAGACTATGGACACCTTCGTAGATTCATCATGGTATTACCTCAGGTACTTGTCTCCCAGAGATTCTTCTAAACCTTTTGATAGTGAGCTTGTGAACCGCTGGCTTCCCGTGGACCAGTATATTGGCGGCGTGGAGCATGCCATCTTGCACCTCCTTTATTCCAGGTTCATCACCAAGGTGCTTTACGATATGGGCTATATAAAATTTCAGGAACCCTTCAAGAATCTCTTCACACAGGGGATGATAATAAAGGACGGCGCCAAGATGTCCAAGTCTAAGGGTAACGTGGTGAGTCCAGAGGATATTATCAAAAAATACGGGGCGGATACCCTCAGGCTTTACATCCTCTTTATAGGCCCTCCAGAGAAGGACGCAGAGTGGAGCGACAGGGCTATAGTTGGGAGTTACCGTTTTCTTAACCGCCTGTGGCAGAAGGTTACCGAGGAGGCAGAGAGGCTCAGGAATCTACCCAGTACAAAGATTGAGCCCGCTCAACTCTCCGAGGAGGCCAGGGACTTGTACAGGGCCTCCCACCTCACCATTAAAAAAGTCTCTGAGGATATAGAGACCTCCTGGCACTTTAATACTGCCATTGCGGCCGTTATGGAACTCTTTAATAAGGTGGAGAAATTCGAGGTGGAAGACGTAGCCTCCTTGACGCCTAGTCTGCCTGGAGCGGGTACCACCCAAATAAAATTCCCCTCCCCTGGTGAGAGGGGGAAGGTTGAAAATCCGCCATCTTTTGGGCGGGGGGAGGGGGATTCACCCCCACCCTGCTCTCCCCCATCAAGGGGGAAGGAATTTGAGTCCGGTGGTGCTACCACCCTACAGGTCCTCCGCCACTCTCTGGAGTCCATTACATTGCTCCTTGCCCCATTTGTGCCCCACATCTGTGAGGAGCTCTGGCAGCTATTGGGCAACAACACAAGCCTCTTTGAAAGACCCTGGCCCAAATATGACCCTGAGGCCATCAAGGTAGAGGAGATGGAGCTAGTCATACAGGTGAACGGCAAGGTCAGGGGGAGGCTGATTGTCCCCGTAGACCTCCAGGAAGAAGAGATAAAGTCAAGGGCACTGGAGGACGAAAAGGTAAAGAAGTTCCTGGATGGGAAGCAGGTAGTTAACATCATCCTTGTACCCAGGAAGCTAGTGAATATTGTGGTGAGGTAGGAGACCAAGAGATTGAGGAGGTTAGGATTATGACTGCCAAAGAAGCCATTGCAGAGGTATTCTGGACGGCCTTTCGCGCCTTACCAAAGAGAGAGAGGGAGGCGATAGTAGAAAAACTTTTGGAGGATAGGGAATTCATGGAAGACCTGATTGATATAGCTATCATGGAACAGCGGAAGAAGGAACCTTCACGCCCCTTAGAGGAATACCTTGCAGAAAGAAGGAAAAAGAGGACTTAATGTCCTATGTCGTTTTTCTGAAAAGGTCTGCAGAAAAAGATTTGAACCGTCTTCCTGCGAAGATACACGATAGAATTGTAGAGGACCTTATTTCTTTAAAAGAAAGCCCTCACCCCCATGGGGCAAAAAAGCTCCGGGGCAGAGAGGGGTATAGAATAAGGGTTGGTGATTATCGAATCCTTTACGTTATCCACGAAAAGGAGAAAAAAGTTGAAATATTCTCCGTTGCCCATCGTAAAGAGGTCTATTAGGTAAGTAGACCTCTAGGAGGAAGAGATTAAGGCACGTGTACTAGAGGATGAAAAGGTAAAGAAGTTCCTGGATGGGAAGCAGGTAGTTAACATCATCCTGGTACAGAGGAAGCTGGTGAATATTGTGGTGAGGTAGTGTAGGGCCTTTCTGTACTGAATTGGAATCCAATCAAATTTGATAAGGAGTGGGTGAGAGGATGAAATTTAAGCGCATTACTGTAGACCCAAACATCTGCACTGGTAAGCCGTGCATTCGTGGGCTTCGTTTCCCTGTTTCACGATTGCTTGGGCTTCTCGCCTCTGGAGAGACAAGGGAAACTATCATTAAGAACTATCCATACCTGGAGGCAGAGGACATTGAGGAAGCTTTACGTTACGCCGCTTACCTTGCTGAAGAAGAGACAGTAGAATTCACGAGATGAAGTTTCTCGTGGATATGCCACTATCACCTTCATTGACCCACTGGCTTGTGCAGCAGGGTCACGATGCCGTTCACGCATCACAAGTAGGTTTAAGCTGTGCCCCGGATGCGAAAGTATTGGAGTATGCTAGAGACGAACAACGAGTAGTAATTACGGCAGATTTAGACTATCCACGCCTTTTAGCCTTGGCACAAGAGGAAGGGCCTGGACTGATTCTTTTTAGAGGTGGCAACTATAGCGAACAGGAGGTTGTAGAGGGCTTTAGGCAGGTGTTTAAAACTGTTAAAAGTGAAGAACTACCTACTTCTATCATAGTAATTGAAAAGGAACGTATCCGTCGGAGACATCTCCTAATATGATTAACTTTAAGAGAGTTAGCCACTCATCCCAGAACCTACCAAGAAACGCCTTAGAGAAGGCAGTCTTGAGGCAGGTGCTCAGAAAGCTGGTGAATATTGTGGTGAGGTAAGACTTATGGAGTCCATGGACCGTATCAATGGTTATACTAAGAGCCAGCATAAGCATTGGCTATTGGCGGGGGTGGATGTCGTCCTCACCCTCCCACCAGGTGGGAGACAGGTTTTTATATTTGAGCGGAGGTAGCAGGTGGGCGTAAGAAGTATGTTCACTACGAAAGATGCTGCAAAGCATATTGGTGTAAGTCAATCAACTATATACCGTATGGAGAAAAGGGGGCTAATATCTTCTATAAGGACAGCAGGAGGCCAAAGGCGGTTCAGTATAGAGAGCATTAAAAAATATTTAGAAAAAAACCAGAATTTTGAAGTCCCCAAAAATCCCAATAAATACAAGAAACTAACCCACTTAGTAAAAGAACAAGAAGTAAATTATGTCACAGACAATAATAAACAACCATTGACACCCAAAATCCCTTCGTCTGATGAGCTTTTTTTTCAAGCGGATTCAATCTGGATATACAATGCTGACATTTTGCCAACAGAAAGTATTGAGGAAAATTCCATAGATTTGATTGTAACATCACCTCCTTATGGTGTAGGTATTAAATATAACTCTCACGATGATACTATGGCCTATCATGATTATTTATCCTTCACAAAAGGGTGGTTGGCTAAATGTTATAAATTTTTGAAGGACGATGGAAGATTTTGTCTTAATATCCCTCTTGATAAAAATAAGGGTGGACAGCAAAGCGTGTGTGCAGATATTACTACACTAGCGAAGCAAGCTGGATTTAAATACCACTCCACAATTATATGGAATGAGCAGAATATTTCGCGGAGGACTGCCTGGGGTTCTTGGCTTTCAGCAGCAGCTCCTTATGTCATAGCGCCAGTTGAGGTTATTGTTGTCCTCTACAAAAGGAGCTGGAAAAAAACAAGCGGAAGCAGAAAATCAGATATAACCAGAAAAGAGTTTATGGAATGGACAAATGGGGTTTGGAATTTTATGGGCGAGAGTAAAAAGAGGGTAGGACATCCAGCCCCATTCCCAGTGGAATTGCCAAGACGATGCATAAAACTATTTAGCTTTGTAGGGGACACAGTACTTGATCCTTTTCTTGGGAGTGGCTCAACCTTACTTGCTTGTCTCCAGACAGGACGAAAAGGTATAGGTGTTGAGATTGATAGAAAATATTGCGAACTGGCAAAGAAAAGGCTCTTTACCGAAGGGCATATAAATCAACTCAAGCTTGCTGTTGTAGAAGGGTAATTTGATGGCAAAAAGTATCAGTGATTTAATATTGGAATATTTTCACAAGCATCCGAACGAAGACCTTCAACATGGTCCAGTTGTTGATTGGGTAGAAGAGCAGTACCTTAAGCTATATAAGCAAAAGCCTCGTGACCCTTGGAGAGCGATTAGAAAGCTCCATCAAGAAGGCAAGCTAATTAAAGTAAAAAAGGGGGTGTACCGTTATGAGCCAAGCTACGTGCACAATGTTGAGTTACTAGATTTTTCGCCTGAAACTAAAGAAGGAATTTTTAAGCGTGACAACTATCAATGCGTTGTTTGTGGGAGAGGGCCAAAAAATGGAATTGAAATATGTGCGGACCACATCAGACCTAAAGATAAGGGAGGCGATAACTCAATAGATAATGGACAAACCTTATGTATGGAACATAATCTTTTGAAAAAAAACTACTCACAGACTGAAGCAGGGAAAAGGTATTTTATTAGATTATATGAAAGAGCGACTAGCGTCGGTGATGTGAGAATGGTTAACTTTTGCAATTGCGTGTTTGAATGCTACGATAGGCATGAAATTAATGGGCATATACTAAGACCAAATAACAAAGACAAAACCTTACGGCGGAAGTAGACCAATGTATAAATGCAGAACCTGCGGATATAAAGGAGATGAACTGATTTTCCAATTTGTTGACAATTCTTATTGTGTTGCTTCAAATGCGGAAGAACCAGAGTATAAAGGTGATATTCCAAAATGGGTGAAAGATAAAGGGGTTGGAGAGGCAGAAATTGGTGATCCGGTTGGCTGTCCAAAATGTCGGGCTTGGGGTGTTCACAATTTTGAAAATATTATTGTTTCAGAACAAAATGTACAATAAAAAATATGGACTTCCTGCACTTTAAAAACCGTTTCCAGAGGGAAAAGATTCTGCCCCTGTACCTCGTCTATGGGGAGGAGGAGTTTTTTGTAAAGGAGGCCCTCTCCCTTATCAAGTCCCGACTTCTCACAGATGACTCCACTGGCCCCGTACCAATTAGGTACGTGGCTGGCCTGACGGAGATGGACGGCGAGGAAACTTCTCTATCCACAGTACTTGAGGAGGTAAGGACTCCCCCTCTTTTTGGCAAAGGTGTCAGAAAATTAGTAATAGTTTATAATGCCGAAAGATTATTTAAGGAAGGCCGTGGGGTATGGGAGAACTATTTGGCTTCACCTCCCGAGGACAGTGTCCTGGTGCTGGTTTGCAAAGAAGTAGATTCAAAGGATAAAACCTATGAGAAGCTGAGGCGGAAGGGTGGGAGTATTAATTGCAGGAGATTGAAAGAAGATGAACTTGGACTCTGGATACAGGAGAGGGTGAGACATTATGGCAAACAGATAACTCTTGACGCCCTCCACATTTTACAAGAAAATATAGGGAGTAAGCTTTTACTGCTTGACGGTCAGATAGCAAAGCTTGCCCTCTACCTGGGTAGCCGCAACAGAATAGAGGTTAGCGATGCAGAGGAGCTTGTTGGCTACGACCGCCAGCATAAAGTCTTTGATTTCACGGGTGCGGTAGCCAGGAGAGACGCCACCCTTGCCCTTAGGATACTGCACCAATTAATGGCATTTATGAAATCCGGGGAGGAGGCCCAAACAATCATTCCCCCTCTTGCCTGGCAGTTTAGGAGACTCATACGGGCAAAAAGGCTTTTGAGCAGTGGCGAGGGTAGAGAGGCTGTGGCCAGTGAATTGAGAGTCCCTTACCGCTTTCTGCAAGACCTGGTGAATCAGACACAGCTCTTTTCGAAGGAGGAGTTGGAGAGGGACTATAAATTTTTGTTGGAAACAGACATAAGAAGTAAGACCGATAACGTAGACGCCAGGCTCCTCCTGGAGACCCTGGTTTTTAAATTTTGTAAATAATCGGAGGGTTGATATGAAATTCTTTATAGATACAGCGGATGTGAAGGAGATTAAAGAGGCTCACAGCCTTGGCATCCTGGACGGCGTCACCACGAATCCCTCGCTTATATCTAAGACAGGCAGGCCCTGGCGGGAGTGTGTGGAGGAGATATGCTCCATAGTAGAGGGCCCGGTGAGCGTAGAGGCGGTAAGCCTAAAGGCGGACGAAATTATCAGTGAAGCCCGGGGACTCTCCAAGATAGCTGAGAATGTGGTGGTAAAGGTCCCCATTATGAAGGATGGACTTAAGGCTGTGAGGGTGCTCTCTTCTGAGGGTATTAAGATTAATATGACCCTATGTTTTTCCCCGAACCAGGCACTGCTAGCCGCTAAGGCAGGGGCTACCTACGTCAGCCCCTTTGTTGGGAGGCTAGATGATGTGGGACAATCTGGGATGGCACTGGTTGAGGAAATTCGCACTATTTATGATAACTACGATTATAAGACTCAAATTATTGTAGCCAGCATCCGTCACCCCATGCACGTCAGGGATGCCGCCCTGATGGGGGCCGATGTGGCCACTATCCCCTTTGAAGTCTTTGAAAAACTGGTGCAACATCCCTTAACGGATGTTGGCATCAAACGCTTCCTGGCCGACTGGGAAAAGGTGCCAAAGAAAGAGAAGGCGACGGCTTTTGCTGTAGCAAAATCATAATTCGCCATGTTTGCCTGAATGGACTATATTGATAAGTATTAACAGGGCGGCCTATAGGCCGCCCTGTTTCACTTTTAATAAGAGTAAGAGTTATATGTTACTCAAAACTTGCCTTGAGATCGTCTTTTTTAAGTGCTAATTTATCAGCGTACGCCTTTAAGAAAGTTGTTTTTCAACACCGGGGAATTTGCCTGAGGTTGCCTTTTCTGATGTTTTTGCACTTTCTTTAGCAAGAAAAATTATCTCATAAAATTATTTTTCTAAACAATAAAGGTTTAATGTTGTGCTTATACCATGTTTATACTTATAATATAATTAAAAAGATACTTTATATAAAATTTTCATAGTATAAAGCTCCTTAACTAGGCTAACTTATGTAGGCTAAAGGCGATAAAGACTACATTCTGTACTTATAAGAGTATCTTTACTGGTATAACCAGACATGATTTAAAAACTTACTATTGACTTTTACCTAGAAATTTATGTATTTTGTAGCATGCCAATTCCAATATCAGAGAAGCTAATGCACCTTCGGGCAGAGAAGGGCTGGAACCGCTCTGAGGCGGCGCGAAGGGCCAACATCCCCATCTCTACCTATCAGGCCTTTGAGAAGTTAAACCGAAAACCTAAGGGAGAGGCCGCCATGAGGTTATCCAGGATCTTTGGTGTAACGCTGGACTACCTCATGGATGATGAGAGGGGTTATCCTCCGGGTCCTCTTGACCGCGTGTCAACTGGACGCCCAAAGGGGGTTGAACCTACCACGGTGGAGTCAGTGGACCTTTCTATGCTCCCTGAAAACTTTAGAAACTACCTTGAGGCCCGTCCTGAGAAACTAAAGGGCCTCACAAAAAAAGATTTAGAAGAGCTTTCTACTATAAGGGGTTATGGGGGTGTACCGGTGGATCCGGCCTACTGGATAGACCGGCACGTTGAAGAAAACGAGGCGCTAGAAAGGTGTAAAAAAATCCTCCTTGGTTCTAACCGCAAACTCTTGCTTGCCGTTTTAGAGGTTCTTTCTAAAGAATAAGGTGCTAAGTAATGCTTCGCTCAACAGTGGGGCAGGAGATAGCAGAACTGGTTGAGCAGGAAGCCCGGGTCCTGTTGGAGAGGGTAGGGATCCATAGCCCTCCGGTAGATGCTTTCCGGGTGGCTAATGAACTTGGTCTAACAATCCAAATCGACCCTATGCTAAAGACCAGGGGCTACAGCAGAAAGCGATGGGAACTGGGAACTATCGTAGTAGGTAGCAAAAATCCTGGCAAATCCGAAAGGAAGCAGTTCACAATTGCTCATGAGATAGGAGAGGTGTCTTTGAGAGGAAAGGTAGAAGAGGCTGTTCTTGAAGAGGCAAGTAATCTCATGGCTGTGAACCTCCTACTCCCCAGAGAGTGGTTTTGTAGAGATGCAAAGGCCTCAGATTTTGACCTCCTTGAGCTAAAAATGATTTACTCCACCGTCAGCCATGAGGTCATCTCTTCTCGAATGCTAGAATTCAGACTCATGATAATAACGATCTTTGATAATGGGAAGCTTTACAGGAGAAAGAGTTCATACCCCTTTCCAGTAAGGACCTCCTACCCTTTAGAAAGGCAGTGCCTGATGGATGTAACTGCAAGCGGAAAAAAGATATTTTTAAGTGACGAAAAGATAAGAGTTACAGGTTGGCCTATTTTTTGGCAGGATTGGAAGAGGGTAATATTGGGAACGGAGTTTGATGAGTGGGAAGTAAGCAGTAGGCAGTAAGAAGTAAGCAGTAGGCACTAAGGAGGTTACTCCCTACTCCTTACTGCCTACTGCATTTTTTACCCCAGGATGTTTATCAGATATTGCCTGCTCCTGCTGCGGTTATCAAAATCCAGAAGGACTATCTGCTGCCAGCGGCCGAGCAGTAACTTGCCGTGTATAAAAGGAATAGTCAGGGAAGGGCCTAGGAGAGCCGCCCTTATGTGAGAATAACCGTTCTCATCGTTCCAGCGCTCATTATGTTTGTAAGCGATATCCCTCGGAACGAGCCTTTCCATCGCTACAGAAAGGTCATTTACCACTCCCTCTTCAAATTCAATCGTAGTTACTGCGGCAGTAGAGCCGGGTATAAAAACGGTAGCCAACCCCGAACTTAAACCCGAGTCTTTCACTGCCTCCTCTACTTCTGCAGTAATATTATGACAGTCCCCATTCCCTTTTGTTTTTATCTCTTTTGAAATACTTATAATGGCTTTTACCTCCTTAGACTAAGACGTTAGAGAAACAACATATCATAAACACTTGCCTCACTCCTTTTCAAGTCCTTGTACTGTATCACCTATTAATGATACAGTGTTGGTGGGATAAGAGTTGCTCAGAGGGATAGTTAGAAAACAAAAAGTGTTCAGCCCCGTATACCACAAGAAAAACGAATTAATCTCTTGACCAGTGAATAGGAGTTTGTTATTTTAACTAACTCCTTTTGTGGATTTAAAACTTACTTAAACGATTGCCACGTCGGGCAGAAATTTCCCTTTTTAGAGGAGTAAAGTCGTGTTAAGTCTTGGCATTGATATCGGCTCCCTATCAACAGACGTAGTGCTGATGAATGAGAAGAGAGAGATTGTGGCCTCTGAGGTAATAGCCACAGGGGCCAGTAGCAAAAAGGCGGCTGACAAGGCTTTCCAAAAGGTACTGGAGGTTACCCGGCTCTCGGAAAAGGATATCGATTACGTGGTGGCCACTGGTTACGGCCGTATCAGGGTGCCCTTTGCCCAGGAGGTGGTTACTGAAATAACCTGCCATGCCAAAGGTGCACACTACTTCTTCGCAAAGGTAAGGACAGTAATAGATATAGGCGGTCAGGATAGTAAGGTTATAAAGGTCGATCAGAACGGTAATGTTGTAGATTTTGTTATGAATGATAAGTGTGCCGCTGGCACTGGTAGATTCCTGGAGGTGATGGCCAGGACACTGGAAATAGAACTTGAGGATATGGGGCCGTTGTCTCTCCAGGGGAGCGATAAGTTCTCAATAAGCAGCCTTTGCACGGTATTTGCAGAATCGGAAGTAGTTTCTCTTATAGGGGCAGACCAAAAGAGGGAAGACATCTGTCGAGCGCTACACATAGCCATAGCTAAGAGGATCGCTGCCCAGGCCCGCCGTGTAGGTGTGGAGGAGCAGGTGGTGATGAGCGGTGGAGTCGCAAAAAATGTGGGCGTTGTTAAAGAAATGGAGAGGCTTCTAAGTACAAAGCTCAGGATGGCTCCTGACCCGCAGATTGTTGGGGCAGTGGGGGCCGCTCTTATCGGGCTGGAAGGTGCTAGTAAGAAGACCTCCCCTGCGGTATATGTAGGAGCAGGTTTGAAACCTGCCACTGTAGAAGAAAAAACCAAAGAAGAAATCAAGGTTGATGCCTCACTAGAGGAAAGCAGTCTCCCCAAAATGGGTTACCTGTGCACCTATACCCCAATAGAAGTTATTCGGGCAGCAGGTTTCCACCCCGTCAGGGTAACCGGAGCAAAAAAGGCCGAAGGACTTGCAGAAGAACATCTTTGCACCAATATATGTCCTTACATAAAGGCCGCGATGGAGGAGAAACTCTCGGGCAGTCTGGAAGGACTGGAGGGAATAGTATTTATGAACTCCTGTGACGGGATGCGCAGGCTCTACGACGCCTGGAAGCGTCTGGATGGGGATAAGAAGTTCAATTATATCCTGGACCTGCCCAAGACCACTGACCCGGCCGCTGTCTACTACTTTAGTTTTTTAATAAAGAATTTTAAGGAAATGCTGGAGAAATATTACAACCGCAAGATTACCCATGAGGAGCTCCACAGGAGCATCCTTCTCTATAACAGGGTTAGAGAGAAGGTTAGACTCTTCCTGCAAAAACAATGGAACGAATACAGCCACTCGGGGTATGAGATATTCTTGCTCATGAAGAGAGGAATCAATGCCGTTCCCGAGAAGTTTCACGATTATATTACTCATCTTATGAAGGATGCTAAGGCGCCTCAAAAGGAGGCCAGGCCATTGCCAAGATTGCTTATATGGGGCGGCATCCTGGAGAATGAAGAGATAATAAAGACTATTGAAGAGGCGGGGGCTAGAGTAGTTGCAGACGACCTTTGCAGCGGTTCCAGATTTTATGATACCCTGGTAGAGGTACAAGATGACCCTTTTACTGCCCTGGCAGGCCGATATCTTAGAAAGTCTCCTTGTTCGCGCATGGTCAACGTATATGAAAGAATACACAGAATATTCTCCATAATAGAAGAACGCTCTATCCATGGGGCAATCTACCATACCCTGAAGTTCTGCGACCACTCCCTTTACGACTACCCTACCTTCAAAAAGGAATTTGAGAAGAAGAAAATCCCCCTACTGCATCTTACATGTGACTACAGCCCCAGCGCCCATGGCCAGATACGCACCCGAGTTGAGGCCTTCCTGGAACAACTGCAGAATGTGAGGGGATAATAACCAAAAGGTAACAGGTTACAGGAGACAGGGAACAGAGAAAAATCTTTTTTCCTATTCCCTGTTGCCTGTTCCCGGTGTCCTTGGAACATTTTCCCTTGCCTAACCAAATAATTTCGTGTAAATTTGCATTTTGTAGATTCTTTGAGGTTTCAATCTCTTTGGAGGCATAGAATATGTCTAAGGTTTGTGAGATATGCGGTAAAGGACCAGTTACTGGATACACCATAGAACGGCGTGGTCTTGCAAAGAAAAAGGGTGGAGTAGGGCAGAGGATTACAGGAAGGACTAAAAGGAGATTCCTGCCTAATCTGCAGATAATAAGGGCTATGCTGGCTGGCGGGACGGTGAAGAGACTAAAGGTCTGCACCCGCTGTATCAAGGCGGGAAAGGTGGTGAAGGCGATATAGGGTTAGGGCTGATTTTAGATTTCTATTTTTTTTACTAATCCCTGACCCCTAACCCCTAGCCTCTGCCGCTAACCATTAACGTAGTAGTCCTACCCAAAAATTAAAATGGCAGTTATAGATAAAAAGACCATTGAGCATGTGGCCCTGCTGGCAAGATTAGAACTCAGCGAAGAAGAAAAAGAACTCTTTGTATCTCAACTTGGGGATATACTGACTTACATTGAGAAACTCAAAGAGCTTGATACCTCCAAGGTAGAACCTATGGCCTATGCCACAGCCACCACTAACGTCTTTAGAGAAGACGTTCCTACACCCTCCCTGAAACTCGAAGAAGTCCTGAAAAACGCCCCTGCTAAATTCCAGGACTTCTTCAAGGTGCCAAAGGTGATTGAGTAGACTAGCCTCATTCTTAATATAAACTATAGGAAAAGGAGTTATGAAGGAACTAACTTACACCATAATTCTTGAGAAAGAGGAAGGCGGAGGTTACCACGCCTTTTGCCCCACACTGAAAGGCTGCCACTCTCAGGGAGATACCTATGAGGAAGCTCTGGCCAACATAAAATTATATCTGGAGAGCCTAAAAGCCCACAATGAAGAGATACCTGTGTAATGAGGAGATTAGGGATTGCTTCGCCTTCGGCTCGCAATGACAAATAACACAACAGTCATTGCGAGGAGCGAATGCGACGAAGTCACGCCAAAGGCGGATTCGCCTCTGGCGAACAATCTCTTTGTTAGCAAACAAGGCCATTAAATGAGAGTCGCAGAGCTAATCTCCTTTACCGGGTACCAGTTGCAGGAAAAGCTCCTCTCCCGAGAACTTACCGCCCAGGAGGTGGTAGAAGGCCTATTTGCGAATATAGAGGAGGTAGAACCAATAGTAAGGGCTTATCTCCTCCTGGACAGAGAGGGGGCCGTGAGGAAGGCCCAGGAGGTGGATGCAAGGCTAAAGAAGGGTGAAAAGTTAGGCCCTCTTGCAGGTATCCCCGTCGCCGTTAAGGACAATATATGCACCAATGGGCTCAGAACAACCTGCGCCTCCAGAATCCTCGAGAACTTTATCCCCCCCTACGATGCCCACGTAATAGAGAGGCTCAAAGAGGCCGATGCCATAATAATAGGCAAGACCAACCTTGACGAATTTGCCATGGGCTCTTCCACAGAGAATTCTGCCTTCAAGCTCACCAGGAACCCCTGGGACCCAAAACGAATCCCAGGAGGCTCTAGCGGCGGCTCGGCAGCGGCTGTTGCGGCGGGAACGGCCTTCATAGCCCTCGGCTCAGATACGGGAGGCTCTGTTAGACAGCCTGCCGCCCTCTGCGGCGTCACAGGGCTTAAACCCACTTATGGTAGGGTTTCCCGCTACGGTCTAGTGGCCTTCGGCTCTTCACTGGACCAGATAGGGACTATCACTAGGGATGTCAGGGACTCCGCACTGCTTTTACAGATTATCGCCGGCCGTGACTCTAGAGACTCCACCAGTGCAGATGTACCCCTGCCTGATTATTTAAAGGAGCTAGAAAAACCCGTTAAAGGCCTCCGCCTGGGATTGCCCAGGGAATACTTCATGGAAGGTTTAAACGACGAGGTGCGAAAGGCCGTAGAGGAGGCAGTAAAGGTTTACGAAGGGCTGGGGTTAAGCGTTAAGGAAATATCCCTGCCTCACACCCCTTATGCCGTGGCTGTTTATTACATCATCGCCACTGCTGAGGCCAGCAGTAACCTGGCCCGTTACGATGGTGTTCGCTACGGCCACAGGACCCCCGGCGCACAGAATATTATAGAGATGTACAGCTGCACCAGGGCAGAAGGTTTTGGCAGGGAGGTAAAGAGGAGGATAATGCTGGGCACCTATGCCTTAAGCTCTGGTTACTACGAGGCATATTATCTAAAGGCCTCTAAGGTGAGGAATCTTATCAGGCAGGACTTTTCCAGGGCCTTTGAGACGGTGGATTTCATCCTCTGTCCCACATCCCCAACCCCGGCCTTCAAATTAGGGGAGCGACTGGCCAATCCCATGGAGATGTACCTATGCGACATCTATACTATACCTGCCAACCTAGCCGGCATCCCTGGGATTTCCATCCCCTGCGGTTTCACAAAGGAGAACCTACCAATAGGCCTTCAGCTAATGGCTCGCCATTTTGAAGAGGCAGGGTTACTGAAAGTGGCCAGGGCCTATGAAAGAGAAACAGAGTGGCATCTAAGAAGGCCAGTGTAGCCGCAACCTTTAGGTTGCGCAGCCTTACGCAAAATTCACGCAGGCTGAAGCCTGCGGCTACGTGATTGCTGCGTAAGATTCTCAGTTGTTCGAGTCATCCTTGGGGTGGACGAGGAAGGGAGAGGGTGGATGGTTGTATGCAAACTGTAGAAATAAAAGAGCTAATAGAACAGTTAAAGGGCCTTAACGAGAGGGAACTTTATTCTGGCCTTGCGGTACTTTCCAGTGGTTATAAGGCAGACTGGATAAAAAACATCCAGTGCGAGGTAGTCCCAAGGGTCAAAAAGTCCTCCCCCAACAGCCCTTATCTTACCGAGGAGTCCAAAAAGGCTTGCCGCGATATAGTAGCCAGGGTTACCAATCCAGATAAAGATGTCCGCGGAAGGGCACTGGAGGAATTGAAGACAAATTTTGTAACGGACTATTACGTTGAGCCAGGCAAGTTATTCTTTGAACAATTCAGGAAAATATTTAAGGAGGTTATCTTTGGCAGGGAAAGTCCATATGGAAGATTTAAGAAAGGACTCATAGAACAATCCGACCTCCCCTCAGCCATGGTAGACGACCTCCTTATGCGTGGCCTGGCCAAGGTTTATATCCCGCTATGGGCATACTTTGCCCTCTTGATAATAAAGACAGACCTGAAGGTCCACTTATAAAACTGAAAAATTAATGTTTATAAAGTGTTCAGCCCTCTTTCTTCTCCAGCAGCGGTAGGAGTTTTGGAGGAAGAACGCTAGAGAGGTCAATATCTTGAAGGCCGAAGAGGAGGTGGCCCTGGGTCTGGCTCTGGGTCTTTAAAGGAAGCCCCTGGAGTTTAATGAAGCCTTCGGCGGCACTGTGCTCAAAGACATCACCTTTCTCATAAGTAGCCAAATCGTACTTATAAAGAGACAGGGGGGATTTGCGGCCAATTACAGTAGCCGTTCCCCTGGAAAGTTTCACCTTCACGGCCCCAGTGACGAGTCGCTGGGTACTCAGGACATAGGCCGTGAGGTCAAGATGGAAGGCAGAGAACCACTGCCCATTGTAAACGATATCTGCATACTGGCTGGCCACTACGTCCTTAAAACGCATAGCCTCTTTAGTTAGTACCATTCCCTCTAGTGCCCTGTGGGCCTTGTGGAGTATGACTGCTGCCGGGGCTTCGTAAATCTCTCTGGACTTGATGCCCACCACGCGGTTCTCCACATGGTCTATCCTTCCCACCCCATAAAGCCCGCCGAGGTGGTTCAACTCTTCTATGAGTTCTAAACCTTTGAGGTACTTATGGTCGAGACGGAAGGGGATACCCTTCTCAATGCCTATTTCTATTATTAGAGGTTCCTTCGGGGTTTCATCTGCGGGCTTAGTCCATTTAAAGACCTCTTCAGGGGGTTCCTGCCAGGGGTCTTCCAGCACGCCACACTCTATACTCCGCCCCCAGAGGTTTTCATCAGTGCTGTAGGGGCTCTTCTTTGTCGCCTCTACAGGGATGCCGTGGGCGTGGGCATACTCTATCTCTTCCTCCCTTGACATGCCCCACTCCCTCACAGGGGCAATAACCTTAAGGTGGGGCGCCAGGGCCTGCAGGGAGAGTTCAAAACGGACCTGGTCGTTACCCTTTCCTGTACAGCCGTGGGCCACAGCCTCAGCCCCTTCCTCCTCTGCCACCTCCGCCAGGAGCTTGGCAATGAGCGGCCTGCCCAAGGCGGTAGCCAGTGGGTACACCCCCTCATACATAGCCCCTGCCTGAAGGGCGGGGAATATGAAGTATTTTACAAAGGGTTCACGGGCATCTATAACATGGGCGTTTTTGGCCCCCAGCTTCAGGGCCTTCTCTTTCACCTTGGGTAGTTCCTTAGCGGCACCGAGGTCAATTGTCAGAGTGACTACCTCAAGGCCGTATTTTTCCTGCAGCCATTTGATGGCCACGGAGGTATCCAATCCACCAGAATACGCCAACACCACTTTTTTACTCATTTTTACTCGTTCTTCCTCCTTTAAGAATATTTTTTATTATAACATAAGCGACAAAATGTAAACTGCAAACTTTGTTTGGAAAATCCGTTTGAGTACAAGTAAAATGGCAATTATGGATTACGCTATCAAGAGACTTTTTTATCTACTATTAGCTACGGCTTTCCTATTTTTGAATGAGGCAGGCATTGCAGCGGAAAAAAGATTGTCAAAAGGTGATACACCTTCAATAAGAATCCTCATGAAGAAGATGGAGCGGGACACACAGATGTTTGAAGATGCCCTGGAGATTGGGGACATGGAAGAATTGAACCGCCTTGCAGATGAACTGTGCCATACTAGCTGTCAGGTATGTACTGTAGTGACAGACAGTCTATCAGAATCAGAGGCAAAGGAGTTCAGAAAAAGGGCAGAAACCTTTTATGCAAGTATGCAGACGTTAATGGTCTTCACCCGGCAAGCTACCTTGCCGATGGTAACCTCCCATTACCAGGAGGTCAAAGAATCCTGCCAGGCCTGCCACCAGGTGTTTAAGAAATAATTTGAGGTCTAAAAATTGCCCTACCAGCCCCCGAAGCGAAGGATCTGTCATTGCGAGCGGAGCGAAGCAATCTCATGTTTTCTAGTGCAACCACTTAGGAGATTGTTCGCCTGAGGCGAATCTGCCTAAGGCACGACTTCGGGACTTCGTCGCTCGCAATGACTTGGTCGCCTTTGGCACCCCAGAATGAGTTCCGTGCATTTAGTATTGCATTCCTGAGAATAAATGGTTACTATTCACGGGAGTAGCTTTAATAGAGGTAAAGATCGGTCATGGAATACTTGAATATTGTTGTTATTGCACTTGTGGTAGGGCTCTTCTTCTATCTGATTTTTACACAGCGGCGGGGGCAAAAGGGGCAGGATTTGCTCCTCCTTCAACAGCATGTCAATGATCTGAGAGAGCAGGCTGGGAAGGACATGTCCCAGCTTTCAAATATGATACTCAGAGAAAACGCGGCCCTGGGCTCCAGAGTGGATAACGCAACTGGTACTCTTACTCAGGTACAGGGTCAGCTGCAACAGCAGATGGACAGCCTTAGACAGCAGACCTCCAGTAACCTAAACCAGCTAACTGAACAACTCAATCAGCGTCTGCAGGGTCACCAGGACGTCCTCGGCCAGCACGCCAACATTGTAAAAGAGGTGCATGGAAAACTGGAGGGACTCTTTCAGGCCACACAGGGAGTCATGGAGCTGAAACGGGACATCGTTTCTTTGCAGGAAACCTTTAAGGCTCCCCAATACCGAGGCGGAGTAGGAGAGATGCTACTGGAGAAACTTCTCAAGGATGCCCTTCCTCAAGACCTCTGGGAATTACAGCGCCCCTTCAACGACGGCAACAGAGTCGATGCTGTAATAAAGATGGAGGGTAAGTTAGTGCCCATAGATTCAAAGTTTCCACTGGATAACTTTAAGAAGCTCATTACCGCGAAGGACGATGCCGAAAGGAAGGGGGCAAGAAGGGCATTTTTATCCGATGTGAAAAGGAAAATAGACGATATAGCTGAAAAGTATATACGGCCAGACGAAGGTACCTATGATTATGCATTCATGTATATACCTGCTGAAGGCGTATACAGTGAGATTTTGGCCCTGGACAGCGCTACAGAAATAGGCCTGCTAGATTATGCCTGGAAGAAAAAAGTTTTCCCTGTTTCACCCAATACCTTTTGGGCGCATCTACAAGCTATCCATTTCGGACTCAAGGCCCTCCAGATAGAGGAAAGGGCTGAAGAAGTTATAGAAGGCCTTCAAAGCCTAAAAATAGATTTTGGTAAATTCAGGGATGATTTTGAGACCCTCGGCAAACACCTTAGAAATTCCGTCCAGAGACACGACGACGCCCGAAAAGACCTGGAGAGATTCAGCAACTGCCTAGACAGAATAGAATCGCTGGGTGGGGAATCAGAAGCTAAGGCGGTTGAAACGCCCCAAAAAGAACTTTTCTAATCCTTAGCGCTCTTTGAGCATGTATACGACCTACCTTTGGCTTGGCCTACAATTTCGAATTAAAAATTTAATTTAAACTTTACCACCCCATTCCCCTCCTTACAAAGGAGGGGATAAAGGGGAGGTGAAATAGAATTTTTAATGTGTAAGTCGTCTTTAAGTCTTTGATTTTGCAAAGAAAGGAAATAAAATATGGAAAATCTTTTTTGTAAAAACAAATTCTACTTCGGGTAGAAATCTATGGCAATTCTAGTGGGGGTGGATGAAGCGGGTTATGGTCCTATCCTTGGGCCACTTGTGATAACTGCGGTGGTATTTGAAGTAAAGGACCATGAGGTAGATGGCAATCTTTGGCAGATATTAAAGGGGGCGGTAATCCCCCTAAATCCCCCTTTAATTAAGGGGGACTTAAGGGGGATTATAGGCAGAGAGAGAGGTCTCCAACGGCCACTCGCTGTGGCTGATAGTAAACGCCTTTACTCCTCAAGTAGAGGACTGCGGCGTCTGGAGGAGGGCGTTCTGGCCTTCCAGGGATGCATTGAGAATATAGAAAACCTACGCAAGCTCCTGGATGCGCTTTACTGTTACGACGAAAGCCAGTCCGCCTTAGGCGGATTATATCCATGGTATCATAATATGCAATTAGGCCTGCCCTTAACTGCCCCCCCGGAAGAGGTCGCCCGATACCGTCAACTCCTGCAAGGAGTTTTAGCTTCACGAGGGGTAAAATTCCTGGGGTCAAGGGCGGTAGTTATATCTCCCTTTGAATTTAATAAAGCAGTAGAAGCTTGTGGCAACAAAGCCTTGCTCCTTTTTGATAACTGTGCTAAGCTGATTAAAGATTTATGGGTAGAGTATCCCCAACTGGAAGTCCTTTGTGATAAGCATGGAGGTCGCAGCCGGTACGCCGCCTTGCTCTCCAGGGCTTTTGGCAGGTGTACAATTAGATTCCTTTTGGAGGGACCCGAAGTCTCCTCTTATGAACTTAAAGACGGGTGGGAGGGCCACTCCCAACTGAGGCTAAAGGTCTCCTTCATCCCAAAGGCGGAAGACAAGCACCTCCCTGTTGCTCTGGCCTCCATGTACAGCAAATATGTAAGGGAACTATTTTTGAGGCTTTTTAATAATTACTGGCAGGAGAAACTGCCGGGCCTCAAGGCTACGGCTGGCTACCCAAAGGATGCCAGGCGTTTTCTCAAGGATATTGACAGGTTGAAGGCCTCACTTAGAATAAAAGACGATATATTAATAAGGAACCGATAAACTGTCATTGCGAGGGGCGGAGCCCCGAAGCAATCTCATTCCGCCTATAATGAGATTGCTTCGCTTTGCTCGCAATGACCATACTGAGAAAGGAGTGGAAATGGCAGTTAATGTGGCAATAGTGGGGGCGACAGGGGCAGTGGGTGCAGAGATGCTGCGTATCCTGGAGGAGAGAAATTTTCCAGTCAAGAGCCTTCACCTCCTGGCTTCTAAGCGTTCTGCCGGAAAGACCTTATTTTTTAAAGGAGAAGCGGTTAAGGTGGAGGAGCTGACCCCTGAGTCTTTTAAAGGCGTAGAGATAGCCCTCTTTAGTGCTGGGGCATCGGTCTCTAAGGTTTTCGCGCCTCACTGCGTGCGGGCAGGGGCAGTGGCCGTAGATAACACAAGCGCCTTCAGGATGGACGAGGGCGTACCCCTGGTAGTGCCAGAGGTTAACCCGGAAGAAATACCTAAACATAAAGGAATTATCGCCAACCCTAACTGTTCTACCGTACAGATGGTTCTTGTCCTGAAGCCCATCCACGATGTGGCCAGGGTAAAGAGGGTAGTGGTCTCTACCTATCAGGCTGTATCCGGCGCGGGCTGGGAGGCCATAATGGAACTGGAGGAGGAGACAGAGGCTGTCATTAACGAAAGAGGATACAAGAGGAAGATTTTCCCTCATCAGATTGCCTTTAACTGTATCCCCCAGATACCCCAATCTGACGCCTTTTTACCAAATGGCTACACCTCCGAAGAGATGAAGATGATAAATGAGACCAAAAAGATTATGGGCGACCAGTCTATAAGGGTTACAGCCACTACTGTCAGGGTTCCTGTAGTGAGGGGACACAGCGAATCAGTGAATATAGAGACAGAGAGGAAAGTAACTGCAAAGGAGGCAAGGGAGATACTTTCGAGGTTCCCAGGGGTGGTAGTCTATGACGACCCACATAAGCAACTCTACCCCCTCGCCACCCTGGCCGCCGGACGGGACGAGACCTTTGTTGGGCGGATACGGGAGGACTTGTCCATAGAGAACGGGCTAAACCTCTGGATAGTTAGCGACAACCTCCGCAAGGGCGCCGCCCTGAACGCAGTGCAGATTGCGGAAAAGCTGGTGCAATTACGGGTACATGTTTGATGCCAAATTTCAAAGTGAAAAATGTAGCGTGCGACCGCGCGTCGCACGAGAGGAAACGTGCCAGACAAGCTGGCACGCTACACCAAAGAGTAAAACAAGCTGGTCTTAAGGAAGGAAAGCAATGATAAAGTATCCTATTGTCGTTGAGAAAGCCAATGGCAATTACTCCGCCTATTGCCCTGATTTGCCTGGGTGTGTGGCTACAGGCTCCACTGTGGATGAAACAATAATCAAGATGAAAGATGCAATAGAACTTCATATCCAGGGTCTTAAAGAAGACGGTCTTCCTATACCAAAGCATTCTACAGCGGTTGTCTATATAGAAGTCACTGTATAAACAGTAAACAGTTTTTATAGTATTAGGAGTTATTACCACTCTACGGGTGCAAATCCTATCACATTTTGCTAGCTTCCAGGTGTAACAACAGGCTTCTTGGACGGAACAAAGGAAAAACGTCTGCAAGGACCTGCATTGGAGTCCTAAAAATGAAATTTAGTGAAATGCTTCCCATACCAGCACAGGTTGCAAATAAAAATAGTCAAGTAGCAAGAATTTTTCAACTTTTATCAATAGGGATTGGCATGTCAACTGGACAAAAATTAGAAGTCACGGTAGATGGAACTGTTAAGACTCTTATAAGAGAAGGTGAGGATAGTTTTATCCTAGAGGGACGTCATAGACCCATGTTTGGCACTTCGAAAGATTATATAAAATTAAACACAAGCTGGTTTCAACACATCGAGGTTAGCAGAATAAACGTCGTATATGCGCAACATTAAGTTGGTAATTGAATACGATGGTACCAATTTCTCTGGCTGGCAGGAACAAAGGGGTAGCGTGCGACCTTGCGTCGCACGAGAGGAAACGTGCCAGACAAGCTGGCACGCTACAGCTCCTGACCCGAATAAAGAGCTTGGCAGGTCAGTCCGCATTGGGCGGATGCCTCTACACGGAGCAGCAGGCCCTGTCCCTACTGTCCAGGCATACCTGAGAGAGGCCGTTCACAAGGTTGCAGGGGAATGGGTGGCAATATATGGGGCCTCCAGGACTGATGCAGGGGTGCACGCCCTGGGCCAGGTGGCCAACTTTAAGACCTCTTCCAAACTGCCCGTGGAGAGGTTTGTTCCAGCCCTTAATTATTACCTGCCCAGAGAGATTGTTGTTCGTTGCGCAGAGGAAGTAACCGCTGAGTTCCATGCCCAGTACAGTGCCAGGAGCAAGGTCTACCGTTACACCATCCTGAACGACCCAATAGCTAAGGCCATAAATAGAAACCTTTATTATCACTTCCCCTGGCCTATAAATTTGGAGAGTATGAGAGAGGCCGCCAGGGGCCTGTTAGGGAAACACAGCTTCAAGGCCTTCTGCGTGGAGGCAAGTAGTAAAGCGAATACCATCCGCACCATAAAATCCTTTGAAATTATAAAAGAGGATCTTCCCGCCGCATGCGGGTCAGGCAGGTATTTATACCTTGTTGTGGAGGCTGATGGCTTCCTGTACAAGATGATAAGAGGTATAGTGGGGACACTGCTCCTGGTGGGTAGTGGAAAGATGGGTATTGCAGAATTCAAGAGAGTGGTGGAGTCAAGAGACCGTTGCCTAGCAGGTTCGACCGCCCCCGCTAAGGGTCTATGCCTTTTAAAGGTCAACTATGAAGAGGACGGCGCATGGCGTGGAAAGTAGGCAGTAGGGAGTATGCAGTAGGCAGTAAAAAGTACATTACACCTAACTGCTTAGTGCTTACTGCTTACTGTCTACTGCAATTGGTCGGTTGTTCCGGCGAGACTAATATCTCAAACCTTTATCATTACCGTTTCTCGTTGATGCAGCCACCCACAGGCACCCTTGATTTTGAGGACGATGCCTTACGTTTCACCTTTCGGCCCAGCAAAGAGCGGATTGACATAACTGTGGCAAACAAGGGGCAAAAACCTGTGGAGCTTGATTGGGATAAGGTGGAGTTTGAGGACAGATATGATGCAGTTCACAAGGTAACTGCCCCGGATGCAAAGTCTGAGGAAAAAGATAAGCCGAAGGTTACCATTATTGAGCCCGGCAAAAGGCTTGAAACCTGGATGATACCTGTTGATTATGTGAAGCGCTCCATTGGACACTGGAAGACTAAACCCCTCTTTCCAGAACTGAAGACCGGCTTTGATGTGGACAATTGGGACCGTACTACCTTTAAGCTTCTCATGCCCCTCAAGGTAGGAGAAGAAAAAAAGGATTATAAATTTGGATTCAGGGTGAGAATAGATTAGTGGATGTAGCGTGCGACCTTGTGTCGCACGAGACCATTAGAAGTGCTCAGGATAACTTAGAAAACGTGCCAGACAAGCTGGCACGCTACACTCTTGAAAATACAGATTGAAAATGTTAGGAAATATGGGTTTAATGCTTTTGTGACCAAATGGGCGCTTGGCTCAGAGGCTAGAGCACTTGCTTCACAAGCAAGGGGTCGGTGGTTCGAGTCCACCAGCGCCCACCATTTGTGGACAAATAAAAACGTCTCCAAAACGAGAGAAAGTTTGGTTTGTAAAAGAAACGCTTCACTATGGAAGGAAACATCTAAGCCTAAATAATTTGTTGTGGATGAAAAAGGTAAACGAACTGCCGTCAAGTTGAGTATCAAAAAGTATGATGAGTTGCTAGAAGGTTTAAATGACCTAAAGACCGTGCTCCACAATAAAGGAGAAGAACGCTATCCCCTTGGAAAAGGCTAAGGTAAAAAAGTGGCTTTTTATAAAATCATTATTAAACCCAGTGCTGTTAGAGATGTAAGAGGTATAGACAGGTACATGATACAAAAGGTTATCGGGGCTATCGACAGTCTCGCCAGTAATCTTAGAAGTTAAGAAGAAACCTTCTTGGAATGGAAAAGGCGTAACCCTAAAAAAGAGAATATACTTCATTATCCCACCTAACACCTGAACATTACAAATGGTAATGGAAGAGCCACGCAAACATGACCCTGTTGTAGCTGCACTTTTCATCGTAGATATACTGTCGCGTGCAAACCGAAAAGGCAAATTAACTGAGAAAGAGTTAGAAGAATTTAACGTTTTTTGGAAAGAAATTTGTCTTTCGGACTTGGATTGGCTATCTCGATTATTTAAAAGAAAAGGGTATTATTAAAGTTGATAGCCACTCAGACGGATATCAAGAATCTTACGATATACAAATCAATGCCACTGAGGCCAGGGATTTTCTTTGTAATAACCTTCCGTATATAGGACAAAAGATTGAGAAGCTAGATTCTGAAATTTCACAGCTGAAAGCCAAAATTTCACGGCTGGAGGCACAGCAAAAGCTGTTGCTAACATTTAACCCAGATGCACTTTTAACTCAAATTACGCAGACCAACAGAATAATTCATGATATTAAAAAGGAGGTTGAAACTAATGAGATGCTTTCTCCGTTAAGAAAGCCTCTAGAAGAGATGCAGGATTACGTCAGTCGGACAGAAATAGTGACCAATGTTTATTCTGATATATATCTACAGATAATTAAGCCCATTCAAATGGCAAGTCAAGCTGGCGTGAGAGCTACTGCTAAATGGGCAATTATTAGTATTGTTCTTGCAACTACAATTTCAATTATAGTTACGAATTGGAACTCTGTTTTCCACCTTTTAGAGGAAATGTCTAAAAAAATCATTATTAAGTAAAATACTCCAAACACCCCAAAATAAATAAGGGTCATAGAGAGATTCATTCTCCATAACCCTAGCAAAACTAAACACTTGACACCCAATAGGAAAAGTAGTAACTGCACCAATAGAATTCACAAGAAAGGGGTTGGTGTTTCAAGTCCACCGACGCCCATTCACTCTTGATATTTGTTTAGCTTTAGGTTATGTTCATAAAAAGTGCAATTACATGCATGCATACTTCTACCAAATAGTAATAGTAAAAGAAGGCAAAAAATACTAGTCTTACATCCCAGACTTTCCTGGAGTCTATGGCTTAGGCAAAACACCAATTCAGGCAAAAAGGGATATCAAACAAGCCCTAACACTTTATATTGAAGACGTACTGGCTGAGGGAGAGCCTGTGCCAGAATCAACAGCAGAGGTAGGGAGCATTGATTCTCTTAAAATCCTGCTTAAGAATTAATGCCCACTGCAAAAGAGGTAGTAAGCTTCTTAAAAAGGAAAGGCTTTATAAAGAAAAGACAGAAAGGCTGACATCTTGTGTTAGAAAACCCTGAGACAAGTTTTCGTACAGTTATTCCAATGCACTCAGGGGATTTACCAAAAGGATTGTTTCTGAAAATCCTAAAAGATGCAGGGTTTAGTCTAAAAGACTTCTTAGAAGAATAAGCAAAAACTCCCACAACAAATGTTTATCCTGCTAAAATTACTTGCTAGAATCTGTCTTTACTTCTCGGAATGCACAGAATGAAACGAACGCCCATTTATCCCATAAGGACTTACTACTAGCATACTCTCCCTCATCTCTTGCGAAGTAAAGATATCCTTATTAATATTTCTGCCAGTTTGCGGGGATAATATTTTACTCTTGACAAGTCCCTTTTTTTATTTAATCTCGTTAAAGACCCTACGTAGTTTCTTTCCCCTTTAAAGGGAGAAAAAATGATGGATTACCTGCCGGCAGTAATAATTTTTGTTGTTTGTTTTGGTTTGTTGATAATGATGAGATCGATGAGGGGTCTGTTCCTTTATGTTTTTCTTGGAGTAGCCGCTCTGGCTAACGGAACAATCCTTGCTGGCATGGTGCGTTTATTTTATCTACCCATAGTGTTTGGAATAAGCGGTCTTTTTTTCTTGGCGTTTTATTCTATATTCAAGCATAAGGTCTTTTTTGAAGGAGATTTTGAGCGCAGGGAGATAATAATTATCTCGCTTCTTATGGTTGTATGTTTATCTTTTCAGTATAAGTCGCAATATATTGGTGGCCAGGATGCCGTTTCTGCTTTCTTGCCTATCAGCAGGCATCTTGCAGAGCGGTATGGTTTTCCAGAACAGAAGATAAATATCTCTGAACCGGATTCTGCTTTGTTCCGCTTGGGTACGCCTCCTCTGATTTTAGGATTAGGGGGGTTCCTTTTTCAAATAACTGGCATGGCAAGTGAAAAAGTCGCTGCTTTTGTTCCAATTTTCTTTTTTATACTTTTTTTACTTGTTACTTTCTTATGGGCAAAGGAAAAAGAAATAGATCCTTTCTGGATTGGTATCGTGGTTCTTTTTTCTTATTTTTTGGTGAGAATATTTTCCTGGTTTTATCAGGAAGGCGCATTAGCATTTTTTTCCGCGGTAGTTTTTTATACATTGTATAAATTCATCAAGACAAAAGAGGTTGCGTTTTTTCAAGTAGCTATTTTAGCCAGTGGTTTGGCCAGCATAACGAAAATTATTGGAATTGAGGTTCCATTTTTGGTGGTCTTGTTTGGTTTAAATTATTGTTTATGGAATGCCAAGACAACAGGTTTTTTTATTCTCGCTCATTTTGTTCCATTTCTCTGGTATTTACGAAACTATCTCCTTTTTGGTGCGTTTTACTGCTCAGGGTTTGGGCAAAGCATTCCTTGGTTAAACCCAGAGGTAGAAACTGCTGAAATGTTTCACCGACTTCTCCATCTCTTCCGCAGATTTCCTGCTGAGGATATAGCTGTAGTGTATCTTTTCGCACCGATTTTTGCTATTTGGCTGGTTGGATCGCCGCTTAACTGGAAAAAAATGGAAACCTTTGACCGGTTTGCCTGGCTCTGTTATATAGGATCGGTTTTTGTCTGGGTTTTGCTTCTAGGTACCTTTTACGAAAGGTATCTGTTTTTCTTTGCTGCTCCCTGCCTGATCTTTTTGGGAATCCTCACCAAAGAAATCAGAGCGCACAATCTAAGGGGGAGTAAAAAGAAGATTGGTTACCTCCTAATGGGACTTTTGGCTGTTGGAATTTTGGGTTTGAATTATAGCATCAAAGGGGAGAGTGGCTGGTTCCCAGAATTTAATAATAATCGAGAAATCCATTTGCGGGCGGTAGATTTCTTAAGGCACGAAGAAAAAATCGTTCCGGCCTCAAAGGTATGGGTAGATTCGGATATGGGCTTTCGCTGGTTTGGAAAATTACATGTGCTGGAAACCGATTACAATATTCCTCTGGATGAATTCCGGCTGGCTCGAAGAAAAGGAGATTTCGCCTCTCTTTTTAAGAAGTACGGGATTCGTTATGTAATCAACGAATGGTATATAACTCATGTAGAGGAGATTTTTGACACCATTAACGCTGATGAAAAAAATTTTACCCTTATATATAGGCGAGATGGAATTAAAATTTGGAGAGTTAATTATTCATAAGTCAGGGATTACACATATAAGTTGGTCCTGGAACTCTTGAGCTAATATGCCCCCTTTCCAGATGTGACCACGGGTACTGTCTTAAAGATTATCTTTATATCGTTGAGGAATGACCACTCGTCTATATACTTAAGGTCCAGCCTCATCCATTCCTCAAAATCAACATCATTTCTACCACTTATCTGCCACAGGCCGGTGATCCCCGGTCTCATAGAAAGTCTCCTTCTCTGCCATCTCTTATACCTTTCTACCTCTTCCGGCAGGGGTGGCCTCGGCCCAACAAGGCTCATATCTCCTTTAAGGACATTGATCAACTGAGGAAGTTCATCAAGGCTAGTTCTTCTGAGAAAACTTCCGATAGGAGTTACCCTCGGATCTCTCTTTATCTTAAAGACTGGCCCATTAAGTTCATTCATCTTAACAAGGTCTTTCTTCAGGCTTTCGGCTTCTTGTAGCATTGTTCTGAATTTATACATGACGAATCTCCTGCCATTAAGGCCGCAACGAATCTGCCTGAAAAAGATAGGACCCTTAGATGTAAACTTAATCAAAATAAAAATCAAAATGAATAAGGGAAAAGAAGTGAGAAGTAATAGGGCAGACCCGGAAATGTCTAAAAACCTCTTACTAAGCAAAGCAAGCTCATTCCTTGCTGTGGCTGAGAATGTAAGAACTGGAATTCCCTTTAGATTTTCAATAGAGACTTTTGAGCCCATTTTTGAAAAGGGATCCAGAAGCACCCCCGTCTTCACCCCCATCTCATCGCAGTAGCGAAAGATATCATCAAACTCAGCAAGCCTATTTCTTGGTAAGGCCAGTATCACCTCGTCCACCACCTTTTGTTCCATTATCTTCGGTAGGTCTTTTATTGTCCCAAGAAGAGGATAGTCATTTATTACGGACGCATTTATTTCTGGGTTTTCAGAGATAAAACCTAAGACCTTCATGCGAAAAAATTTATTGCTATCTATCTCATTCGCAAGTTCCTTTGCCCCCTTTCCTGTCCCAACTATTAAAACGTTCAGTTCTTCATTTTCTATTAGTAAATCTATGCCATAGTGAAAAAGGAACCGTAGAGCTACAAGCATAATGAGGTTTATTATTCCGAAGAATCCTATCAAAAGGCGGCTTATATAGATGAATTTTAGCCCAAAGATGATGGCTCCCAGGATGAGATTTCCCAGAATGACCGCCTTCAAGAGCCGCAATATCTCGGTCCTTGTAGGATAAGTCCTCTCTATTCTGTAAAGACCCATAGAGTAAAGGATTAAAGACCAGAGGGGGATTATAATCAGAAGCAGCCAGAGATAAGTTTTTATTGAGTAAAGACCTACTTTAAACAACGAGTCCCTCACCCAGTAAGCTATGAAAAAGGATACTGCTGTGAAGAGGATATCGAAAAAGAAAAGGGAGAAAGAAATTATTCTTTTTCTCTCACTGATCATGGTGTAGAAATTTATCATAAAAAGGGGGGCTTATCAATCTTAATCAATACGAGAGGATTTTACACTACCCATTAGGCAAATCTTATTGACAAAGAAACTAGAATAAAGTAAATCTTTAAAATTGTTTTCACAGCGAGAAAAAGTCTGAGTCGTATTTCAAAAAGTTACCTTCAGGCCAAGATGTTCAGCAAAAATTGCTCCAAACACTTAAACTCATAGAATGTATAGATAGGCTTCCCCAGAACGATCTGTCATTAAAAGAGATAATAGCATTAACCGGTAGCACCTTAGATCAAAAAAACACCAAGAATATGGGATTCGAGATAAAGTGGTTGTTCACAGAAGAAAAAGAGAATTTTCATTAGTTTTATTAAAAAGAAGAGGGATAAAGATTAATGTACCCCCATGAGATCTTAAGTTTGTATAATTTGTATAAATTGTGGACGAATCAATGGAGGTCTTCTTCTGAACTTAAACAGATTCAGGAGGAAAAACTGAGACGCTTAATTCACCATGCCTATCGTTCTGTTCCCTATTACAGAAAATTGATGGATTCCGCTGGAGTCAAGCCGCAGGACATCCAAGGTACTTCTGGTCTCAAGTTGATACCAACGACTTCCAAAAAGACCCTCCTCGCTCTTCCTAAAGAGGAGATTGTGTCTGAAGACTTTAAGAATGAAAGACTTGTCACAATTCAGAGTAGCGGATCCACCGGCTGCCCTTTTTCCGTTTTATTCACTCGCCAAGATTCTCGCTTGACGTGGTTTTCTTTTCTAAGAGCCTTTACGGCCAATGGTCTGAACCTTTGGGATAAAACACTTATATATACAGGGTCTTTCCGAATACCGAGCAAGAAGCCTTGGTTTGAACACCTTGGAATTCTACGAAGGTATTACGTTGCTATAGAGGCTGAGGCAGATGCGAGAGTCGAGGGAATCTTGAGATTTAACCCCAGCGTAATCCAGGGAACTTGGGGAGTATTGTTGGCACTGGCTAAAGAGGTCACAGGGAGATCGATTAAAGACATACGAACCAAACTCATATTTGGATACGGAGACACCATCGCCTCTTCGGAGAGAAAATTTATAGGTGATATCTTGGGTGGAAGAATTGTTGATATTTATGGTTCTGGTGAGGCAGGTATTATTGCATGGGAGTGCGGACATTGCCCAGGGTATCACATAAATATAGATATGGTCATCATCGAATTCCTGAAGGACGGTCAGGATGTTTCTCCGGGAACAGCGGGAGAGATTGTGTTGACAAATCTCCATTCATATGCCATGCCTCTAATCCGCTACGAACAGCAAGATATGGGAATTCGTTCTGACAAAAAGCCTTTATGTGGCAGAGGCCTTCCTCTTATGAAGAGCTTTGAAGGGAGAACTGACGATTTTGTGATTCTTCCCACTGGAAAGGCTGTTCCCCCTAGTTTTTTTATAGCTGTCTTTACACCTCTAAAGGATATTTTCCAGTGGAGGGTGGTTCAGGAGTCTGCACATAAAATAAAAGTGCTTATTGTTTCATCCAAAGTATCATCGGAGAAAATCCGTAATATAGAAAACGCGTTAAAAGAAAAATTGGGAGCGGAAGTGGAAATCACAATTGAGTTGGTAGACGAAATAAAAAAAGACCCATCGGGAAAGCGAAGGGCTGTGGTTTCCAAGGTCAAATAATTGAGGAATGTAGAGACATGCGTCCCTACGATGTGTTGGACCTATATGAATTGATGAAAAATCAGTGGAGGAAACCTGAAGAACTCGCTGAAATTCAGGTTAAAAAACTACAAAAACTAGTTCGTCATGCCTATGAAGAGGTTCCTTATTACCGAAGGCTCTTTGACTCAGTGAAGCTAACACCTTCCGACATAAAAGATATTTCAGACTTGACCAAGATTCCTATAACCTCAAAAGAACAGCTTGTCAGTCTTCCCCTGAAGGAGATAACGGCAGGGGGTGTAGACCTTGACTATTGCAGGGTTACAACAACAAGTGGAACAACGGGTGTTCCTATTAAAACTTATTATAGGAGAAGGGATTTTACTCTGATGAATCTTGGATGGGCAAGGGCCTATCTTGCACATGGCATGAAGCCATGGTACAGGATAGGGGCATTCAGCGGATGGCCGTCTATTAGTCCAAAGCCCTCATGGTACGAATATATAGGTCTCTGGAGGCGGAAAGTGCTCTCTTCTCTGGATAGCCCGGATATTTGGATTTCTGAACTGCGGAAATGGAGGCCTCAAGTAATAACAGGTTATGTTATGAACTTAAAGCTTCTGGCCTTTGCAATCCAGGAACATGGGGACAGTGACATTAGGCCGCAGCTGATTTTTTCTACCTCCGCCATCCTCGATGATTATAGCCGTAAATTTATTACCGATGTATTTAAGGAGAAGGTAGTGGATATATATGGATCGAACGAGGGGGGATGTATAGCGTGGGAGTGCCCCCAATGTAATGGTTACCACGTAAATATAGATATGCTGGTTTTGGAGATACTGGAAAATGGAAAGTCTGTGCCACCGGGCAAGGAAGGAGAGGTGGTTATTACAAACCTCCATTCCTACGCTATGCCCCTTATCCGTTATAGACTGGGAGACATAGGAACCCTTAGCCCTGAAGTACCCTCTTGTGGTAGAGGCATGCCCCTCCTAAAGGAAATCACAGGAAGGATCGATGATTTTATTGTTCTCCCTTCAGGTAAAAGGATATCACCTCACCCATTCTACCACGCCCTTCGGTGGGTTCGTGGAATCGCCAAATGGAGAATAATTCAAGAAGAAAATGGAATCCTAAAGGTTGAAGTAGTCGTAAGCAAAGATTTTAGCTATAATGGTTCCTCTTTGATAGAGGCAAATTTGAGAAAAATCTTTGATGATAAGTTGAAGATAGAGATTTCAATTGTAGCTGAGATTAAGCAGGACCCTTCCCAAAAGTTTCGGTCAGTGATTTCAAAGGTGAAAAAAGCGGACCTCATTTAATTATAACGAAATATAAAACTAAAGCCGAAGATAAAAAATATGAATGCTATTAATAATAATATAAAAGGATTCGCTACGCTGGAGAGGATACTAAAGCTGAGGGGGATAACATGGAATTTCATTAAATATAACGCCCTTCAGCCTTTCTTTACGAAACCTTTTCTACCAAAAACCCTTCTTATCTATGTAACCTACCGCTGTAATGCCCGCTGTATCATGTGCGGAATATGGAAAGGTAATAGTTTCAATGATTCTCACAGGGAATTATCACCAGAAGAACTGAGCATGATTCTATCCGATAAGCTCTTTTCTAAAGTCGAACACGTCAATATTAGCGGGGGAGAGCCTACATTGCGTGAAGATTTAGTTGAATTAATAGCGGTTATCCTTAAACAATTTCCGAGGTTAAAGAGTATAAGCATGGTCTCGAATGGCCTACTCACTCACAGGATGACCAAGGTTGTGGAAGATATATTAATACTTTGTAAAAGGTTTAATATCCCTTTCTCCCTCAGCATCTCTGTTCATGGGGTGGATGACACCTTGGATAGAGTGTACGGCATAAAGGGTTCCTTCGAAAGGATAAACGAGACAATAGGGTGCCTCAAGGCCCTTCAGCAAGACCACAGATATGCATTAAATCTAAATTGTGTTATCACAAAAATAAATCTTGAGAATATCCCTGAGTTAATTCAATGGGGTAAGATGGTCGACCTTCCAATAACCTTTATTCTTGGAGAACTGAGGGAAAGGTTTATGAACTTAGATACGGCATCTAATATTGTAATCCCAAAGGATAAGAAGGATTTACTGATAAAATTTTTGAGGACGCTATCTGCAAAGAAGAGCTTGTTTAACCACCATGCCTTCAGGTATAAAGCCCTGGCTGATATGATAGAATTTAATACTGAAAGGGATATTAGTTGCCATTATGATATTGGTGGTGTAATCTTGGGATCCGAAGGCGACATCCATTACTGTCCACAGAGTAGTTCTATAGGCAGCTGTAGAGAAAGATCTGCCTTCGATATCTATTACGATGCCAAGAACATAGATTATCGAATAAATTCTGTACAAAGGGAAAGATGCCCATTCTGCCCACCTCTTACATTCAATAAGCTAGAGCTTCATAAAGACATGCTAAAGTATCTCAAATTTTTGGTCACAAACCGTTAAGGCAATAAATGGGATATCACTTCACGACAGATGTTATGCTGGCCAAACTCAAAAGTGGAGGTAATACCGCCAAAACGCCCCTCCCTTCGGGATCCTTTATCTTGCCGATACCTTAGAGAAGGCTGGCCTAAAAACTTGGTTTTTACTAGGGCAAAGAAAATTGATTAACCTTTCGTTTCTCTTCCCGCATAAACAGCATAGAGATGGCAGGGTCATGGAATCAAGTCTTCTCCCAGACTTTTTCGGGGTAGCCGAGAGGCCCTCAGATTTATGACAGGTATACAAAGAATTTCAAAAGACTGTCCCGTATCCGCCAGATGGGAGCCGTATATATATATAATTGAGACCTCTGAAAAAGTATGAGAAGCGACGCTTCAAGTGTCATTGCGATCCGCCTTAGGCGGAGAAGCAATCTCATGTTTTCTAGTGCAAACCACTTAGGAGATTGTTCGCCAAGGCGAATCCGCCTCAGGTGTGACTTTGGGGCTTCGCCCCTCGTCCGCCTCAGGCGGAGCAGCTTTGCCCAGAATTTTTCAGAGACCTCATAATTATTGCTGAAAATGATTAAAGTATGAAGGTTACGATCTTGAATGCTCATTCTACCCTTAATCCAGGCGATACTGGAATTGTTCTCGGCCAGATATCCTTTTTAAGGAAATATTTCCCTGGAATAGCTATCTCTATTACCTCAAGGACGCCTGAAATTGACAGGTCTTTTTATGAACCCTTGGGGATTAGGGTTTTGGAACCTTTCCTTCCTGCTCCAAGCAATTTTCCTGACAGAAAGGTGAGAGGGTTTATTAAAAACCTTCTAAACCTCAGGGCCAAGGTAGAAGTCTTCAGGACCCTTCTCGAAAGTACTCTTGTCTTTCTAAGTGGTGGTGGTTATTTCTATTCCTATAGAAGGTCTTTCCCAGGGCCAACCTTCTTTCAAGACCTTGTTTCTCCAATCCTTGCGGCTACACTCAGAAAGCCGATCGTCTTTTTCCCCCAATCTATCGGCCCCTTTAGAAACCCTTTTGCCATCTTAGCGACTAGAAAAATAATAGAGTCAGATAGAGTTCGCAGGGTCTTTCTTAGAGAAAGGGTCTCTCTCGATAACCTTACGAAGATTGTAAAAGAAAAGGACAGGTCAAAATTGGCTTTATGTCCGGACATGGCCTTCCTGATAGAGGAGGCCGCTTTGAAAGAATTTAATTTCAGAGAGGAGATAGCACTCCCAAAACCCCTTCTCGGTCTAACTCTGCGGGAATGGACTTTCCCAAGTTACACGAGAGAAAAGGGAGAGATGATGAGGAAGGCCTACCTAAATTCTCTTGTCGAAATAGCAATGAGCTTTTATGCCCAGTTTAAAGGCTCAATCCTTATCATCCCCCAGGTATGGGGGCCTGGTTCCTTCGAGGATGACAGGCCTATCTCGAAGGAGTTCTACTTAGGTTTAAAGGAGAAAATACCAGAGGAGAACCTTTGTCTCTTTGATAATGATGAAGTCCTTTCCCCTTATTATCTTATAAAACTCTTTTCGATGTGTGATATTTTTATAGGGACTAGGTTCCATTCTTGTATCTTTGCCTTTTTAGCAGGTGTTCCATTTATCTCGATAGGTTATCAACATAAAAGCTCCGGCATCATGGAGATGCTCGGGCTGGGTAGATTTTCACTAGATATATCAGAGGTCTCGAAGGAAATGGTCATTTCACTGATAGAAGAGATACTGAACCATCCGGAGGAAATCCGGAGTTCATTGAGACGAAATATGGAACTTATTAAAAATGAAACTGAGAATATCCTTCTGAAGGAAGTAGTTCAATTTCTGAGCTGACATATGATAGACCCTTATAATGCTGTACTGGCTGTAACGCAGAATTGTAACTCCCACTGTATAATGTGTGATGTATGGAAGAGAAAACGGGAGGAAAAGGAAATGATACCCTCAGATTATAGTGCCCTTCCTTCTTCCCTAAGGGACATCAATATCTCAGGAGGCGAGCCCTTTCTAAAGGATGAGCTCCCAGAGGTCATCGAGGTAGTTAAAAGGACCTGCCCTAAAGCAAGGATTTTGATATCAACGAACGGTCTCTTGATGGAAAAAATGAGGAGATCGGCCCCTCTGCTTTTAAGGATAGACCGAGAAGTGGCTATAAGGGTATCAATCGATGGTATCGGTAAAACCCATGACCGTATCAGGGGTATCCCTGGTTCCTTTAATAAAGCAGTTGAAGGGATAAGGATTCTGAAAGACGCAGGGATAAGGGACCTCGGAATCGCCATGACCGTTATGGAGGGTAATGTTAGTGAGATAGAGAAGGTTTATAATTTAGCCGAAGACCGCGGTGTAGAATTCTCTATCAGCATAGTCTCTGATTCATCTAGCCTCTTCGGCGATCGGAAGAAACTTTTACGCCCAAAAAAGCCAGAACTTTTCCTCAACCTGATGTATTTAATTAATAGGGAATATAGAAATATTAATCCCAAGAGATGGTTCAGGGCCTGGTTTGAAAAGGGATTATTACGGTACGCCCTCACTAGAAAGAGACCTCTGCCTTGTGATGCGGTAGAGGGCTTTTTCTATATGGACTCCTTCGGAGAGATTTATTGCTGTCCAGTCCTTCCCTACAGCCTTGGAAACTTAAGGAGGATTAGCTGGAATGCCCTCTGGAACTCGGATGAGTCCCGGAGGGTAAGGGGGCTTCTGAAGGGATGTAATAGATGCTGGATGATATGCACTGCCCGCTCCCAGACAAGGAGTAATCTTCTTAAGGTAGGGACTGAAGTCCTGCTCGACAAATTTAAGGCCCACTTAAATATCCTTAAATTTAATCACCATGAAGATATTAATGGTGAATAAATTTTATTATCCGAGAGGGGGGACTGAAAGGTACCTGTTTTCCCTCTCCGGACTTTTAAGGGAAAAAGGGCATAAGGTAATACCTTTTTCTACATTCCACGAGAAAAACATAGATACCGAATATAGTTCCTATTTCCTCCTAGGGGTGGATTTTGATGAATTTTTCAAAAAAGGAATCCTCTCGGCAGCAACAGGTTTAAGAACTAATGCCTTATACTCTTTTGAGGCCAGGAAAAAGCTCGAAAGTCTTATTAAGAGAGAAAGACCTGATATCGCCCACCTCCACAACATCCATTATCATATCACCCCTTCTATCCTGCCGATTTTGAAAGAAAAGGACATACCCATAATATGGACCCTCCACGATTATGCGCTTATATGTCCAAACTCACATTTCTTATCAGACGGTAAGATATGCGAGGCATGTAGTAATGGAAGGTATTACAGACCCATTCTTGAGAGGTGCAAAAGAGGCTCCTTTGGGGCAAGCCTTATTGCAGGATTTGGGGCATATTTATATCGCTGGATGGGTCTCTATAATCTTGTAGATTTATTTCTATGCCCTAGTGATTTCTTAAGAAAAAAGATGATCGAATATGGATTTGATTCGAAGAGGCTTATTACCATTCCAAATTTTCTAGAAATAGATATCCCTGTGCCAAGCTATGGTAATAAGGCCTATGTTTTGTATTTTGGCCGGCTATCAGAGGAAAAGGGAGTGGAAACCCTTATTAAATCTGCAGAAAAGATCCCCTATCTTAATTTTAAGTTTGTAGGCGATGGGCCACAGGGAAGGATACTGAAAGAGATGGTCAAAGAAAGAGGCCTAACAAATGTCCAATTTTTGGGAGAATTAAAAAGGAAAGAGCTTTATAGCCTTATCACTGAGGCCCTTTTTGTTATAATCCCATCCGTATGGTATGAAAATTGTCCCTATTCAATCCTCGAATCCTTTCTTCTCGGAAAGCCGGTTATCGCCTCTGAGATAGGCGGCATCCCTGAACTTGTTGATGACGGAATTGATGGTCTTCTCTTTGAACCGGGCAATGACGAGGATCTGGCTGCAAAGATTAAGCAACTCCTATCGGATAAAGATAGCCTAAAACAGATGGGAGAAAGAGCGAGGGCGAAGGTTGAGAGATTGTACAGTCCAGAGGTCCATTATGAAAGGATCGTGAGGGCCTATAATATGGTTCTCTCTAAACATCATTAAGTTCAGATGAAGCATAGTTTAAAGATAGCCATGATAGGACAGAAAGGGATCCCTGCGATGTACGGGGGGATAGAAAGGCATGTAGAGGAGATATCTCTCCGTCTGGCAAAGGAGGGCCACAATGTAACTGTTTTTTGCAGACCTTACTATACGGAATTGATGGAGAATTATAAAGGAGTAAGGTTGGAGCTTTTGCCTTCCATCAATACGAAGCATCTCGATGCCATCAGCCACTCCTTTTTTGCTACAGCTAAGACCTTTTGGCGTGATTACGATGTAATCCATTACCATGCACTTGGCCCATCTACCCTATCCTTCTTGCCTAAACTCGCAGGTAAGAAGGTGGCAGTTACAGTCCATAGTATTGACTGGTTAAGACCCAAATGGGGCCCTCTGGCCAGAAGCTTCCTCTACTTTGGAGAGAGGGCCGCAGTCCTTTTTCCCGATAGAACGATAGTTATTTCAAAAACTCTTAAAAGATATTTTGAAACCAAATACAGAAGAGAAGTCTTTTATATCCCGAATGGTATAAATGTCCCCGCATTTGTTGCGCCAAGGATTATTAAAGAACGATACGGTTTGGCCTATGGCGATTACATTCTCTTTGTGGGAAGATTGGTTCCTGATAAGGGCTGTCATTATCTTTTGGAGGCCTTTAAAAATATTAAAGGAGCCAAAAAACTCGTTATAATTGGCGGGTCAGGCCATTCTGATAGATACGAGAGCGAATTAAAACTTCTGGCCTCTAAGGATAACAGAATCCTCTTAACAGGCTATCTCCATGGAGAGATCCTCGAAGAGTTTTACACCAATGCCTACCTCTTTGTCCTGCCCTCTCTGATAGAAGGACTCTCTATCTCTTTATTAGAGGCCTTAAGTTATGGGAAGGCCGCCCTTTGTAGTGATATTGAGGAAAATAAAGAAATCCTCCATCCAGAAGGAAATAGTCCTATCGGATTCGCCTTTAAGAGCGGAGATACTAAAGACCTTCAGAAAAAACTATCTTATTTATTAGAACACCCAGAAGAGGTTAAAGCCATGGGAGAAATGGCTAAGAATTACGTAGCAGAGAACTATAACTGGGATAAGGCGGCCAGGGATACCAATGCCTTATACATGTCCTTATTTAATGGAAACTCTTCATTGTAAGAAAAATTTCTTAGTCGAAGGACGGATAGAGATGCCTTTATGGAGTCTTGTGAGCAGAGGGATATCCTTCCCAGATTTCTAGGAGCTCTTTTGACAGTTTGGCATAGTCCTCAGCGCCCCTTGAACCCGGGGCAAAGGCAAAGATATCCTGATTGACAATCTGAGCCTGGTTTATAGCCTCGTTTCTAGTAATCTGAGTGTGTAGTACCTTGCCACTGTAGGCAGAGAGTTCTTCTAAGACATACTCATTGGTGGATCTTAGCCTTGGATCCACAAGAGTCATAAGAATACGGTAATCCTCAAAGGAGTCGCCTTTTATCCTCTTTGTCAGGTTCAAAAGGTCTATTATGCTATCAATAGAAAGTCTTGACATGATACTGGGGACAAGGAGGAACTGGGAGGCCTTGATGGCATTCACTGCCAGCAGGCCAAGCCCCGGAGGACAGTCAATAATCACGTAGTCATAGAAATTTTTAACGGGAAGGAGACACTTTGATAGTAAGGACTCGCGAAAATTTTTACTACAGCGCCCATATAATTCCTCAAGCGCCTGGATGAGCATTATGTTTGAAGGTATCAGGTCGAGTCCCGCCCTGGGGCCCTTATAGATTACCTCATGGACATCGCTCCCCCAGAACTGGCCAAAGAGAGAGCTTGCCTCCTTAATCATTATGTCTTTTACAGATAGATTGGAATCCTCTAACTTTATCCCTAGCCCTTTTGTAGAGTGGCCCTGAGGGTCCATGTCTACTATTAATACGCTCTTATTGTTTAAGACCAGAGCGCTGGCAAGATTGATGCTAGTCGTAGTCTTCCCCACCCCACCTTTCTGATGCACCACACTCACTATCATACCTGCTTCCCCTTTTCCAAAAACTTTTTACCTAGGGCAACACCCCTCAATCTAACCCCTAGCCTACCAAAAGGATACCACTTGGCATAGAAAAATCAAGGAATTTTGGGGCAAAAAAGTGACAGGGGGCAGAAGCATCATGTCATCATTCGTCGCCTGCAAAGATAAAAAAAATTCTAATCATACGTGTAGGGGTTTGATTTATCACACCCTGATTTCTTATATGATACTGGAGCGTACCCTGGCGTACCTCAAGGCAACTCCTTACATCTGATGACATAGTGCCTTGATAACAGGCTAGTTTTATTTATAATCAGATTGGGTATCTATTCGGGGAGTGGCTCAGCTTGGTTAGAGCGCGGCGTTCGGGACGCCGAGGTCGGGGGTTCGAATCCCCCCTCCCCGACCAGTCTAAGCCGCTTTATACCCTGCTAGGGTGACTTTTGGAAGTCTCGTTCTTCTTTTAATGCACCTCCGGCATTAGCCTGTTGATTTTGCTTGCAGCGTTTCTGTTCGTAGATTAAAACATCTGCCTTTTCTATTAACTCGTCCAGTGTAGAAGGCGCTTCAGGACTGTAATATGCTGTGCCTATGCTAAGCCACAACTGGTAATAAATACTTTGCACAAAGTTTCCATCAATTCTTGGGCTACTTCCTCAAGAGTAGATATGCCTTTGCTTTTTTCTTTAATAAACTGGGACAGCGCAAAAATTTGCCTTAAAGTCAATTCCGTAAGTTTAATTTGCAATCGCTATCTTCTTACTTAAGAGGATCCTGCCATCAGGAAGTAGGAAGTACGCCTGCCTGTAGGGAATGCTTAGTCCCTGTTCCTTGGTTTTTATGTGCTATATCAATTACCCGTTTTGACAGTAGTCTTGTGGCTTCTTCAGCCGGTACTGGTGGACTGAACAGGTAACCCTGCGCCTTTTCGCACCCGAGCAGTCTTAAAAATTCCATCTGCTCTTCTGTTTCCACACCTTCAGCAACCGTTTCCAGGCCTATGCTGTGCGCCATGGCAACAATTGTTCTAACAATTGCACTGTTGTTAGAATTTGTATCTGCAGAACTTACAAAGGAACGGTCAATCTTCAAAGAATCAACCGAAAGGCGCGACAGATAGGCCATTGAAGAATAACCAATACCAAAGTCATCGATTAAGAGATACATACCCATTTCTTTGAAAGCACGTAGTGTTGCAATGCTTGTCTCCGCATCTTTCATTGCAGTGCTTTCTGTAATCTCCAGCCCCAGATGGCTGGCACCAAGACCAGTCTCTTCAAGTATAGCTTTGACAATTTTCACCAGATTTGGTTGCTCAAATTGAACCGCTGATATATTAACCGTTATAAGTAAAGAGGGGTAGCCCATTTTTTGCCATGTCTTTTTCTGGATGCAAACAGAGCGTAACACCCACTCGCCAATAGGTATAATTAATTCGGTTTCCTCCGCCAGTTGGATAAACTCCAAGGGTTGAATCAGCTTTCCATTCCTTTCCCAACGTATAAGGGCCTCCATGCCACAAATTTGGTGGGTTTTGAGGTCTATCATCGGCTGATAGTACACAAGGAACTCTTTTCGTTTCAGCGCCTCACGTAGATTACTTTCTGACTCCCACCTCTCAAAGGCTTTTGCGCCTAGCTCAGGCGAATATAAGCAAAAGGTGTTAATGCCCTTGACCCTGGCTTGGGACATGGCAATGGTAGCGTTTCTCAGCAACTTTTCTCCGTCATCACCATGTGCTGGATAAAGACTGGCACCGATGTTGCAAGTTACTAGAAATTCACGGTCGTCGATTACTACGGTCTTGGATAGTACGTCAAGAATACGTCTGGCTACTTTAATTACATTCTGGTTGTCATGAATATCTTTTATTGCCACAGCAAACCCATCCTCTGCAATATGAGCCAAGCTGTCTGTCGCACGGATGCAGTTATTAAGCCGTCTTATTATGGTAAGGAGCAGCGCCTCATATATCTTGCGGCCAAACGATTTCCAAACTTCCTCTATGCGCGTTAAATAAAGATGTAGAACAGCTACTTGCTCTTCCTTGTGGCCCGCCTGTATTAGGATTTTATTTAGGTGATCAAGGAACAAACTTTGATTGGGTAGGCCAGTTAATGGATTATGTCCAGCCACAAACTCCATACGTTTCTTCAGCACTTGGTGCCGCTCAATGGAATAGAGTATAGAGCGCAAAATTAATTCGCTTCCCAGTTGCCCCTTGACGAGACAATCCTGTGCGCCTTGATGCACTGCCTCCGTTGCAACCAGATCATCATTCAGGGAGGTTAGCAACACAATTGGCACTCCACTGCTATGGGCAAGTAAAGTTTTAAATGTTTCGAGCCCCTGACTGTCAGGTAATCCAATATCCGTTAACACTATGTCTATTCCTCCACTTTCAAGTATTTCAAGGCCCTTTGAGAGACAATTAGCCCATTCTAGCTCATACGGCCCACCTGCTGTGGCTAGTGCCTCCAGAACCAATCGAGCGTCGCCAGGATTGTCCTCTATAAGCAATATTTTTTTAATCTCACTGTGCATACCCTTCACTCACTTTGACTGATTCGGTGGCAGTTTCACAACAGTAAACCAGAAATAATCAATAGACTTTACTACATCTCTGAACTGCGAAAAGTCAAACCTCACCTGTCTTACCCAGCCCAGAACCACCAGCCGTAATCTAGCTGAGTTCTTAGAGGCTATAAAAGTTGGCATACCCAACTGCTGCCGCTACGGCCCCCCTGTATCTAATTGTTATCTTGAGTTATTTCATAAATACGATATTATTATCTATTTCTTTCATAATGTGAACTAATTAATAGCTAATTATGTAAAATTACCTTATATATAACTAAAATACTTAATAAGTCAAGTAAAAAGAAATATTGCGTATGCATTTTAAAGACAAATTGGAGAAAATAGGATAATCTGTTCGCGAGAAGAAAGACCGTATGTGTAGAACTTGGTGAAGGAAACCCTATTATTGGAAGGGTCGAATGGGCATGGAGCTTTCCGAAATAACCTGCGAATGGATAGGTAGTTCACAATAAAAACCAAGGGGCTACTTTTAGCCCCTTGGTTTATTGGCTTGTTGGGGATTGTAGGGGTTGAAAATCTTCAACCCTTACCGAGGCTTTTACCTAACTGCCCCTTCTACCGCCTCTGCCTCTTCTTCCTCCTTTAGTTCTGTGACCATGGTCTCTGTGGTTAAGAGGAGTCCCGCCACACTAGCTGCACTCTCTAGTGCTACTCGGGTCACCTTGGTTGGGTCAATAATGCCAGCCTTTACCATATCAACATACTGATGGGTGTTGGCATCGAAGCCAAAGTTGGTGGATTGATTTTTTACCTCTTCTACCACCACAGCACCATTTTCACCTGAATTGGTTGCTATCTGTTTCATAGGGGTCTCCAGGGCTTTCATTACAATGTCCAGTCCTAGTTTTTCGTCCCCTCTGAATTTCTTCCTGGCCTCTTGTAAGGCAGGGATTGTCCTGATATAGGCTACACCGCCTCCGGGAACGATGCCCTCCTCTACAGCGGCTCTGGTAGCATGAAGGGCGTCTTCTACCCTGGCCTTTTTCTCGTTCATCTCTGCCTCTGTGGCTCCCCCTACCTTTATGACTGCCACACCTCCTGTAAGCTTTGCCAGGCGTTCCTGTAACTTCTCCCTATCATAGTCAGAGGTAACGGCCTCTATCTGGTTTTTAATCTGGGCGATGCGGGCCTGTATATCAGCCTTCTTGCCCTCTCCACCCACTATGGTAGTCTTATCCTTATCTATAGTGACCTTCTTAGTACGACCCAGGTCCTGGATGTCAAGGGTCTCCAGCTTCACCCCAAGGTCTTCCGTTATAGCCCTGCCCCTGGTAAGGATGGCAATATCTTCCAGCATGGCCTTCCTGCGGTCACCAAAACCCGGTGCCTTAATGGCGCAGCATTGAAGTACTCCACGCAGTTTATTTACTACCAGCATAGCCAGGGCTTCTCCTTCTACGTCTTCTGCGATAATGATAAGGGGCCTGCCGCTGGTGGAGGCCTTCTCTAGCAGGGGAATAAGGTCCTTCATTGAGGAGATCTTTTTCTCGTGAATCAGGATATAAGGGTCTTCAAATTCTACCAGCATCTTTTGGAGGTTAGTGACAAAGTAAGGAGAGATGTACCCCTTATCAAACTGCATCCCTTCTACTACCTCCAGGCGAGTCTCCACCCCTCTGGCATCCTCCACGGTAATAACACCATCCTTACCTACCTTTTCCATGGCGTCGGCCAGGAGATTTCCGATGGAGGCGTCATTATTGGCTGAGATGGTGCCTACCTGTGCAATTTCAGCCCTACCTTTAACGGGCTTGGAGATCTTTTGTACCTCCACAACTACTAATTCTACTGCCCTGTCTATGCCCCTCTTCAGCGCAATGGGGTTAGCACCTGCTGTAATGTATTTGAGGCCTTCTCTAAAGATGGCCTCTGCCAGGACGGTGGCAGTAGTTGTACCATCGCCTGCGGCTTCACTGGTTTTGGTGGCAACCTCATTAACCAGCTTGGCTCCCATATTCTCAAAAGGGTCCTTAAGCTCTATCTCCTTTGCAACAGTAACACCGTCCTTAGTTACAGAAGGGGACCCAAAGCTCTTCTCCAGGATTACGTTTCGGCCTGTAGGGCCCATAGTAACCCGAACGACGTCAGCTAGTTGTTTTATGCCCTGTAGGAGCTTTTTTCTAGCCTCTATATCATAAAGCAATTGTTTGGCAGCCACGGTATCCCCTCCCTACTCCTCTATCTTGGCCAAAAGGTCCGCTTCTCTCATTATGAGATATTCTTCACCGTCCACGGTTATTTCAGTCCCGGCATACTTGCCAAAGAGCACTAAATCCCCCTTCTTAACGGATAGAGGTACCCTTTTGCCAGATTCCAGGAGCTTACCCTCCCCCACTGCCACTATCTTACCCTTCTGGGGCTTTTCCTTGGCAGTGTCGGGTAGTACTATACCCCCGGGGGTCTTTTCTTCCGCCTCCATCCTTTCTATCACTACCCTGTCATCTAAAGGTCTTATAGGCATTACTACTTCCTCCTTTCTATAGTAGACAGTAGTTAGTAGGCAGTAGACAGAAATTGTCTACTACCCGCTACCTACTGGCTACTGACTACTTGCTACTGTCTTCTATCTACTTTTTTTACATCCTGGGAGGCCTGGCACCTGGAGTCAGTTTTTCTTCTTTCTTTGGTATCTCGCTGATTGCACAATCCACCATCAGGAGGGTACCTGCTATGCTCACGGCGTTCTGGAGGGCGCAGCGGGTTACCTTAGCAGGGTCTATTATCCCGGCCTCTAGCATGTTGCAGAACTGCTGCCTTTCTGCATCAAAGCCGTAAGCCCGGTCTTTAGAGCTAAGGATGTTTTTTACTACTACATAGCCTTCCATTCCGCTGTTCTCAGCAATCTGGGCAGCAGGGACCATAAGGGCCTTCTTGATAATGTCTACCCCAACCGCCTCATCTCCTTTAAGGCCAAGGCTGTCTTCCAGAACGGAAGCAGCCCTCAGAAGTGCCACTCCTCCTCCTGGCAAGATGCCCTCTTCTATGGCGGCCCTGGTAGCATGTAAGGCGTCCTCCATAAGGGCTTTTTTGGCCTTCATCTCTGTCTCTGTAGCAGCACCTACTCGTATTACTGCCACACCGCCAGCCAGCTTTGCCAACCTTTCCTGAAGTTTCTCTCTATCATAATCGCTTGTAGTGGCTTCTACCTCCGAGCGAATCTGTTTTATCCGCCCAGCCACTGCCTCAGTAGTTCCAGCCCCCTGGATTAGGGTGGTATGTTCTGAATCTATTGTTACCTTTTTAGCCCCACCTAAATCGCTTAACTCCACCTCCTCAAGCGGTATTCCCAAATCCTTAAAAAGGGCCTTTCCGCTAGTAAGAGTGGCAATATCATCCAGCATGGCCTTTCTTCGGTCACCGTAGCCAGGAGCCTTAACAGCGCAACAGGAGATTGTTCCCCTGAGCTTGTTAACTACCAGAGTGGCGAGGGCCTCTCCTTCTACATCTTCAGCTATTATAAGAATTGGCCTACCGCCCCTGGCAATCTTCTCCAGCAAGGGTACCAAACCCTTTACGCCAGACAATTTATCCTCGTAGATAAGTATATAGGGATTTTCCAATTCCACTCGCATGTTTTCAGGGTCTGTTACAAAGTGGGGAGAGAGGTATCCTCTATCAAATTGCATCCCCTCTACTACCTCCACCTCTGTAGCAGGGCGGCGGCCTTCCTCTACAGTAATTACCCCATCTTTGCCAACCTTTTCCATCGCATCGGCAATCATCTTCCCTATTTCAGGGTCGTTATTAGCGGAGATGGTACCGACGCTGGCAATCTCCTGCTGGCTCTTTACTTTTTTACTCATTTCTTTAAGTTTTTCTATTATTTTTTCTACGGCCTTGTGCATACCGCGGTTCAAGGCCATAGGGTCGGCCCCGGCCGCAATGTTCCTTAGCCCCTCCTTAAAGATTGCCTCGGTGAGGACTGTGGCTGTGGTGGTGCCGTCTCCTGCTACATCACTGGTCTTAGAGGCCACCTCCCTGACCAGCCTGGCGCCCATATTTTCATAGGGATCTTTCAGTTCTATTTCTTCCGCTACGGTAACACCGTCTTTAGTTACTGTTGGGCTGCCGTAACCCTTGTCCAGGATAGCGTGTCTGCCCCTGGGACCCAACGTGCTCTTCACAGCACGTGCTAACTTGGCTACTCCTCGTAGCAAGGCCTCCCTTGCTTCCTCTTTAAAGGCTAACTGCTTGGCTGCCATTAAGATACCTCCTATAAAAGTTCAAATTTCAAAATCCAAATTTCAAATGATTTGTAATTTGGACCTTGTAATTTGGATTTCCCTAGATCTGGGGTCTTTCAAAATAAAAGCAAACAATATGCCAATAACTAGCCCTATATTTAAAGTCCTAGTATATTAAAAAAAAAAGACTTACGCAATGGGATTCTTTTACCTTAGTGAAATAAGGTAAAAAACCTGCCAATCTGGCAGGAGTTCTGAATTCGGATTGCATAGTGGGAAATGCACTTCTGATTCCGCCTGCTAGATTGGTAAGATTCCGAAGTCAGATTTTGCAGAGGGGTGAGAGGCAGTAGGGAGTAAGCAGTGCCTACTCCCTACGACCTACTGTCTGCTCTCTACTATTCACGGCGTTGTTGCCTGGGCGCAGTTACTGTAGGAGGAATACCCGTAAGCGTAGGGCTTGGCCGACCTGTAGTATGACCTTACCCTGTACGAATAGGTCGTCCCTGTAGTAAGCCCCGTGTTACTATAAGATGTAATATTTGGGCCTACGGTGGCTATCAAGGACCATGTGCCTGCCATGGAACAAGGGACAGACTTTCTGATTATATAGAAACCTGTTTCATTACTGCTATTGTCTATCCAGGAGAGGTTTATCTGAGTTGATGAGAAGGGGGCTGCCGTAAGATTCGTAGGTACGAATGGAACCACCACCACATTGGTATCCGAGTGGCCAGAACTATTAACTGCACTGATGTAGTAGCTGTAGCTGTTCGTAGAGTTATTGCCATAGGCAGTGATGTCACTGTATGTTGACACGTTTGCTCCCGTAGTGGCGAGGCGGGTCCATGGCCCTGCATCAACCTTTCTCCAGACCTCAAAACCCGTCTTATCCGCAAAGTCATCTGTCCAGAAAAGGTTTATCCTGCTGGAAGACTGAGCGACTGCCCTCAGGTTTGAGGGAGCAATAGGTACATCTGTCCCCTTCACGTCGAGCTTGGCCACAAAGGCATCCGCTCTTCCTCTATTGGCTACTTGAAACGCCCCAGGGGTGGTGGGGAAGTTGGCTGAGTTAGTATATCCAACTACATAGGCATTACCTGAGGAGTCAAGGACTATGCCAAGGCCATCATCATCACCACTCCCCCCGAAACCACTCCCCCCGATATAGGTGGAGTAGATAAGGCCAGAGCCAGCAGGATTCAGCTTGGTCACAAAGAGGTCCCCTCCTCCTCCATAGGTTGCTTGAAACGCCCCAGGGGTGGTGGGGAAGTTGGTTGACTCAGTATCTCCAGTAACATAGGCATTACCTGAGGAGTCAAGGACTATGCCCCAGCCATAATCACCACCATTCCCCCCGAGGTAGGTGGAGTAGACAAGGCCAGAGCCAGCAGGATTCAGCTTGGCCACAAAGGCATCCCCTCCGCTAACGTTTGACTTTATAGGACTGGATACTGCCTCTACAGCGTTTATTGGTACAGAGGGATCTCCTCCTCCTCTATAAGTTGGCTGAAACGCCCCAGAGGTGATAGGGAAGTCGGTTGACGTAGTAGTCCCAGCCACATAGGCGTTACCTGAGGAGTCAAGGGCTATGCTATAGCCATACTCGAGTCTGCTCCCCCCGAGGTAGGTGGAGTAGATAAGGCCTGAGCCTGTAGGATTCAGCTTGGCCACAAAGGCATCCTCTCCTCCTCCATTGGTCGCCTGAAAGGCCCCAGGGGTGGTGGGAAAGTTGGGTGAAAAAGCATATCCAGTAATATAGGCGTTACCTGAGGAGTCAAGGGCTATGCCAAGGCCATCATCATAATCACTCCCCCCGAGGTAGGTGGAGTAGACAAGGCCTGAGCCAGCAGGATTCAGCTTGGCCACAAAGGCATCCGCCAGTCCTCGATTGGCTGCTTGAAGCGCCCCAGCGGAGATGGGGAAGTCGGCTGACGCAGTATATCCAGTAACATAAGCATTACCTGAGGAGTTAAGGGCTATGCCATATCCAGAATCACCACCACTCCCCCCGAGGTAGGTGGAGTAGACAAGGCCTGAGCCAGCAGGATTCAGCTTGGCCACAAAGGCATCCGCCAGTCCTCGATTGGCTGCTTGAAGCGCCCCTGCGGAGATGGGGAAGTCGGCTGACGCAGTATATCCAGTAACATAAGCATTACCTGAGGAGTTAAGGGCTATGCCACTGCCATAATCATCACCACTCCCCCCGAGGTAGGTGGAGTAGATAAGGCCTGAGCCTGTAGGATTCAGCTTGGCCACAAAGGCATTCCCTACAATTACATAGGTTGCCTGAAACGCCCCAGAGGTGGTGGGGAAGTCGGTTGACACAGTATATCCAGTAACATAGGCATTACCTGAAGAGTCAACGGCTATGCCGGAGCCGTAATCGGCACCACTCCCCCCGAGGTAGGTGGAGTAGATAAGGCCGGGGTCTATGATAAGTGGGTAGCGTGGGTCGTACGAAGCGACCTCAAAACCGTAGACGAATCTTTGGAGTCCTCGCCCAGGCGAGTTCGCCTCTGGCGTGACATTGGCTGCGTCAATGGCATTCACACACCCCTTAATCCCCTCTTGATAGAGGGGATTTTCAGCGACAGGATCGCTGCAGTCCATATTACAGCCCCCTTTCTCCCCTCTATTAAGAGGGGCCGGGGGTGTGTTACTGAGTGCCGAGTGCCGAATCGCAAAACTGCACTCCACCTCCACCCTCTTACTATCTATCTCTTGGTAGGCGTATGGCCTCTCGTCCTTTACCTCACCCAGGGCGGTATGGATTATTAAATTGCCTGATTCATCTATACTGAGGCTCTCTATCCCTGTGTAGGCCAGTCTTATGTCATCAGGATTGGCCCCGGGTTGGACTATGAACTCATACTTCATCCCGCCAGGGACGCCCCTGTACACGAGGTCTATCCCAGTCCTGGTGTCACCCTGAGCGTAAGCGAAGGGTCTAGGTTCTTTTCCAAGAGATTCTTCCCCTTCACTACGTTCAGGGTCAGAATGACAGGAAAAGCCCTTAGCTTGTGCTAAAGTTCCCTCTCCCCCGGCGGGAGAGGGTAAGGGTGAGGGGGTTAGTCTGGTAGATTCTTCGCTTCGCTCAGAATGACAGGTGTAAAGCCCGGGATAGACAATCTCCTGATAGGTAGGAATATCGCTATGCCATTTGGAGGGGTCACTGCCGATAAAATAATTAACTTTCCCCTGTAGTGCATTTCTGGCCTGAGGGGAGGCAGGGTTGGCACCTACAAATTCTAGACGATAGGACAGGGATTGGGCATGTTCACCCTCCCCCTTCCCATCTTGGGAAGTGTAGCGTGCCGGTTCGCCATAGCGAATCTGCCTCAGGCATGACTCGTCTGGCACGTTTTCTCCACCACCATCGTGTAGGGGCACGGCGCGCCGTGCCCCTACGTCGGTCATTCCTTTCGTCTCTTCAGCATATTGGGCGACTCGCCGAGTCGCCCCTACGTTTTCACTGGCCCCTGTCTTTTGAAACACTACCCCCTCATCTGTAAAGTATATGGAATCTTTTCCTTTGAAGTAATATCTTACTTCTTCAGCCGTCTGGCCCTGGTTCTCAATAAAGAAGGCAGGGAGCTTGCTCAGGTAACTTATGACCTCGGTTTTTTGTAGCTCTATGGGAGAGCTCTGGGCCAGAGCCTGGCCCAAGCAAATCATCAGGATAAGAAGAGGAGGAAACAGCGTGTAGGATACTTGCCTAAGAGTTGATTTCATAAGGCAGACCTCCAGGTTAATAAAAAATTAATGGGCCAGGGATTAGGGGGTAGGGACTACAGGTTAATCAAAATAACCCCCGTACCCCACCTCTAGACTTCTGGTGCGGGATTTCTGCTTTATCCCACTAATCGGCCCGCCATCCGTATGAGGCGGACGCCGTTCAATGTGTGCTAAGAGGGCAATGTTGCAAATAAATACTTTATTATTTTTAAAAAGCAAGAAAAAATTTAAAAAAATTGCCGAAAATTGGAAATTTCGTTTTGCCTGTGCACTGGCAAAATCATGCTATGCCACGTCCTAAGCTCAGTAGGTATTTGTTGAAAGTAAGGTAGTTTTCGGGTTATTATAAGGGTTTATGGATGAGAGAGACCAATACATATCTATAAGGGGCGCGAGGGTACACAACCTCAAGAATATTGATATTGACATCCCCAGGGACAAACTGGTGGTGGTGACAGGGGTAAGTGGATCCGGAAAGTCCTCCCTTGCTTTTGATACCATCTTTGCTGAGGGCCAGAGGCGGTACATAGAAAGCCTCTCCTCTTATGCCCGTCAGTTCCTGGAACAGATGCAGAAGCCCGATGTGGACCACATTGAGGGTGTGCCTCCAACCATCGCAATTGAACAGCGTACTACTACTGCAAGCCCTCGTTCCACTGTGGCCACGGTCACGGAGATATACGATTACCTCAGGTTGCTCTTCGCCAAATTAGGTACGCCCCACTGCCCCAAGTGCGGCCAGGAGGTGGCCCGACAGAGCGCAGAGGAAATCATGGAAAGGGTAATGCAGATATCCCTTGGTGCCAGGCTGATGCTCCTTGCCCCAGTAGTAAGGGGAAAAAAGGGGGAGCACAAGGAGGTCTTTGAGTCCATGAGAAAAGAGGGCTTTGTCAGGGCCAGGGTGGATGGCCTCCTGGTAGATATTACCCAGCCCATAAAACTAAGACGGTATAAAACCCATACTATAGAGGCTATGGTGGATAGACTCATAATGAAAGAGGATATCGAGTCAAGGCTCTATGACTCTATCCGGACATGCCTGGAGGTGGGGGAAGGAATAATGATAGTCTCCCAGGAGAAGACAGTAGGCAGTAAGCGCTATGCAGTAAGCAGTAAAAAAGCCCCTACTCCCTACTTCCTACTGCCTACTGGCAATTGGCAGGACACCCTTTACAGCCAGCGTTACGCCTGCAGGCAGTGCGGTACCGGTCTTGAGGAACCTACACCGAGGCTCTTCTCCTTTAACAGCCCTTATGGCGCATGCCAGAGTTGTGAGGGGCTGGGATATAGGCTGGAGTTTGACCCTGAACTGATAATCCCTGATAAATCCCTCACCTTGAGACAAGGGGCCATTCACGCCCTAAAAGACTGGGGCACCAGGACGGACAGTTACTACGAGCGATTACTAATGTCCGCCTCAGGCGGATTCCTTAAGGAGATGGATACCCCCTTTAAAAAGCTATCTAGAGAAACGAGGCAGGCCATACTTTATGGAGGTGAGGTGCTACCTTCGGGTCAGCGGGGTAGGGGTAGGTCTCCTGACCTGCCCTCTTCTTCGGGTCAGGAGACCCGAAGCTACCCCGGTGAGGGTTTCAGGGGAGCAATACCACTCCTCAGAGAATGGTATTCCACGACAGAAAGCGATTCTGTGCGAACCAGGTTAGAATCTTACATGTGCGAGCAAACCTGCGAGAGCTGTAAAGGAACCAGGCTCAGGCCCGAGGCCCTGGCAGTAGGGATAGGTGGTAAAAATATCGGAGAAATTGTCAAGCTTGATGTCTACAGGGCCCTCTCCGCCCTAAGTGAATTCCAGGACCTCTTTTCCCCGCCTCAGGCGGGCGAAAAAAAGCGTATCGCTGGAGAGATTCTCAAAGAGATTACCAGCCGCCTGAGATTCATGATAGAGCTGGGCCTTGGTTACCTTACCCTGGATAGGATAAGCACCACTCTCTCTGGAGGAGAGGCCCAGCGTTTAAGATTGGCCTCCCAGGTAGGCTCAGGTCTTGTGGGGGTCTGCTACGTCCTGGACGAACCCACCATTGGCCTGCATGCAAGAGACGGTCAGCGGCTGATTTCCACACTCAAGGCCCTTAGAGACCTGGGGAACACTGTCCTGGTGGTAGAGCATGATGAGGAAACCATTCGCAACGCAGACCACATAATAGACCTTGGCCCCGGGGCCGGCGATAGAGGGGGAAGGGTAGTTTCTCAAGGACCTCTAGAGGAGATAATCCAGAGGGATGCCTCCCTCACTGCCAGCTATCTCAAAGGGGAACTAAAGATTGAAATACCTCCCAGAAGACGAAAGATAGGCTGGGATAATTGCATAGAGATAAAGGAGGCCAGGGAGAATAACCTGAAGTCTATAGACGTTAAGATACCTCTTGGAGTATTTGTCTGCGTGACCGGGGTCTCAGGTTCGGGGAAGAGTACACTTGTGGACCAGATACTCCACAAGGCACTTGCCAGGGCGCTTTATCGAAGCAACGTAAGGCCGGGGGCCCACGAGCGTATCCTCGGTATTGAAAAGATAGATAAGGTAATAGAGATAGACCAGTCCCCCATTGGCCGCACACCAAGGTCTAACCCAGCCACCTACACAGGAGTTTTCACCCATATACGGCAGGCCTTCGCCCAGACCAGGGAGGCAAGGGTTAGGGGTTATGGCCCTGGACGTTTCAGCTTCAATGTCAAAGGGGGCCGCTGTCAGGGCTGCGAGGGGCAGGGGATAAAACGACTGGAGATGCACTTCCTGCCAGATACCTACGTTACCTGTGACCAATGTAAAGGAAAGCGCTACAACAGGGAGACCCTGGAGATAACCTACAGAGAAAAAAATATAGCAGATGTCCTTGCCATGAGGATAGAGGAGGCCCATGAACTCTTCAGGAATATCCCGAAGATAGAAAGGACCTTAAGGACCTTAAAAGAAGTAGGGCTGGGTTATATAACCCTGGGCCAGCCCAGCACCACCCTCTCAGGTGGTGAGGCCCAGAGGGTAAAGCTCTCCACAGAACTCGCTAAGGCCCCTACTGGCAGAACCCTTTATATCCTGGATGAGCCTACCGTGGGCCTACACTTTGCCGATATCCATAACCTCCTGAATATCCTCAACCGACTAGTGGACATGGGCAATACAGTAATAATAATTGAACATCAAATGGACGTAGTCAAGCAGGCAGACTACATCATAGACCTCGGGCCAGAAGGTGGAGAGGAAGGGGGGGAGGTGGTAGTAGCGGGCACGCCGGAAGAGGTGGCCAGGTGTAAAAGGTCTTATACGGGAGTGGCTTTAAGCAGGTACTTGTCGGCCAAAAACTCTAAAGCACAAAACTAAACAGCCATCCCGTCCAAACTATGAAATTATATTGAACTCTCCAGGGATAACTGTATATTGAAGCAAATTTCTGTACCCCTCTGACCATAATATAATTTAAATAGGTAAAGATGCAATGACCAGCAATAAATTAGTCCTACAAGTAAACAACATGCACGTAAAAATTTGTACCTTATGCAAATTACATATTAAAGGTGTGTTAAGAAGACATTATAAGGACCATCACACCGAAGAGGAATTGCAAGAGGCTATCCTTATGGAGAAGGGCAGAGGTATTCCTGATTTGGAAATCGGACAGAAGTTTGGGGTTACATTCCGGTATATTGAAAGGCTAATTACTAAAAAGAAGGGAATCAGTCTAAGTACACTAAAAGTCACAAAAAAGATAAAAAGCCTCTGTCCAAAGAGTTTTTCAGAAGAACAAACTACAGTTTGGAGTTTTAAAAGTCGTGGCCATTGGGCCACGCACAGCGGAGAATATAGGAGTAACGGGTCTCCGTATATTCCAGGAGATGTTATTGTGAAATATTAAATTAAGGCCGTGCAATTCTGAAGCTCGGGATGAAAATAACGTTTACGGATAACATAACAAGAAGTCTAATTGAGGTTCTTAAACCTCTCTTACCTAAAGCAGATGAAGTAAGGTTTGGAGTAGCCTTTGTGAAGTATTCAGGTTTCTCTTTAATTGAGGATGAGATTAAAAAATGTTTGAAAACTGGTGGAAAAGCTGAATTTCTTTTTGGATTAGATTTTAGAACTACGGAGCCAAAAGTTTTAAGAATCTTGGATGCCATGTCAAAGAGTGGGCTAAATGTTAAGTTGTTTTGCTACAGCGATCCTTCAACTAACGATACCCCTGTATATCATCCCAAAATCTACCTTGTTAGGGAAAAAGATAGGTCTGTTATTTCTATTGGTTCGTCTAATCTTACCGCGGGTGGGCTGAAAAATAATGTCGAAGTAAATGCAATAATTGAAGCAAAGATAAAAGAGGAGTTAGTGTCGGATGTCTACGGAATTTACAACAGATTTAAGTTCCAAAAAGGCAGATTTGAGCCAGATCTAACATATATCGAAAAATATGAAGAAGCCTACAAAATTGTACAAAAGAAGAGTGTCGAAGCATTAAAAGAAAAAAACACTAAAAAGAGGATTGAGTATCTGAAGGAACTAGAGAAAATTTTACCAAGACCAAAACCGGTAGAGACAGAACTCTTCGGCTGGCAAAAATTGGTATATGAAAGACTACCAAAAGGAATTTTTCAAACAAGTGAGATATATAAATATGAGGAGGAGTTCCAAGGTTTCTACCCTGAAAATAGATATATAAAAGCTAAAATTAGACAGATTCTTCAACAGTTAAGAGACTTGGGACTAATTAGACACATTAGCGAGAACAGATGGGAAAGAATCAAGTAGGGGAAGTGATGGTTAAAGATGCAGGGATAATTATAGCCGTCGATGTCAAATATTACCGCAATCAATTTGACGACTGGCTTGCAGGTGGTAAGGTTGAGTACAGCTGACAAATTTATTACCGGTCTGCTCAGAATAGCAATTATGGTTTTGGTTAGGAGGTTAAACCAGCTACCGACGAGGATTGGGTGGCTATCCCTGAAGATGAGTTCAACAAAATTGTTAAATTGATTGAAACCTGTCTCTATCAACATAGAGTCGAATACGGCTTTTAAATCTTTATCTTCTATTAGAAGAAATTTTTTAGGAACGATTTTAAAGATGGAAAGTTACATTTTTATCACAGCAGAAGGTGTTACTTACCAACCCGATTCAGAATCCCCTGAACCCAATATTGAGAATTGCCAGGTAATCGGTTTTGCCGAAGGGAATAACCCAGAAGAGGCATTTGATAACTTAATAAAAGAGTATAGTTACCTTTTGGAAACAAGCTTTGACGAGATAATTTGTTTTGAATTGAGACACAGAGACTACTATAAGTTTGCAAAGGGTTTCAGTCTCAGCGATAAGCGGGAAGTTTCTGAATCGTGAGAATACCCTCTTGAGGCATTTTAACCAAATCCTTAACATTAATACTTTTGCAGAAAAAGTTGAAAGCTTTACATAATAAGTGAGGCAAAGATGATAAACTATAAATAGCTTATACTAAAACTAATCTTTGTTTTTGACAGAGTTAGAAAATACGGGTGAGGTTCATTTCAAAATACATAAATAAAGTCTCCAAAAATTTTGAAGCAGCAGAATGTCGCATGGTGAAAAGTGTATTCGAAGATATTACTATTAGACTTGCTAACTATCTTATTAATAATTTAAAGGTGAACGAAACTCTTGCGGCTGTTGACGTTGAGAAGTTTTTGCGAAACAAAAGAATTCCCCTCGACACTAAGGGTATACATGGTAAATATCCAAAGTCAAAAATAATAGAATATTTGGAAAAAAAGGGATATAAGAATGTGGATAATTTGCTTACTCAAAACCACATTAGGACCTTAAAGTTAACTGCAGATGATGCGTTTGCCCCTCAGAATGGGGAAAACTTTTATTGCAC
>JAHFOV010000042.1 GCA_023261505.1 Planctomycetota bacterium
CATCCCTGAAAAAGGAAGATTTCCAGGAGATTTCTATCCCCGCCAGCCCCCTTAAGCTGGGGCGATACTTCTTTGGCAGGCAGGAGGTAATCTCAGAGGATGGTTTCAATTATCAAGCCAGGAGCGTGGAGGAGGCAAAATTTATTATTTATTCTCAAAGGCCCGACTCTTTTATAGTGAGGGTCCCGAAAAACGACATAGCCATATCAAAAGCAGTGATGGAGTACGAAAAATATCTCAGGGAATTAAAAGATGAATTCTTTGCGGCATTTTTCCAAAGGATTCATGACCACAAGCAGGCCGATGCCCTCACCCAGGTTATATTCCAGGAGCAAGGACTTCCAGAAGTAGCTGGCTCTTAACCTTTCAAGGATGCCTTTGACATTGGCATAATTGACCTGCTGGAAGAACGTCTTCCTTAACTACACTTTGACAATCCCCCAAGGGTTGGTAAAGTTCCTTTATGTTCTCCCTGCCGAATCTTCCTTGGGCCAATGTAGGGTCACGATGTATCGTGCCCAATAAACCAGGGTTTGATAAATCAAACCCCTACATAAAGGGTCTAGACCTGCCGAAGTCTTTTTGTGTAGAAAAGGCGGTAGCACCGCCTGGCGTCACAAAGGGGAGGGGGAAGATATTTATCTTGGTAAATATCCCCTGACAACAAGTAACGCATGAGGAGGTTTCTAAGATAAACATAATATTTGCTATCAAGGTATACTTACCAAAATAAATAATCACCCCCACCCTTCCCTCCCCCTTGAGGGGGGAGGGAGTACTACATTGAACCCCACAAATATAGGAGTTTTGCAGAGGTCTCTAAATTTATATAAAGAAAAAAATTTAAAAAGATAGAAAAATAATGCCAGGGGTAACTCCCCTGCCTACCTCAAAATGAAAAAAGGGAAAGGCCCTGGCATAATATCAACCTATTTAGGAGCAGCACTTTTTAACAGGGGCATTACAATGCATCCTAAATTTTTGACCCGCTTCTTGCAAATGACTACCAATTGTCTTAGAGAACGAGACGCTCTTTTACAATGTCTGAAGGTCAGGAATAGCTCACTTGACATTGTTTCCCAGCGGGTTTATCATGCCCTTTATTAACTTCCGTGAGCGGTTGTCAGAAAGAAAACTCAAAACCGACAGCCGACAACTGAAGAGCTATAAAAATATATAACCCAGGCCGCCCAAGCCACATTAATTTAAGGAGAAGAATATGGTAAGTGTAGATGAGGCCTACCGCATCGTATTAGAGAATATTAGTACCCTACCTATTCAAGAGGTCAACATAAAGGAGGCGGTGGGATTGTGCCTGGCAGAGGATGCAGTCTCGGATATAGATATGCCTCCTTTTGACAAATCAGCTATGGATGGCTATGCAGTCATAGCTGAGGACACCCTCTCTCCCTCAGGCACACCAGTGGAACTGCAGGTAATAGAGGAGGTGACGGCAGGCCAATTCCCCATGAAGAAGGTGGAGAGGGGACAGGCCACTAAGATAATGACCGGGGCTGCCCTACCCCAGGGAGCAGATGCTGTAACAAAGGTAGAGGACACCGAACCCCTCGAAGGCAACAGGGTAAAAATCTTAAAAGGCGTAGAAAAGGGGAAGAACATAAGCCCAAGGGGAGAAGACTTCCAAGCAGGGCAGGTGGTAATCAAGAGGACCACAGTCCTCAGGCCCCAGGAAATAGGCGTCCTGGCCATGATAGGGATGGAAAAGGTAAAGGTTTACTCTACCCCTAAAATAGGCATCATCACCACCGGGAATGAACTAGTAGAGGTGAGCTGTAAGCCTGCCAGAGGACAGATAAGGGAGAGTAACAGCTACAGTCTGGCAGCACAGGTCTTTCAGGCTAGAGCGGAGGCGGAACGCCTGGGCACTGCAAGAGACGACCGCAAGTCTCTCATTACCGCGATAAAAAGGGGACTTAAAAAAGACCTCCTCCTTATAACAGGGGGTGTATCCATGGGTGAGTCTGACCTGGTGGTAAGCGTTCTGAAGGAGCTAGGGGTCAACCTCTTCTTTGAAAAGATAGCAATGAGGCCCGGAAAACCCATGGTCTTTGGGAAGTATTATAAAACCGCAGTCTTTGGCCTGCCTGGTAATCCGGTCGCAACGTACGTCTCCTTTGAACTCTTTGTCAGGCCAGCCATACGAAAGATGATGGGTTTTACCAAACTCAGCCGCACAGTAATAAAGGCCCGGTTAGAGACCCCTTTGCGAAGCAAGGGGGAGCGGAAAGAATTCCGCCCTGCCTGGCTGCATCCGGAGGATGGCAAGTTCTTTGTCTCTGCAGTGGAATGGCATGGCTCTGCTGACCTCCTTGGCACTACCAAGGGCAACTCCCTACTCATAGTCCCAGAGAGTGTAGAATCCCTCCCTGTAGGGCAAGAGGTGGAGGTAATTCTTACGGGTGAGATCTAAAGTTAGGGATTACATATTACAAATTCCAGATTATATATTTGGAATTTGCAATCTGGAATCTGTAATACGTTTTAGTATCCTTGTAATCCTGGTTGTCTTACCCACAGTAATCTTATTGAGCATGTCCTTTCCTGGGCCAGACAAACCTTTACTGGCCTGGGTGGCTTTGGTGCCCTGGCTCATACTGATAGGCGCTGGAGGTCCCAGAGTAGCCCTTATTTCCTGGCTAATCGGCCTAATCTTCTTCACATTAAAACTCTCCTGGCTGAGCAACGCGACTAATGCAGGCTGGCTCTTACTGAGTTCTTATCTCTCTATATACTTCCTCCTTTTTGGCATTGCCTGTTCTTACCTCCATAGAAACATCGGCCTACCCCTCGCCTTTGTAGCGCCTTTCCTCTGGGTCTCCCTGGAGTACCTTAGAGGTTTCCTCCTGACAGGCTTCCCCTGGTTTTACCTTGGTCATACCCAGTATAGCTATCTACCGATTATCCAGATAGCTGATATAACCGGTGCCTACGGGGTCTCTTTCATTATTGTTGTGACGAATGCCTGCTTCAGCCATGGACTTTTGAGGTGGTGGAATGGTAAAGGTGGCCATTTCCTGTTCGCCATTGCCTTTATCTTCCTACTGTTCCCCCTATCATATGGCGTATTCTGCCTGGCGGGGTTGTCCTATGATGAGGGTCCCAGATTCTACGTGATTCAGGGAAACATCCCCCAGGATTTAAAGATGAACCCCGACCCTGCGCAGAGAAAACAGAATTTCCTGAAGTATGTAGACATGTCCAAAAAAGTAGTGCCCGGGGTAATGGATATAATAGTCTGGCCTGAAACCGCCGCCCCAGGGCTTTTAAACCTGGACCCTAGACTATGCAGGGAAACCGACCTTTTCGCCCAGAACTCTCTTTATGAGTTGGCAAGGGGACTCCAAACCTATCTTCTGGTAGGAGGAATAGCCATAGAGTTGAGAAAAGGAAGCACTCTTTGGGAAAGTAATTTTTACAACAGCGCCTTCCTCTACGGACCGGATGGCGAACTCCATGACAGATATGACAAAGTCCACCTCGTACCCTTCGGAGAGTACACACCCCTTAAAAATGTCTTCCCTTTTCTTAGATACATGGTTCCATACGAGATAGACTTCTCTGCTGGAAAACGACTGGAATTACTTGAAATTAAGGGTAGAAACCAGAAAAACTTCAAGTTTGCTACTCTCATCTGTTACGAGGACACAGTTCCAACCCTGGCCAGATATTTTGCAAGTAAAGGTGCAAATTTTCTCCTGAACATTACTAACGACGGCTGGTTCGGCGACAGCCCAGAGCTAGACCAGCACCTGGCCATAATGGTCTTCAGGGCCGTGGAAAATAGGATAGGTATGGCCAGGGCAGCTAACACAGGCATCTCTGCCTTTATAGCCCCAAGTGGTGATATTTACTCCGCTGTAACTCAGGATGGCAAGCGGAGGGAGGTAGAAGGCACTCTGGAAGGCACCATCTTAATTTCTAAGGGAGGGCCCAGTTTTTATACCAAACATGGGGACCTCTTCAGCAAGCTCTGCCTTTTAGTATCCATTAGCTTTTTCCTTACTCCCACGATAACGAAATATTATCCTCCTAAGAAACCCCTTGACAGTCCCACTTAACGATTATAAGATTGTTTTTGGAAACTTATGGCGGTAGGGGTAAGGACGATTCTAAATCTTTGACTAATCCCTATCCCCTAGCCCCTAATATCAGGTGGGGGATTAGCTCAGTTGGGAGAGCGCTTGAATGGCATTCAAGAGGTCAGGGGTTCGAATCCCCTATCCTCCACCACTTTTCTGCACAAAGACTTATGATGATTATGCTGTAACTTGCCCAGGGGTAAAAGTCTATCGTATCTTCTGCAATTTTTTGCAATCTTTAGCAGGGCTTATCAAAGTAAGGTCTATGGGTGGTCAAAAAGATGGGTATGGTCAAAGCGTGGTCACAAGATAACAGAGACTGCATGGATTCCATCAGAAAATCGCCCCGACCGTACGAGCATGTAGGGGCAGACCTACGCGCCTGCCCTATGGGCGAACACACAGGTTCGCCCCTACAATTTTTATTCCGAAATTACATATACATGCACTGCATAATTTTCAAAGAGAAAAGCTTGTAGGGTGCGCCTGGACGCACCATTTATTATCTCGGTGCGTTAAACGCACCCTACATCACTACTCCCTCAGCTTTTAACCCCGATAAATATTGTAAGCATTTATCGCATCTATCGTCATCCAGATAGCCATACCTAGAGGGATAAAAGACGCAAGGGGAATAAGACCGATAATACATATAAAGGATGAGAGAATTATTATGATTAAACCAGTACCTTGAGAGAGACCAAGGGCGATGATAGCCCTCTTTCTAAAGCGTTTATCTTTCCAAAGAAATATCAAATTCCCCAATCCAACAAGAGTGGTAAGCCAGGTGATAAGTAGCATTGCCGCTAGTTTGTCAGCCCCGATTCTTACAGGTCTTCCTTCCATATTTCTCCCTTACTAGCCAGACCTTGATTGTATCCCGAAAGAACCTTTAAGCCTGCAATTTAGCATTTGAAAAGCTAAACAGTGGCTGTAGCAAACACAGATTCCATAATCCTTTGGTGCTCGTTAATTAATTTGTAGGTATTCTTTTCTACTTCTTCAGCGGGTATGGATAGCCTGGCTGCGCCGCTCTCCATGGCGGCCAGTGCCACCGCGGCCGCAACTTTTGGTCCAACCTCTGGCTCAGTGGCTTTGGGAACTATGGAATTTTCATCGAGTCCCTTTTCCTCCGCAAGTTTGGCCAGGGTATAGGCCGCCGCCAGAATCATTTTGTCGTTTATCTTTCTGGCCCTGACATCCAACGCTCCCCTGAATACCCCCGGGAAGCCCAGGACGTTGTTAATCTGATTGGGATAGTCGCTCCTTCCCGTGGCCACAATCCTTGCCCCTCCCGCCTTCGCCTCTTCCGGTATAATCTCAGGGATAGGGTTGGCCAGGCTGAAGACAATGGCATCTTTTGCCATTCGCTTGATGGCATCCCTTCTTATCCACGGGCCTGGCCGCGTGGCAGTGATGAAGACGTCTGCTCCTTCCAGGGCCTCGTTCAGGCCGCCTCTCGTCCTCCTGGGGTTAGTCCGCATTGCCACCTCCTCTGTCCAGCGGTCCATACCCTCCTTACGCCCCTCATACACTATCCCTCCCGTGTTAAAGGCAAGCATATTTTCCCCTTTTACGCCACCCATCATTAGAAAACGCAGGATACCCATTCCCCCTGCACCAGTTCCCCCAACAGCTACCTTTGCCTCCTCCAGTTTCTTATCCACTACCTTCAAAGCATTGATGAGTCCGGCCAGAACCACCAGCCCGGTGCCATGGTGGTCATCATGCCAGTAAGGTATCTCCAGGGACTTTTGCAGCCTATCTGTAATCTGGAAACATTTGGGCTTTTCCACATCCTCCAGATTGATTGCCCCAAAGGAAGGTTCCAGAGCCTCCACTATATCGGCAATCTTTTCTGGGTCTTTGGTCTTCAAGCATAGGGCCACAGCGTCCACCCCTCCGAAGAGCTTAAAAAGAAGGGCCTTACCCTCCATGACTGGTATGGCAGCCTCCGGGCCAATGTCCCCAAGTCCCAGCACCCTCGTACCGTCGCTCACCACTGCCACCAGGTTTCCCCTGTTTGTGTACTCAAAGACAGAGTCCTTATCCCTGTATACCTGGCCACAAACGGCAGCAACCCCAGGGGTGTAATATATAGCAAGGTCATTGTACTCCCTGAAAGAAACCTTACTTATCACCTGTATCTTCCCCCTATAGCGCCGGTGGAGTTCAAGTGCCTTCTTGTAGAGTTCTTCCGTGGTCACGTAGTCCTCTCCTTTTATAACAAGGTAACAGGTTACAGGAGACAGGAGGAAAGGATTTTTCCTTGTTGCCTCTAACCTGTTATCTGTTACCTGTTCTCCCTCCCATGGCCAGGAACAGAACCTTTTCTGAAGTGGCCTCTTCCTTGCTCAATTCTCCCATTATCCTTCCACCATGCATTACCAATATTCTGTCGCTGTGGTCTATTACTTCCTGGAGCTCAGAGGATATTAAAATTATGGCAGCACCGTTATCGGCCAGGTTTCTGATAAGGCCGTGTACTTCTGCCTTGGCGCCCACATCAATCCCCCTGGTAGGTTCATCAAAGATAAAGACTTTTGCCCCCCTGAGAAGCCACCTGGCTAAAACTACCTTCTGCTGGTTACCACCGCTCAAATTCTTTACCTTAGTCTCAAGGCTTGGGGTCTTCACCTGCAGGTTTTCTACCATCTCACTTGCCGCACTCTTTTCTTTTCTGCCATTAATGAATCCAGAGCGTGAGAATCTAAGAAGGCTGGCCAGTGTAGTGTTCTCCCTCACCGCCATCCCCAGTACCAGGCCCAGCCTCTTTCTATCTTCAGGAACCAGCACGACCCCCACCCTTATAGCTTCCATCGGAGATTGAAAACGTACGTGGCGGCCATGCATGAGCACCTTTCCTTCATCTACAGGGTCTAATCCATACAGGGCCCTTGCAAGCTCCGTCTTCCCTGCCCCCACCAGACCTGCAATCCCTAGAATCTCTCCCTCCCTAACAACTAGATTAATATCTTTCAGGATATCCTTTCTCGATAGTCCTTCCACCCTTAATACTTCAGACCGCGTACCTACTTTTTTCCTGGGGATCACCTTCTCCAGGGCCTTCCCCAGCATCATCTGGACAAGCCTCTCCCTGGTAACTTCTTCAATGCTGCATGTCTCAACCAACCGCCCATCCCGCAGGACAGTAACCCTATCGGCAATCTCAAATATCTCCTCCAGACGGTGAGATATGTAGATAATTCCATTGCCTTCGGCCCTTAGTGAGCGGATAATTGAAAAGAGCATTTCTGTTTCCTTTGTGCTCAGGGTGGCGGTTGGCTCGTCCATCGCAATAACTTTAGCCTCTTTAGCCAAAGCCTTAGCGATTTCCACCAATTGCTGTTGAGCAACCCCAAGGTCAGCCACTCTCTCCCTAGGCCCAAAAGGTGCTCCCAGCCTTTCAAGAATTTTTGCCGCCTCGGTATACATCTGGCGGTAGTCTACAAAACCATCCATTTTGCAAGGTTCTCTACCTAAAAAGATATTCTCGGCCACAGTAAGGTATGGGATAAGGTTAAATTCCTGGTAAATAATGCTAATGCCCAATTCCATTGCCTTATGTGGGGAGGTAATATCCAGTCTTGTACCATTGAGGAAAATAGCCCCATCATCCATATTGATGGCCCCAGAGAGGATACTCATGAGGGTAGACTTACCAGCCCCGTTGACCCCTACCAGGGCATGAACCTCCCCCAGGACTACCTCAAAATCTACATTATCTAGAGCGCGTACCCCAGGATACTCCTTCCTGATCCCACGCATTAACAATCTATTGGCGTACTGCATCTGAATATCTTTAGGGTCTGAATCTCAAATTCCAAAGCCCAAATTTCAAATGAAGTCCAAATGTCAAAATCCAAATGTCAAATGAGTTTTTCTTTTGGAATTTGGTCTTTGACATTTATTTGAAATTTGAACTTTGACATCTGAACTGACAGCAAAATATTCCGCACTCCACATACCGCTTATTCCCTTCCCAGCGATTCCTTATCCACTATCCCTGTTGCTATGGGCAGCTCTAATGGGACCGGCTGACCCTCCAGAATGCTTGCCACAGTTCTTATCGTTTCCCTTCCAATGACTGCTGGATACTGTATCACGTCTGCCTTTAAGGGGCCACCCTTTCTTATAGCCTGTTTGGCCTCTGGTGTGGCATCATATCCCACGATAAATACATCCTGCCTACCAGCTGCCTCCAGGGCCGCCATGGCTCCCAAGGCAGTATTATCATTGATGGCAAAAACGCCTTTGAGCTTAGGGTGGGCTAGCAGCATGTTTTGCATTACTATCATAGCCTTATCCCTATCGCCTCCTGCCGAGGGCTCATCCACTATCTTCATGTTTGAATACCTGGCGATTGCTTCCTTGAAGCCAGCCACACGTTCCTGAACGCTGGTTACTTCAGGGTGGTCTATTATCGCTACCTCTCCTTCATAGCCAACCAGTTTGGCCAGATATTCCCCCCCTAAACGTCCCCCCTGGCGATTATCTGAGGCAATATGACAAACCACACTTGCATCCTTTGCCCTTATATCAGCGGTAAAAACCGGAATGCCTGCCTTTTTAGCCCTATCTATAGCGGTTTCTAATCCTGTCGAGTCCACAGGGCATATTACCAGCGCATCTACTCCCTGTACGACAAAGTTTTCCACCTGGGTGGTCTGCAGGTTCAGGTCTTTTTCTGCCGATTGTATCCTTAATTTTATCCCCTTTGCTTTGGCCTCCTCCTGCATCCCTTTCTCCAGTTCCTGATAAAATACGTCACGAGTGAGAAGGGTGACTCCAACTATGCATTCGCTCTTCTTCGCTCCCAGGGAAGTTGCAACACACAGGACTAATGTACAAAACAATAAGATATTCTTGCTCATCCAGCCGCCTCCATCGTGCATTGGTTATTGGCTATTTTGCTTCTCTCCTTGTTGCCTTGCGTGCAGAAATAATACGGCTGGAGTAATTTGTCAGGCATTGTGCCTTTCCATTTGTAAAAACGACACTTCAGAAATATTCGCCTGTTTTTTTGCATGTTCAATAGTCATGCTACAAGGTTACCCTTTTCGTCTAGGTCAATATAAAGGTTCTCTGTTATTTCTCTCGTTTCTACAACAGGTGCACCTGAGAATTCAATCAATGCGGTATCTGTATCTGCAAAATATCTGATTCTCATATTTTTCCTTATCCTTCCATCAGTTTGAACTTCTGTTTTTAAAGGATTGTTAATGGTCTTCAATATCCATTCATCTTTGATAATTGACCTATCTGGCCGTTGTCTGACAAATAAAAAGTATTGGGTACATTTCATTACTGTATTTTATCATTTCTGCCTAATACCACTGATACACTCTAATCGCCACATTGAAAGTTTGATTCGTACGGTTCGTACATCGAGTTCGTGTCTAGCGCACATCCAGTAATTTCTCGGGGAAGATTTCTGGGTGCTGTTTTATTCAAATCATAACAATATACTGACGAGTGTGAGGAAAATGCTTTCTCAATGAGCCATCGCCCGATACTAGCTGCACCCCCTACGATATGAATAGAACGCTTTGCCATGTCAGTAACCTCCGTGGCAACTAACATTTATTTTTATCTTGCATAAATGTAAACGTATATACGATATTCAGGTGGTTGTCAACGCAAGTTCAATTAGGCGTTGGTTGACAGTGGTGGTGGGCGGTGATATATTTCCGCTAGAGATGCTTACAAGTCTAATAAGTAGCAGACTTTTTAGATTACTATACCTTGCTTACTGTTGGGTGGTGGTCTGTACCGTATGGTTCTTCGGCTATCTCCTTGCAATGCTTGTATCTGTTGGTAGTCGGAGAAAGGACGAGATTTATAATTTTTTCTGCCGGAAGAGCGCCTGGGTTATTGTGAAAAGTATAGGGATACGGATGACGGTGGAGGGTAGGGAGAACGTACCCAAGGATGAGCCTTTTATTTTTATTTGTAACCATCAGAGTCACTTTGACATAAAAATAGCCTTTGCCTTTGTTCCTGGAAATTTTTGTTTCATCGCCAAAGAGGAAATAACCAGGATACCTATAGTAAGCGGGTATATGAAGACCGCAGGCCATATTGGCATGCCAAGAGAGGAAGACAGGCGGGCTTATGCTACCTTGCAAGAGATAGTAAAAAGGGCTAGAGATGGCAAGTCCTTACTCATCTTCCCTGAAGGTACAAGGAGCGTTGATGGAAGGCTGGGGCCTTTCAAAAGGGGGGTTGCTCACATTATTTTGAAGTCAGGCCGGAGAGTCATTCCTATGGCCATCATTGGCAGTCGAGAATTCCTGCCCAAAGGGAGCTGGTTATGCCACCCCGAACACAGGGATATAACTATACGTTTCGGTAAACCCGTCAGTTTTCCCTTTATGGAGAGGGTCCCTAGAGAGGAATCCCTGACAGTGCTAGAGGAGCTAAGACAAGAGGTAAAAAAACTCCTTGGGGAAAGGGAGCAGGTCTGTGTCTGAAGAAAGGCCCAGGCTGTGGGAAGACATTCTTAGCTCTGGCAAAGATATAATCTTCAGACCGCAAGTATTTTTCCAGGCTATGCCCACTACGGAAGGCTATTTACAACCTTTACTTTTTGCCTCCACGATTTTTTTAATTGTTCTGGCATATAATGTCCTATTGATAGTGACAGGGCTTCCCTTCCCTAATGGGCAGGAGATGAAGGATAAGGCCTTGGGGAATGTAATGCTGAAGGCTGGTATTCTTTATCTTCTCTGGATACTGGGCCTTTTTCTGGGAGCGGCGGTCCTCCATTTATCCTTCAAACTCCTTAAGGGTAAAGCACAGTTCCAAGGTACCTTTCGTCTTCTTGCCTACAGTACAATGGCAAACTTTCTTAGTCTTGTTCCTTTGCTAGGGCAGTATCTATCTTCCGTGTATGCACTAGTGTTGATAATGTTGGGCGGGCGATACGTGCATGGACTTTCAACCCCTCGAGCCATAGCCGCCCCTCTTTTACCCGCTTTACTGTCCTGGGCCATTGTCCTTACCCTTATTTATGCAGGTATTCTGCCCCTGGAAAAACTCAAGGAGGGATTGAGGCATTAGAGGTTAGGGGCCAGGGGTTAGGGATTAGGGTTCAGGGGTTAATTTATTTACCAATCCCCAATCAAACTCACCTGCTTTTCAATAAATATTCAAAGGCGCTCATGACTGCAACAGCACCCTGGCCGCTTGCAATGACTATCTGTTTATCCTTCACAGTGGTTACATCCCCAGCGGCAAAGAGTCCCGGAACGCCCGTCCAGGTATCGCAATCGACCAATATTTCTCCCCTCTCATTCATCTGCACCAATCCCCTGGCAAAATCACTATTGGGCAAGAGACCTATCTCTACAAAGACGCCGTCTACTGTCAGGCTCTTATATTCATCCCCCTTCGGAAAGGTTTTTATGGTAATTCCCTTGACCATCTCCTCTCCGGCAATTGCCTCCACAACATAGCCTATTATTTTCTCAATGTTTCTAGCGGCCTTAACGTTTTCTATTAACGGTGCCTCGTCAGCCCTCCATTCACGGCGGGAGATAAGATAGATTTTACTAGCAATCCTTGAGAGTTCAAAGGAGGATGATAAGGCTGAGTTACCTCCGCCCACAACCGCTACAGTAGCATCAGCAAATAGTGGGGCATCACAGGTGGCGCAGTAGCTTACCCCCTTTCCTCTATATTTATCCTCCCCAGGTACTCCTAACTGCTTCGGCTTGGCCCCCGTGGTTATAATACAGGCCTTTGCGGCATATTCCTTCCCAGATATAGTCTGGGCCACAAAATAACCCTCTTGCTTGTTGAGCTTTACAACCTTTTCTCCCAGGTGTTGTTCTATTTCAAACTGGTTCATCTGGGCCCTGAACTTGTCTACTAGTTCTGGCCCGGTTACATACTGAAAGCCAGGATAATTCTCTATACCGAAAGTAGTGGATACCTGGCCACCCACATCATCGCTAATTATTACAACATCTATTCTTTTTCTAGCGGCGTAGATAGCGGCGGTCATCCCGGCAGGACCGCATCCAAGTATCATCAACTCATGAACTGGCTGCATTTATCAATTCTAAGCTGCTCAGGGCAATTCATGAATTGCCCCTACTCCTTCTGCTCTTCTAGAATCTTTTCAATCCTTGACTGGTCAAAACCTATCATAACCTCTTCTCCAGCTGTAATAACTGGAACACTCCGTCCTCCGCTTATGCGAATCATCTCCTTCAGGGCCTCCTTGTCCTGGGCCACGTTATGCTCTTTGTACTGAATTCCCTTTTTCTTAAAATACTCTTTGGCCTTGAGGCAGTAAGGGCAAGTGGGGGTGGTGTATATCTTGATATCTACCATGTGTCGCTCCTTTTATGGAATTAAGGTACCTGCAAAAGTCCAACAATACTATTTGTCTTTTGATTGGCCCGGGATGAAAAAAAATTTCATAAATTTTAATTTTAACAAAATTTCCATAAAATTCGGGTCCGCCAAGGCTGATTGGGCATTTGCAGAGGTCTCTAGAATCATATAATCTCCCAATCTGGATAATATTAAATTTGGTTAAAAACTTCAAGATGAAATAGTCCTTTGGATTTCTACCCTTTTGCTCTGGCATGCTACATATTATTATCTTCCTTATCTTCTTTAATTTCCACTCTATATCCACTCAAGTCTAACTTTTTTGGTTACTTACACACTATGTGCCTAAACTGAGACCTCACATTCTATTACACATGCAGTCTCAACTACTTTCCTTATCCTTTTCTTCGCTACTCTCAGGCATAGTGAGTAAGGGGTGGCCTGTCCTCCCTCTGCCAACCAATATTCCTTGATGTTTTTAAACGAAAGGATATAGCGGTGTCCTAAAATATTCAAAAGACAGAACATCGTGCTTGACAGAGTTTTTTTTTGTGATATATTTTATTTTGACGCGGGGTAGAGCAGTCTGGCAGCTCGTCGGGCTCATAACCCGGAGGTCGTGGGTTCAAATCCCACCCCCGCTACCAATTTTGCTTTTTATTTTAAGAGGAACTTCAAGGCACAAATCTGAGCCAAAAGAGCTAAAAGGATGGGCTTGGGTTCGTGCCTTTTTTTATCAGAAGACCTAGACAAAGAGAGGACTAACAATGACAAAGGGGAAAGTGAAGTGGTTCAGTGATAAGAAGGGATATGGGTTTATTACTACAGAGGACGGAAAGGATATATTCGTCCACCATACCGGCATAAAAGGGGGAGGACGTAAGTCCCTTCGAGAAGGTGTGGATGTAGAGTTTGAGGTTAAACAGGGACCCAAAGGAGAACAAGCCATAGACGTTGAGGTCAAAGAGTAAGTAATCCTTTCAAAGAACCTGCGCCTACCTTAATCTAGGCTTTTTAGAAGAGTCTGACTTCTTCTGGGGAGGATAAAGTAATAGAGGCTGCAAGCATCTTTCAGCATCGTGGTAAATACTTCAAGGTCCTCCAAGAAACCCAACGGTCACAAACAGGAGTAATGACGCTTGATGTGGGGCAAGATACGGGTGAGGGGGATGTTCATTCTGGAGACCAGATTATCTACGTGGTTGAAGGAAAGGCCTTTTTGAGATTAGGTAAAGAAGAGGCCGTCGCTGAGGCTGGTACTGTCATTACCATTCCCGCAGGTACTCATCACTATGTTCGTAATGAAGGAGACATCCCTCTGTTCATCCTAACAGTTTATGCCCCGCCGGTTTTTTAACGAAAACTTATCCTTGTAAACTACAGTTAAAGTTTCCGCAATATCTCAAGTATTTCCTGAGGGTCCGGGCGGACCATGAGGTTGGTAGAGGCCCTAATCCAACGGACTTTGCTTTCTTTGTCTACGATTAGCGTCGCCGGCCTGGAGACATCCTCCCCCACATATCCCCCCTTAAGATGCAAGAGCCCGTATTTGGTAATTACTTCCCTGTCGGAATCCGAGAGGAAGATTATATTTAGCCCTGTCTTCTGTTTGTAAACCGCAAGGGATTTAGGGCTGTCGGCGCTGATGGCAATAACCACGGCGCCAGGTTTTTCTATCTCGGTCAGTCTTGCTCCAAGACCTTGGAGTTCTGCATTGCAGGCAGGTCACCATACACCCCTGTAAAATACGATTACTGCCGCGTACCTACCTTTGAGGCTGGATAGGGTGAAGGGCTTACCCTCGTGGTCAGGGAGGGTAAAATCAAGAGCTGGCTGGCCCACGGCTACCTTCACTTCTGCCGCAGGGAGTCTGGCATAAACGAAGCGTACATAAACAAATCCAAGGGATATCAGTATAGTAAGAACCAGCGGTGCGAGGGTCCAGGCTGACCTTTCCCGCGTCACATTATATACCGCCCAGGCCACCGCCCCAGCGAGGATTAGCAGATTGGGAAGGGCTGTGTTTCTAGCCCAGGGAATGCCTAGAAATACAAAGTAGCTAGCCGCCCCAATAAGGGCCATTAAAATCGGACTAATTTGAAGCGGTCTGAATTGCATTTTCAATCAGTTGGGATTGGTGTCCTTTTGAAGTATACCTTAGAAAACACTGGTCACTTCCCTTACTGTTTTGCTTCTTATCCCCTCTCTTGCAATCTTCAGTAGAAAGTCCCTGTCGTTACATGCAATAGTACAATTGGGGGCTTGGAACTGTCTTAATTCACTGAAATCGGCTTGGGCATAAACTGATTGCCCCGGCAGAGCCGGAAAAGCAAATAGAGTAAAAAGGAGACACACCAAAACCTTTTTCAACCTTTTCACTCCCCCCGATTAGGTTACTTCAGAACCTTTTCTACTTCTTCCCTCGCGTCTTCCTCTGACGACGCTTGAGGATGTATTTCTTTCTATTTAATCTGTGTTTCTGTTTTCCTGCGTAACCAGCGGCCATAAGTCCTCCAATAACGTAATCTATTTTCAACTAAAGAGTACCAAAAAGGGGAAAGGAGTGCAAGTCCCATAGTAATCTTAAATTCATTCGCCTAAAGGCTCTGGGGCTGATGCCCTCTGGCGCAACTCCTCAGCGTTCTTTATCAACTCTGCCCTGATTTCTCTAGGGGGTCTAAACTCTACAGGCTCAAGCTTAAGGTTAAAAGTCTTCTCATCCTTAAGTTTAATAGGAACTACCAATTCTGAAAACAGGTCCAATGGAATGAACTCATAGTAAGGTGGATTAAGGGTGGCCATCATGATTAGCCTCTTGTGCGTGAGCCTGCCTTCCTTATCCTTTTTTTCTATAGTAAGCTTCCGAACACCGTAATAGGTGAAGGGTATCTTTACAGGGCTCTCTCCTAAAAGCTCGTCGTCCAGAAATATCCTGGCACCAGGGGGGTCCGTATTTATAACCATCGATCTGGTAACACAGCCGGCGGCAAATAATACAAGAATAAAGGACAGAACATTAAATGAAGACCACATGGGCCTCTAAACTCTCCAGGTTAAGGATGGCGGCAGAGGGCCTCCCGAACAGCCAGCCCCCACACTCCCCAGGGTTTATGTAAAGGGGTTTGCCCTCTTTTATCTCAAACTCGTGAGTGTGGCCGTAGATGAACACATCGGCCTGTTTGATTAATTTCTCCCTGACTTTTTCTCTATAATGGGTGAGGAGGATATTTCTTCCAGCTAGCTCAAAGAGATAGGGAGGCTCGTGGACCTCCTTGCATAATTCCCTTAGGCCTGGTTTCTCCCCATCATTATTACCAAAGACCCCTACCAGCCTTATGCCTGGTTTAAGTAGTTCCTTCATGGCAAATGGGGCAACGTAATCACCAGCATGGAGAATACACTCAACCCCTTCTTTTATAAATCTCTCCAGGGCCTTCTTTATAGTATTGAGGTTATCGTGGGAATCTGCCAGGACGCCGACTTTCATAGTATTTGTCGCCTTTAGTTAAGGCTAACAACCTCAACCTGAATACTTTCTTTTACCTCATGTTTTCCCTCGAGAAGGTGGTCTATGACATCGAGGGTCTTGGCGTGAAAATAGCGCTCGCCGCACTCTTGGCAGACTTCAGCCTCAACATTTTCAATTAGGTAAAGTTTTCCTTGAAACCAGTGCTGCTTACGCACCTTTCTCTTGACGGTTTTTCCTTTACAGAGTTCGCAGTTCATGTTTCCATCGGCAAGGTATATACAGTTATTATCAGGAGAACTCCTTCCTCATCAAATCGGCAGATAACCTGTATTTTACGCCCATCCTTAGCTTGCCCCTCAATACGGTATCTTGTACCCCTCAGGTCTCTAGTCATGCGTTTTTCTATTCTACCCTTAAGAATCGCGTTTTCAACATCAGAGCGTTCCAACCCATCCGCCCACATCTCCTCTTCTGCATGGGATGACACGTAATATTCTCTATCAATAACCTTCTGCCTAATTCTTTGTAGAGTTGCCATCCCATCTTTTAATTACCGCTCCGCAAAATTTCAGATGAATTATGAGAATTTCTTTACGTTTAAACGTCATCGCCCGGCTCCAGGTATAGTTCTATTGCCTCCTTTATATTTGCAAGGCCCTCCTCTTCAGTATCTCCCTCACTAATACATCCCGGAAGGGAGGGAACGTAGACTGTAAAGCCGCCTTCTTCTGAAGGCTCTAATACAACTTTTATTTTCATTTAAATATTTTTAAACCTGGCGGAGAGGCCGGGATTCGAACCCGGGGAAGGAGTAAACCTCCTTCAATGGGTTAGCAACCCACCGCTTTCAGCCGCTCAGCCACCTCTCCACCCACAAATTACTTTGCCAAAAGGATTATATCTTCCGTAATTATAGGGGTCAATGGCAATCCGCTTAGCATTTTCCTTTGGGAACAGCTTACTAAAGAGTCCTTACATTCTAAAAAGATGGATTTTACTTCGGCTCCAAACCTTTTAACAGAAAAATAATCCTGGCTGAGTCCTCCAGGGTAGAAGTATAGCAAAGGGCCTCCTCCAGAGTCTCTCCTACAGCAAAACTACCGTGTCCCTTAACCATTACTATTTTATACTCTTTGAGCAGTCCTGCGGCTGTAAGGCCCACCTCCTTAGAGCCTACAACATCTGTAGTTTCTATAACCGGCACCTCCCTGAGCAAGATAGCACCCTCTGCGTCCCTGGGTCTTATATCTTTCTCTACAAGAGACAGGGCAATGGCATGGGGAGGGTGGGCATGCAGGACTGCCCCGGCCTCTGAGTTTAAATAAATCTCCCTGTGGACTGGGAGCTCAAAGGAGGCCTTTTTTATTATTGGGCCTGTCTCATTTAGACCCAGTCTTATAATATCCCCTTTTTCAAGGCATCCTAGCATACTAGCGTGACGCGTAATAAAAATCTTATCACCCCTTCTTACGCTAGCGTTACCGCCATGGGAGGTAATTAGACCGAGGGATAACAGTTGCTGACCGACCTTTTGGAAAACTTTAAGCATTTGACCGTTGGCTTCTTCTTTCTCTGAATAAAGCAAATAAAGAAGTTAAAAAAATAAGCGTTAAAGAAATAATAATGAAGCAATCACAATATGGTGACACCATCGTAGTGCGGTGCATGTATAGCCATAAAAAAAAATTGCACTAATTGACAATAATAGACCCAGCCAAAAACACCTGGGCTTTTCAAGAAAGATAAGGGTCGAAAAAAAGACTACATTAGATACAAATAGAATCCCCCCCTACTGCTGCTTTAGTCGTCTTAAAAATTTCGAGGAAAAGCATTTATAAGAAAGGATAAAATTATCCAGAATTCGAAAGTAGGCATAATTTAACTCCTTTTTAGATCTAGTCTGCTGGAGGTCGATTTTCCTGGGATAGCCGGGTCTTAAACTTTGGAGTCATATTCTGCTAGCGGGAAAGAGATGGTTTTTTTGATGCGTCTGCGGTGGCGGGCAATCTCCTCAAGCCGTTTGTAGACAGGTGCATCAAAGTACTGCTCACCGCACTTGGAACACACCCAAGCGGGTACATTATCTATATAGATTGTTTGACCCTTAAAGTGAAACCTGGCCCGAACGAATTGATGTTTTACTTCGCCATTGCAGAATTCGCAGGTATCCATGTCATTCACGATTGCTTCTTCTTGTGTTATTTTACATGGGCTGTAATGATAAGCAATACGCCTGACGGCAAAAAGCGACACACTAAACACGCTTTCCGACCATCCGTTGTATTGCCCATGACTTCGTAACGGGTGCCACGGAGGTCGCGTGTATACCTTCGCATAATTTTACCTGTCAGAATAATACTTTCTACATCCATTGACAAAAGTTCATCCTTGGACATCTCCTCATTTGCGTGCGAACTTATGCGATACCTTTAATCCTCAACGGCTAGACGCATACGTTGCAGCGCAAGCATATCTTACTAATACCCACTTGTTAGCCTGCCTTTGAATATTTTTGGTCATCTTTGCGGCTCTATAATTACTTTCAGAGAATCCCCTGCACCAGCCACAAGCAGGAAGCCCTTGCCTGTCTCTGCCAGGCCCAGGCGGTGGGTTATCATATCTTGCACTGGCACCCTGCTGGCACGGATGAGGTCTATTGCTACGGTTATGTCCAGCGGAGCGGCGCCGTAGGAAGGCATAAGCGTTACACTCTTGCGCCAGAAGTCATTGATAGGAACAGGGAGGTTCACGCCTGGCTCTGTAGGTGCAAAGAATAATACTGTGCCTCCACTTTCCACAGATTGCAGTGCCTGGGTGAAGGCGGGAAGTGCCCCTGTACAGACTATTACAAGGTCAGCGAGCCTATTCTTGTTAATCTGGCGCAAGCCGGCAGGAACGTCCTCTTTGGCGTGCATCACTATGTCCGCCCCAAAGTTTTGTGCCAGCTTCATACGATATTCATTTACATCGGTAGCAATAATGCGTCCTGCTCCAAGGGCTCGGGCAAGGGCTACATGGAGTATCCCTGAGATACCGCTGCCAATGATGAGTACAGTTTGACCTGGCTTTAAACCAGCAAGCCTCTGTCCACGTATGACGCAGGCCAGCGGCTCTATAAACGTCCCCTCTTCAAATGACACCTCATCGGGAAGCAAAAACACGCCTCGGTCTACATTAAGTTGCGGCACACGTATATATTCGGCAAAGCCCCCGGGGTAGAAATTGGTTGCGTGCAAGGTCTCACAAGCCGTATGGTTACCGTTCAGACAGTAATAACATGTATTACAAGGGACATGATGAGATACGAATACCCGCTGACCAATTTTGTAACGGTCCACGTCCTCTCCCACCTCAACAATCTCTCCAGTAATCTCATGTCCGAGCACAAGGGGGGCCTTCTTTATGCGATACCACTCCATTACGTCACTGCCGCAGATGCCGCTGGCAAGCACCTTAACCAGTAGCTCACCTGGGCCAATCTTCGGGGTGGGCATCTCCTCCAGCCTCACGTCCCTGTTATTGTAATACATGGCTACGCGCATGGCTTATGTAGTCCGCTTTTGGTGGATTAAAAAAAGCGCGAGCCAAGCTCCCACGCCACATTCTCAACCAATGAATTACACATACCCCGTTTCTCGCCTATAATTAAATCTTTATACCCCTCAGCTTCTCTTGCACCCACAAATTTAACAGTGTATCAGCCGATACACCACGGCGCTTCGCAAGAGCCTCGACTTTTGCCGCCAGTTCTTTGTCAATCCCGTAGTACGTTACCTCAGATTTGATATCCACTTCAAATCCGGCGGGTCCAGTTTTATCCCAATAGTCGGCGAGGTCGTGCGTATCCCAAAACTCACCAATCTCTTTGTAACTTCTTGCCTTTGATATGGAACTTTTATTTTTTCTCATATTTCCTTCGTTCTGCAGGCGTCATGTCCCGTGCAGATAGGATGAGCGCATTTTTGTCCTTTTTATAAACAAAAAACACAATAAGATACCGGCCAGCCTTTGTGCGTCCAAGGGCAGCATAAACATTTTCACCAGGGCGGTGCCCTTTTTCAACAAAACGGAACTGAGGATATTTTTCAAAGACCTCAAGTACTTCATATTGCCGTACATTGTGTTTTTTCTCAATTTTCTCAACGATTTCATCGTACCAAATAATAACTGTTATTTTCAATCGTGTATGCCTTATCTTTCAAACCGAAAACCCCCCAGAAAATCTTAAACTCAGATAGAAGGGAAGCGATCGTACGGCGTAGGCATCTCCTGCAAGCGGACGTCCCTGTTGTTGTAATACATTGCTACTGGCATGGCTGACGTATCCTACATACCTGATTGTGCTAATCCTTTTTATCAACTTTATCAACACTAATAACCCATTTCTGGGGAATCAAACCGCCGCTCATGCACGTGCCTTCGATATGGTTACCCCGGATAGTAGCATTTATTAGCATATTGTCGCTACCAAAAAGCGTACCCGCTGACAGAGTAAGGCCGTCAGCAAAAACGAACCCCTCCACCGGGTCACTTCTTTGTAGTGGATGAGAGACTGTCATGTGCCCAACAACTTCTGGTCCCACTTGGCGGAGTTCCATCTGTACATTTGCGTCGCAGTTCAGGGTTGAATTATACATTGTGCCAACCCATAGGCCAGACAGATTCATTTCAAAGCCCTCCTTCGTATATCCTAATTACAAGGAAATTAGAGTGTGTCTGGACGCATCTTGCCTAACTTGAATTACCAAATCGGCTTGTCCTCAAAGTTAATGCGCTTTTGATCAAAATAAGCCATGGTCACTGTAATTGTGGCCACATGTACAGTAGTCTGAACCTGGCACTTTATCGAATGCTTTGCAAGGACACTTATAACATTTGCCCGCGCCCATGTACGGAGCATCTTTCTCAAGCAACGTGCCTTTGGGTTCCTGGACTTTGTACTTGGCGTGAGAACGATCTTTAAGATGCCCTTTTCTAGAACAAAAATTGATATTTATCCATGTACTACGCATATCCAACCTCCTTTAACAGTTCTAGTTTGCCTTCTTCACTTCTTATTCTTCTGGTAAAGATGTTTTAAAATTCCTATAAAGAGTTCTTGCTAGAGTAAGATGCGTAAAGACGCACCCTGCATTATGCCCAGCAGGCTTGGGCTACTACACTCCTACTCGTTCCCGTCCGCTCTTAATATCGTTGTACATCTCAAAGGCCTCCCTGGCGGTGGCGTTCTCGTGAATTACGGCTCGGAGGGCCTTTATCATAGCAATGGGGTGTTCGTTCTGCCAGACGTTCCTGCCCAGGTTCACGCCTATTGCACCCTTTTGCATGCCGTCATAGACAAATTCAAGTACCTCCTTCTCAGAGGGTACCTTTGGCCCACCCGCCATAACCACCGGCACAGGACAACTGTTCGTAACCTTTTCAAAGTTCTCGCACCAGTAGGTCTTCACTACGCGTGCACCAAGTTCTGCCGCAATACGACAGCACAGGCCCAGATAACGGGCGTCCCTCTTCTCTAACTCCCTTCCCACGGCTGTAACGGCCATTACCGGAATGCCATACTCCTCAGCTTCATCAACCAGCTTGCCTAAATTTACCAATGTTTGATGCTCATAATCACTGCCTATAAAGACAGACATCCCCACAGCGGCCGCATTAAGCCGAACGGCCTCTTTTATAGAGGTTGTAATCCCTTCATTGGCCAGGTCTTTACCCACCATACTGGTACCGCCTGATACCCTGAGGATAATGGGCTTCGTATT
>JAHFOV010000002.1:0-10339 GCA_023261505.1 Planctomycetota bacterium
ACGCATGCCTCAGGCGGTGCAGACGCCCTCACGCCCGGAGATATAGGCGCAGAGGCCACAGTCAATAAGAATGTGGCCAGTGGTTACGCAGGGCTAGACGCCTCAAGTAAGCTAACAGGAAGTCAACAAGTCTATGGCACGGCAGCTAACACAGCTTGTCAGGGTAATGATTCCAGGCTCTCGGACGCCAGGATACCTACCGCCCACAAAGATACCCACAAGTCAGGTGGTGGCGATGCCTTAACTTCTGGTGATGTGGTTGAAGCCATAGGCAAGAGACTTCAAGAGAGTGCTGGCCCCACCACCCTTCTTATGGGTGCTGTTGCAGATGGAGAATACCTAAAACGCTCAGGCACAAGTCTAATAGGGGGTACTCCTAGTGGTGGTAGTGCCTTTGACCCTGAGAGTAACAGTGAATTGTATGAAGACTTTTTCAGCACTAATGCCCAAGCTGGTGGTGGCGGTACGAGCATAGTGTATAGTCATGGATGGAGGGTGGCTGGGGCTACACAGGTAGCAGGACAAACCAATGGTATATTGCTATGTGATGGTGATGCTACAAATCAGGGAAGTATTTTCCAGAGCCGTTTAAGCACCTTTAATCCTACTTGGGTGGTGAGCAAAAATCCTATCTTCAAAGTCAGGTGGGCACAAAAAGGGACAGGTGCCGGTACAAGGCGGATAGGCTTAGGAGACGCCTCCCTTACAGGCGACCCAGCAAACGGTATATATTTCCGCCACACCGCTGCGGGGAATATTATAGCTGTGTGCAGAACTTCTTCAGTGGAGTCAACCTTGGATACATTGGTGGCTGCTGCGGATGCTACTTACCACACAGGCAGATTGGTAGTTACTGGCGGTGGTACAAACGTGGAGGTCTTCATAGACGGAGTATCAAAGGGGAACATCACCACCAATATACCCACCGCTTCATTGGGGCTGACCGCAGGGGCGGGTGGGACGGCAACGGATACTGGACTGAACATAGATTATTTCTACTGCAAGCAAACGAGATAGGAGAGTTTAATGATTCCAGGGGGGTTAACAGCGTTTCCGTATGGTAATGTCCAGCTGGGGCCTAATCTTCTGGCTAATCCAGGATTTGAAAGTGGTTTTGGTGGATGGTCTTTTCTTTCCCCTGCCCATTTTGCAATTGACTCTTCAGTTTTTTACAATGACTCCAAAAGTCTCAGATTAATTGACTGTAATGTAACTTACCCCGGAGATGATCCCGGTACTCCCTATAGTACCAAACGAGCTTGGCAAAGTTTTTTGCTTACAAAAGGAAAGCGTTATAGGATAGGGTGCTGGATAAAACTGCAGGGCGTAGGGGATAATAGTACAGGAACGCCAGGGACTAATTTTGGAATAAGGATTAGCTTGATGCGTTCTTCCCCACCCCCCTGGCCTGATAATAACCTTTCTGTCAATAAATTGGGTACTACACAACTTTTCTATGGTACGAAGGATTGGTTTAACATAGAGAGAAGACACTGTGTAGTGAACCAGGATAATATATATGACATCAGAATTGACCCGCATGGGAATCCTGATGGCATAGTGTGGTTTGATGATTTCTACCTATGCGAGGAACTTCCTTTACCACTAGAAATCTTTATGCTGTACCCCAATTACAGGGGGTATCTCTTTGATGATAAGTCTCAGATAGCACGGTTCAATGTTGTAACGAATCCTATCTCAGGGACTACCTATACAGACTATTACATTCGCTTTACAGTAATAGATGAAAGTAACAATAATACCATATTGGAAGAAACTTTTATCCCCTCCACTAACCCTAGTGGGGCAGAGGCCAGGATAAATTGCAGTTCCTTTGTAAATGACCACACTTATCTAGTCAACTTCTATCTCATTAAAAAATCAGACCAGAGCATAGTCTATCAACATCCAGCTTACAGGATTTCCAGGATAACTGCATCCAACCGCCCCACAATGACGTTTTCTGTCGATGAGTACAACAGGATGTTAATAAAGGGTGTGCCTAAATTCCCGATAGGTATATACGACTCTGGAGAACCCCTTCCCAGTTCAGAATCTGTCTGTCAGAGTAATTATGAATCTTACAGAAAATTATCCGAGCTACCCAGTAACGTTAATATGATACTTAATTACAAATGGGGGGGCAATGCGGATTCGGTAACTATTACAAATCGCTATCTTAATGTACTACAGAATGTCTATGGTAAGCTATATTTTCAGACTGCTAACTGTTTTACAAATAAAACCAATGATGATTCCACTTATCCTTTTCCAGCGAAAGTTTACACTGACCCTTCGTATCTAGCAGGAATTTCTTCCCACCCAGCTTTAGGTGGTTTCTATTTAGTAGATGAATGTCTGATAGATATTGTGGAACACATGTTTGGTAACTATCAGATTGTAAAAAATGCGAAGGCTGATGGGATGGTATTCGGAACTGAGGCATACCCAGGAGAGCTATTCTATTGGAGGGATATGTTGGATGTCATTTCAATGGACCCGTATCCTATAAATCTTGCAGAACCATCCTCAGGATATACCCTCAATAAGGTAGGGGCCTGGGGTCAATACTGTAGGGAAGCAGTTATGAATAGCAGACCATTTTTTATGGTCTTACAGTTCTTTAAAGGTGGGGGTGCACGCTGGCCTACGCTGGATGAAATGAGGCAGATGACCTATATGGCCATAACAGAGGGGGCAAATGGGCTATGGTACTGGAGTATAGGCGATGGTGCAGGTGCTTTAGCTGGCGTATGCGGTGGTCAAACAAATTGGACTTGTGCTGATAGGAACACTTACTGGAACAATCTCAAAACCATTATAGGAGAGTTGGGTGGTATTCAGGCTGCTCTTGATAGTATAGACCGTCCAGGCTATCTTTTAGCTAATAACAACCCCTCTGCTATCCGCACAAGGGTCAAATATGTGGAAGGAAATCCGAATAAAGGATACCTGATTGCTTATAACTACACTAACGCACCAGCCCAGGTAACCTTCACCTGGAAACAGGCCCCTGTTGGGAATGTAGAGGTTTATAATGAAGCTCGCACTATTACGCCTGCCGGGGCCACCATTTTTGACACCTTTGAAAAGTATGCAGTGCATGTATATCTAATTTTGGAATAAATATTGTAGGGGCGAACCTATGTGTTCGCCCAATCGTAGGGGCAGACCTACGTGTCTGCCGGGTTAAATTGTAGGGGTAGACCTGCGTGTCTACCCGATTGATATGAGATTAATCGATCCCAAATTCTTAAGACGCTGGGTAAAACACCTGAAGGCAAACGGCATAGGGGTTGAAAATATTCAACCCCTACTTCGTAAGGCACAGAAAGAGGGGCGTTCCCTCAGCCATGAAGAATTTTTCTGCCATCTGAAGGAAACTCTCCCCAGGGAGACAATATCTCAAATTTACACATCCGCACTCCAACCCTCCCCTCTAGAAAGAGGGGCCGGGGGTGTGTCTTCACTAGCCAGGGATGCCTTCTTTGAACTGGATAACCGCCCAAAAAAGAGGCTAATCGTACGCCTCAAACCCGATGCAGCCCACCATCACGAATGTTTTTGTAGGGACGAACCTATGCGTTCGCCCAATGGGCAGACACGCGGGTCTGCCCCTACATGTGGATGTCCCCTATGCCAATGCGGCGCCCTCACCACCAGGATAATCCCCTGTAGGGGAGAACCTGTTTGTTCGCCCTATTTTGCCGTCGGTTGCCTTGCCTCAGACGCCGAATCCCTCTGCAAACACCCCGATATAGAATTCGCAGAAAAGGACGCCAAGATAGAACACTTTGCTGAACAACTCACTTGGGGTTATACAAAGATAAAGGCGCAAGATGCCTATAATTTCGGCCTCCGGGGACAGACGGTTAAGGTGGCCATCATTGACACCGGCGTGGATTACACCCACGAGGAACTCAAAGACCTCTACAAGGGTGGATACGATTTCTATAACGAGGACAGCAACCCAATGGATGACCACTGGCACGGCACCCACGTGGCAGGGATACTCTGTGCCAGGGCTAATGACGTGGGCTATAGGGGTGTTGCCCCACAGATTGAACTTTATGCAGTAAAGGTGCTCTCATCGGATGGTTCAGGTTACTGGAGTGATGTGGCCATAGGCATTGACTGGTGCAGACAGAACGGCATCCACATAGCCAACATGTCCCTCGGCGGATACGAATTTAGCCAGGCCGTCAAGGACGCCTGCGATGCCGCAAAGGCCGCGGGGGTCACCCTTGTGGCCGCCGCTGGCAACGGCGGTAATTGGGGCTGGGGAATAAGTTCAGTAGCCTATCCAGCCAAATTTGATTCAGTGCTAGCGGTGACGGCTATGCAGACATTTCAGAACAAGGACGAGCTTGCGATATTCTCCTCGGTGGGCCCGGAGGTAGACCTCACTGCCCCAGGCTCGGCTATTTATAGTTCCGTCCCATTATTTAAAGATCCTAGCGGCTACATGAGTGCCAATGGAACAAGTATGGCCAGCCCTCATGTGGCAGGACTGGCAGCCATCATAAAGCAGGCCATTCCCAGGGCAACCCCCTCTCAGATAGAACAAATCCTTGAAGAATCTGCCGATGGGAATAAATTCCTGCCCCCTGGGTGGGAAAATCATCCCTGGCCACTGGGCGGGGCGGGTACGGCCCAGGCTCCAGAAAAAACCATACTCGTCCAGCCCACAATTACCGGCAGAAAAAAAATCTCCGCACCATATATCAGGCGTTCCATTGAAGTACAGAACGGCCGTACCAATGTCCCTATAGGAAACCCCGTAAGATTCACTATTAAGAGCGACACCTGGGGGATAAATATAGAGACGGTGAAGGTAAAGCTCACAGATTCCTGGGGTGTGAATATTTACGATTCTACCAGCCCTTATTTCAATTACTCAGGGGATAGATTCAGTTACGATGTTGAGGTATGGCCTCCTCAACCCTGGCAGCACGAAGAAGACGTGCAGGTAGAGGTAGAGGCAGAAGACTTTATGGGAACACCGGGAGTTGTCTATGAATATATACCTTAAACTTTTGAACTCTTAAACTTTGGAGCCAAATTATTATGGCCGACAGCTGGACAACTAGAACCGCACTACCAGTCAACCACCGCCTGCACGGGGCCGCCAGTATAGGGAGTAAACTCTACGTTAATGGTGGTTATTCGAATGCCACCACAAAGGCTGGCTTCGAAACAAATGAACACCAGGAATATGACCCTTCTGGGAACTCCTGGCTGTCTAAGACACAGATGACTTCTGGCCAGGAGCCTAGAGAAACCCCATGTACTGCCTATGATTCTAATTTATATATTGCTGTTAACAATGCCAGTGGGTGGACCCGAAAATACTCTCAGTCTGGTAATTCCTGGACGCTGATAGACTGGGGGCAATCTCTAGGAAGCGGTGACCAAAAGGGCTCTGGGGCTGCCCTCTTGTCTAGTGGAAAAATTTATAAATTTGGGTCGGCATCAAGCAGTTTTATGTCCGAATGCTGGGAAGGAGACGTACCCAGTCTAACCAAGACACAAAAACAGTCCATGCCGACAGGCCATATGCAGCCTGGATATTTTTCCATAGGTACGGATAAGGCATATGCGGTAGGTGGAAAGACTTCTATCACAGAAGAATTCGGAAATGATGAGAGCACTGTTTATGAATATTCCCAGGCAGGAAACAATTGGTTAACCAGGACGCAGCTCCCCATAAATAACCACTATATGACCTCCTTTGGGCTGGATACCAACCTGGCCTTTGTCTGTGGAGGAGGCCCAACTGGTGGCGCTACGGCAGCTACCTACAAATATACGCAAAATACCAATGTCTGGACAGCTATGTCCAACATGCCAGCTGCCAACTGGCAGTGTGCCGGGGATTCGGTAGGAGGTACAAAGGGGTACAGTTTTGGTGGTAAAAGTAATATAACTGCTAACTATGAATATCTCGCTGTAGTCCTGGAAGCCCTGGAAGACCTAAAGACAGAACTAATAGGTGATTGGCCTACTGGATTTGAAGATTTTAAAACGGACCTGAGGGCATATCAATGGGCCTCTGAATATCTAAAATGCGAGCTGGTAGGCAGTGTCATCGATGCCCTGGAGGATTTGAAGACCCTGATAGCAGGTGATGCCTGGGACTATGATGACATAAAGACTGAACTGACGGGCTATGCACAGGCGCTGGAAGAGTTAAAGTGTGAGCTTATAAGCGACTTATTTGCATATGAGCATCTAAAGTGCGAATTAAAAGTAGCGGATAGGGACAATCCCTATGTAGTCCTGGCCAGCCTCAGCCCTGTCTTCGGGCAGACAGCAATACCTGTCAACTCAAATATCGTGATAAAGATAAGGGATGATGGCTGGGGTGTAGACCCTACTCAGTGCTGGGTGGACGTGAGGGAGATAATTACAGATGGCTATGGAGAAGAACTCTGCAGCACCACCACCCGCTACAAACAGGGCGTAACAGGCTTTAGCTACCAGCTTTCAAACGATAAGAGGGAATGTATCATAACCATCGACCCTCAGACTGATTTCGGATACAACCGCAAGGTAGAGGTCAAGGTCTTTGCAGTAGATTTGGCGGGGAATTGTGGAACGGTAGCAAAATGACACGAAGTGTCATCCTGAGCGAAGCGAAGGATCTTCCTCTCCCTTGATGGGAGAGGGGTAAGGAGAGGGTGAATGATTTCCATAATACTCACTAGTTATAATCGCCGTGATTTTCTGAGGGAATCCCTCCAGTCCCTTGCAGAGCAGGACTACGTGGGGACTAAGCAGCTTATCCTCTGTGACGATGGTTCAACGGATGGCAGCCTGGAGATGGCCGAACAATTTAGGCTGGATTTTGATGATTTTCAGATTATTCAGGAGAACCCTACAAAGGAACAAAGACTCGGGGAAGTCCGCTATGTGAAGCTGATAAATAGGGCACTGCCCCTCTGCACGGAGAAGTACATAACCTATGCCACAGACGATGACCTCTACCATCCAGAAAGATTAAGGAAGCTGGTAGAGTTCCTTGAAACCCATCCAGATGTTTATCTGAGCTATCACTTTATGAAAATCTTTAGGGTATCAAAGACGGGAGGGGTAATAGAACTCATCTGGGATTTGTGCCATGAGTGGAACAGGGGTACAGAATATTGGGTAAGAAACATCTGGAACCTGATAGACCACTCCAGCTACATGCACAGGAACTTGAAATGGAAGCCAACCAGTTCCCCCTCCCTCGATGGGAGAGGGAAGGGGGAGGGTGCAAATATTTTTTGGAACGAAGGCCCCAAATTTATGCGATGCGGCGACTGGGGCTTCCTGCTCAGTGCCTTGGATGCAGGCTATCGATTCGCACATATTTTTGAATATCTCGCTATTGGTAGGAAGATAGAAGGCCAGAGTCTCCATTTTGATGGGGTAGAGGACTACCTCCATTCTTGTCATTCTCAGCGAAGCGAAGAATCTCTTAGCAAGGAGGCCAAATGCGTAAGCTAGATCTGGGATGTGGTAATGACAAGGCAGGGGGGTGTATTGGCATAGATAAATATAAATACTCCTGTGTGGATGTTGTCAGGGATATAGACATCCATGGCCTCCCATTTGACTCTGACTCAATAGACGAGGTTAGGGCCTTCCATTTCCTAGAGCACTGTCGTGACCTGATATTTGTGATGAACGAAATCTGGAGGGTATTGAAATCAGGAGCCAGGTGCATAATCCGTGTGCCTTGCATTGAAGTAGGAACAGGGGCTTTTCGTGACCCAACCCATGTACGCTATTTTAACAAAGATTCTTTTGAGTATTTTACAGGCTCAACTTGGGTATATGATTCGTTGGACATCCGGCCATTTAAACTTGTGATAAAGCACTTGAATGGAGAGAGCCTGGAAGTAATTCTGGAAAAATAATGTTTACTGAAGCCCAAGACCTAAAGACTATCCTGGCAGGCGGAACGGTCTATGCATTCAGCTTTGAGACCGAATATGCTCCAGAATGGTATTTAAAGACAGACATACGGGGGCGAATTCCTGACCTTGCCCTGGGGGACCTGAAGGCAGAACTTAGAGGTGGTACTGCCTTACTATTTGACTTTGAAACAGCACTACCTACAGATTCTCTCCTCAAAACCAGCCTTGCAGGCGGAACAGCGTACACCTTTACTTTTGAGACAGAGCTTGCCCCTGAGTGGGACCTTAAATGCGACATCAGGGCCAAGAGTCCTCTAAAATTAAACCATGCAACTATCTTCAGTCCTTCCACCAGGAGATTAGGAGAGGAGTATCTAGAGTTCTATACCCCTGGTAAGACAGATAGAGAAATCCTCACAATTCCAACAGACTGGTATCAGAAGGGACAGGCCAGGACATGGAGCCTCGATTTGTGGTACGCCAGGAGGCAAGAGGCAGATAGGGTAGATGATGTGAGGATTTCTGTTTTTGTCTTCGGTGCAGACAATCAATTAGGGCAGGAGATAGTACAGAACGGTTATTTGAAGGCCAAGTTAAATACCTCTGGTAGCTATACTACCTTGAGTGCAAGTAATTATTTGAGTCTGGGCCCTATGTGGCCCAATACAAAGAAGACCGTAGACTTCCAGTTTAATATGCCCGTCGGGACTTCCACGCCTGTCGGCCTCACAATGGTAGGGTTAAGAATTGAACTTTTAAGGAGCGTTGTCTACGGCTCAGCCCCATTCGGAAGGGCCTTGTTTGGGGAGTATAAGGGGAAGAAAAAGGACATCCTTATTAAACTTCACATAATGCAATAAAAAGGACTTGGAGAAAAACTTATGCCAGAATCCTTACAAGACTTAAAATGTGATTTGCGGGCCATAACTAAGGCTATGAAGAACCCATTTACAACGGAGGTCAACCGCAGGGACAGCCTTCAATACACAACCACAGAGTTCCATGTTATCCCTACCTCCTTTCCCTATCGTGTAAGGTTGGACGAAGTGCCAGATAAGGATTCAGATGTAACGATCCCTGGCTGGACAGAAGTCTCTTCTCTGCCTACGCAGACAGGGCAGTTCTATGTGGATTGGGTGATGGGCTATGTCTATTTCCATTCCAGTGATGCAAACAAGGTAGTCCAGCCCATTTACTTTGGCAAAGGCTCACTCATAGATGCGGAAGACCTGAACATCATCACCAGGGAGTTAGGCTACGCAAGGAACATAACTAACAGCCTTAGACCTTCCGCCCAGGATACTCCAGACAAGGCTATCAAGATTGAACCCGGAACCTTTTACATTGGAACTACCCAGGTTAATTATCTTGGCAACTCCAATATAAGACTAGGCACTAATGGGGAATTTGAGACCTCAACCCTCACTGCAAATTATTACAATAAGATACTTTTCACCATAGATAGCACAGGGCAGCTAAAGAAATATGAGGGGACAGAGGGTCAAACTGCTGAGACTGTTATTGCTCCTAATATGCCTGCTGGGGAAATACTTATCTCTTTAGTTATGGTACAAGACGATGGCACAGGTCAGGCAGGGACGATAAAAAACATTCAGAGTTCAGATGTTAAAGACCTCCGCCCATTTTTAAGGATTCCTGCTACAGAGCACAAGTATCTCACTTTTTACTTAGAAGGATTACCCTCTATAGGGGAGATATTCTTTGACGGCTTCTACTTTAGTGAACCGGTCACAGTAGATAAGATTACTCTTTATGCCCGTAGCGCTCCTAAAGGCGGGAACTTACAGATAGCCATAATGAAGAACGGTTCAGTCACAAGTGGGACAGCTATTTTATCCCAAGATAATCAAAGTCAGACTACCACTTTATCTCAGCCTTTCTCTTTTAGTTCTACAGACAAGTTTGCTTTAAAGGTTATGGGTGTAGATCCACAGGGACAGGCAAAAGAAATAACGGCAGTTATTTATTATCAATAAAGGTAGTGGCCACACACTGTCCCTATAGCGCCGTACTTCAATAGCCAAAAAGCCCAAAAGCCTAATTAATATCGTCTGCTTGACCGCAGGGCAATGCCAGCTATATATTATTTACTGGGAGGTGTGCTAATTTGGGAGGAGGTGACTAATATGAAGGGATAATATTGATTAAGGTCAATAGTCCCAGGTCACCACCCTATCTCAGTCCGTCTCCGTCAACCCCTCTAATAGATTTATCCTAGAGTTAAAGCCATTGAACCCCCAAGCGCAAGGCATGTGATTTTTATATCTGTATAATTGACGTTAATATTCTTTGCGCATCCCGCAAACCTAATAGTATTCCTTCCAACTTTTTAAAAATCTAGTTCGTCGTTTTGCAAAACCTCGGAGCTGTTACGTTAAAGGTTTGACTACATCCTGTGGGTATGATATATTGCC
>JAHFOV010000002.1:10439-90829 GCA_023261505.1 Planctomycetota bacterium
GTACTAGTAGCGGGGCCTTGTGTAATTGAGGACAGAGAGGGCTGCCTGAGGCTGGCCAGGAGACTCAAAGAGCTTACCCAATCCCTGGACATCCCGTACATCTTCAAGGCCTCTTACGATAAAGCCAACAGGAATTCACTGCATTCTTACAGGGGACCGGGTCTAAAAAAGGGTCTCGAAATCCTTAAAGAGGTAAAGGAAATGGTTAGCGTTCCTGTCCTGAGCGACGTACATTCTCCCGCAGAGGTAGAAGAGGCAAGCAGGGTACTGGACATCCTGCAAATTCCTGCCTTTCTCTGCCGCCAGACAGACCTTTTGATAGCCGCAGCCCGGACAGGCCTGCCTGTAAACATAAAGAAGGGGCAATTCCTTGCCCCTTGGGATATGAAATATGTGGCCGAGAAGGTCTTGAGTACGGGCAATGACCGGATAATCTTTACCGAGCGGGGAACTACCTTCGGTTATAACAACCTTGTGAGTGATATGCGATCTGTTGTAATAATGAAAGGGCTGGGTTACCCTGTTTTATACGATGCCACCCACAGCGTGCAGCTCCCGGGAAGAATGGGCCATGCTTCTGGAGGGCAGAGGGAGATGGTTTACCCTCTGGCCAGGGCAGCAGTGGCAGCCGGGGCAGACGGCCTATTTTTGGAGGTACACGAAGAACCAGAAAAGGCCCTGAGCGATTCAGCCAGCATGTTGGCCATTGACCAGTTAATGCCCCTTCTGGAACAGGTAAAGCAAATCCGTACCCTACTTTTGGGGGTTAGGGGTTGAAATTATGCCAGTCCCTAATCCCTAGTTAAAGGAGGCCGCATTGTACCTCAGAGATATAGCCAGGACCCCTGGGCGCTTCCGGAGGCTCTCCCAGATACTGCAGGTACTGGCAAGATACGGGTTCGGCCACCTGATATATCGCCTCAAACTCCATGAGCATCTACCGATCGGTAGACGTTTTCTGGAAAAGCATGTCCCCCCAGAAGAGCCCTTAGCCGCACGTATTGTTCGGGTCCTTCAAGAGCTTGGCCCGTTATATGTCAAGCTAGGTCAGTTTCTCTCAACACGCCCTGACATAGTACCAGAAGAATTTATTTTAGAATTTCGTAAGCTTCAGGGGGAGGTAAAGCCCTTTGACCCCAAACTGGCCAGGGCTACAATCGAATCAGAACTAAAGGCCCCCACAGAAAAACTCTTTATGGAATTTCAGGATGAACCCATTGCCAGTGGCTCTATCGCCCAGGTCCATGCAGCTAAGCTACATGACTTTACTGATGTAGTAGTAAAGGTCAAAAGGCCAGGGATAGAAGAGATTGTCTGGAGTGATTTAGACCTCCTCTCCCTTATTGCAGAAAGGGCTGAGAGAATAGAAGAACTAAAAATTTTCTCCCCTGCATGCTTGTGGAGGAGTTCTATAGGCTTCTCAGCCATGAGATGGACTTTGTTACTGAAGCCTCTAACACAACCAAATTCTATCGACTTTACGCTGATGACCCGGATGTATTAATACCCAAGGTTTACTGGGACCTCTCCACCTCCAGTGTCCTGACACTCCAGAGAATGAAGCATATTAGCATTGGAAACCTTGCCCTCCTGGAGAAGACATGCATTGATAAGAAGAAGCTGGCCACAAATCTTTTGAGAAACTTCGTAGCACAATATTTCAAGGCAGGCATATTCCACGCCGACCCTCATCCTGGGAATATCATGGTTACAGAGGATAGCAAGCTCTGCATGATAGACTTTGGGCAAGTGGGCCACCTCTCCGAAGAACTTAAAGTTCAACTCTCCACCGCACTGCTGGCCCTTTTGCAGAAGGATATGGACCTTTATATAGAAGTATTTATGGATATAGGGTCCATACCCATGGATAGCAAACAGGAGGCCCTAAAGCTGGCCCTTCGTGAGACCCTGGAGAAGTTCAGGGGCATCCCTATAGAGAGGATAGACCCCCGAAGGGCCTTCTTTGACATGATGAAGGTGGCTAGGGACTATCATCTGATATTACCAAGGGACTTAGTCCTGTTGGGAAAGTCCTTTACCACTATTATGAGCATGGCCCGTCAGCTTGACCCAGAACTCGACCTCCAGGTAATGATTGCCCCATTTGCCAGAAGCCTTTTCTTAGAGAGTTTTTCAAAGGAACGTATTTATCATCTGGCAAGGGAGGGCTCCTGGCACCTCTCCAACCTTCTGGCCCACGGCCCCAGAGAGGCTAGACAGATACTAAAGAAACTCCTGACAGGGAAAATTCAGGTCTCCCTCAGGCATGTAGAGCTTGAGAACTTCGCCAACGAGCTAGACAGATCCAGTAACCGCCTGGCATTGAGTATCATCCTGGCCGCTACCGTTATATCCTCTAGTTTGGTCTTGATGGCCAGAATCGGCCCTTTGTGGAAAGATACACCTGTATTAGGCATCCTGGGCTACCTCTTTGCCACCATTATGGGTATATGGCTGGCCATAGGGATATTCAGGTCGGGGAGGTTGTGAGGAAATTAATTATTTAACGTACAAAAGTTGAGGTACGTCCGGCTTTCGATTATGAGAAGAGGTAGATAAGTACTTTGAAGGAGTTTAGAAGTAATGAAGGGCGGAAATGACAAATCTCTGAAAAGAGCTTTGTCTGCAAACCGAGAATCCAAATATCTGGATTTTAAAGAGAGCTTTGACCCTACCAAACCTGAGGGGTGGTGTGAAATTGTTAAAGATATTGTGTCGATGGCTAACTCGGGTGGAGGTATGATAGCGATCGGTGTTAAGAATAATGGATCTCCATCACAAGGAGATATTTCTACTGTTTTGAGCTTAGACCCTGCACAAGTTACAGACAAAATCGCAAAGTATACAGGAAAACAATTTGGTGATATCACTATTCAAGAGGCAGAAAGGAATGGCCATAAGATAGCAGTATTGCAGATTAGCTGTGCGTCTATACCAATGGTGTTCAGTGAACCAGGCACTTATGACATTGGAGGTGGAAGACAGAAGACTGCCTTTTCGAGAGGCAGTATATATTTTCGTCACGGAGCAAAAAGCGAACCTGGAAATTCTAATGACTTAAGAGAAGCGTTCGATAGAGAACTTGAACGTGTTAAAAAATCATGGTTGGGGAACATCCGAAAGGTTGTTGACGCTCCTGCCGGGTATAGGGTTAAAGTTCTCCCGCCAGAGGTGAGAGAGTCCGATCTCCCAGGTGCTACACCTATCAGAATAGTCGACGATCCAACAGCTCCGGCTTATAGAAAGATAGACCCAGATCAAACTTATCCCAATAGGCAGAAGGAAGTTGTGTTGTTGGTAAATCAGAAGCTTAACGGTAGAAAGAGTGTTACTACCTATGATATTCAATCTGTTCGTAAGGTTTACGGAATAGATAGCAACCCTAATTATTACTACAAGTCAAAATTTTCTTCGCCACAATATAGCAATGCTTTTGTTGATTGGTTAGTAGAACAATTTGACAAAGATTCCACATTTTTTGATAAAGCAAGACAAAAATACAAAGATGGAATCCATGCTTAACCACCAACCTTTCAAAAATAGATGCGCAATTCTTACGGAATTGATGGATGGAAAAGAATGTTCTGGACCAACCCTAAAAGAATTATCCGAAACCCTCAAAAAAGAGCTTGGTCAGAACATTGAGGATATTATCCTCTTTGGTTCAAGGGCTATTGTCATTCTGAGCGAAGCGAAGAATCTAAAGACGAGACCCTTCGCTACGCTCAGGGTGACAACCTCCTGGCAATCAAAATTCCAATTGGGGGTGGTAAGGGGGAAGTTCCCCTTACATGGTTTTATCCATTTTTATAAAAGATAAAATCATTTATAATTTATTTTAACAAATGTCTCCCAAAATAAAAAATCTCCTCCCCCCAGGTAATTACTTCTTTGAAGGCAATCAGGCCTGTGCTGAGGCGGCGCTTGCGGCCGGGTGCAGGTTCTTCGCAGGCTATCCTATCTCCCCGTCTAGTGAGATACTTGAGAGGCTCTCCTGGCGGCTCCCAGAGGTGGGAGGGGTGTTCATCCAGATGGAGGATGAGATCGCCTCCATTGCGGCAGTAATCGGGGCGGTGTGGGCAGGGGCTAAGGCAATGACGGCCACTAGCGGGCCGGGCCTCAGCCTAATGCTAGAAAATATTGGCTACGCTATCATTACGGAGACTCCCTGCGTCGTAGTCGACGTCCAGAGGGCCGGCCCTTCCACAGGACAGGCTACCAGACCCTACGATGGGGATATTATGCAGGTCAAGTGGGGTTCAAGTGGGGATTATCAGATTATTGCCCTCGCCCCCTGGTCTGTTCAGGAGATGTACGACCTCACCATTCAGGCCTTCAACCTGGCAGAACTATATCGGGTGCCTGTCTTTGTTATGGGTGATGCGGCCTTGGCCCACCTGAGGGAGAGTTGCCGTATTCCCGAAGAGGTGGAGATAGTGGGGCGTAAAAAGGCAAGCGGCGTTGCTCATTTTGGGACCGATGAGCTTTCTGGTGTACCCCCAATGGCCAGCTTCGGAGAGGGGGAGGGGTTAATTATCACTGGTTCCACGCACGATGCCCTCGGCTACCGCAGAACCCAGGACTCCGATATACAACAAAAATTAGTGAACAGGCTTAACGAGAAGATTCTTTCTAACGTGGGCGAGATTATAGAAACAGAGGAATATTTCTTGGAAGGGGCCGATGTGGCGGTGGTCGCTTATGGGATAGTGGCCAGGGCAGCCCTGGCCGCAGTCAAGGAGGCCCGCCTGAGGGGGATAAAGATAGGATTGCTCAGGCTCAAGACCCTCTGGCCCTTCCCCGAGGAAAAAATAAGAGCCTTAGAAGCCAAAAAGATTGTAGTCCCCGAGCTTAACCGGGGTCAACTAGTGCGGGAGGTAGAGAGGGTGGCACAGGCAGAAGTAATATCTGTGAACAGGGTGGACGGAGAGATTATGAGGCCGGGGGAAATCGTGGAGGCGATAAAAGGGGTTAGGGACTAGGGATTAGGGGTTAGTAGAAAAGATGAAGAGAGCGGAATGAGTGAAAAGAAGGGAAAGGAAATGGAAGCCACCTGGAAAAAATACCTAAGAAAAGAGACCCTGCCCCTACCATTTTGCCCGGGCTGTGGGCATGGGATAGTGCTTTCTGCTATCCTTAGGGCCATTGAGGCTTCAGGGATAGATATAAAGGACATGCTCTTTGTCTCGGGGATAGGCTGTGCTGGCTGGATTCCAAGTCCACACATAAGGGCTGATACCATGCACGTTACCCATGGTCGCCCCATAGCCTTTGCCACAGGGGCCAAACTCTTTAACCCCAGGCTTAAGGTCATGGTAGTGAGTGGTGACGGAGACCTGGCCTCCATCGGTGGAAATCACCTTATTCATGCGGCAAGGCGGGATATTGATATGGTGGTGGTGTGTGCCAACAATGAGATATACGGTATGACTGGCGGGCAGGTCTCCCCCACTACCGGACTAGGAGTCAAGACGACAACGACGTTAGCGGGGAATATAGAGCCACCACTAGATTTATGTAAGCTGGTGGAGGCGGCCGGGGCAAGCTATGTGGCGAGGTCAACTGTCTTTCATCTGGAACACCTTATTAGTCTTCTTAAAAGGGCACTAAATCTTAAGGGCTTTTCATTTATAGACGCCTTATCGCCATGCCCTACACAGTATGGAAGGCGGAACCTCTACGCCTCAGCAGCGGAACAGTTAAAAGACCTGGAGAAGAGGTGCATCTTGCTGCAAGAGGCCAGCGCTGCACCTCCGGAGACGCTGAAGGATAAGGTTATCATAGGAGAGTTTGTCCTTAGAGACAGTAAGCAGTAGGTAGTACGCAGTAAGCAGAAAACCCTAGCTTTCCATTTTTACTCCATGGTGCCTAGCCGCTACTGCTTAGTGCTTACTGCCCTGTGTTTCTTAAGTATATGAACGACACAAAAAAGGAGATTAGGATAGCAGGCCTTGGCGGCCAGGGGGTGGTCTTTGCGGCCCAGTTATTGGGTAGGGCAGGGGTCCTTGAGGGATGGTTTGTCTCTCAGTCCAGTTTCTACGGCCCGGAGTCAAGGGGCACCCTTTGTTATGCGGATGTTATCCTCTCCAGGGAATCTATAGACTTTCCCTTTGTGACAAGACTTGATATATTAATAGCTTTAAGTCAGGAGGGATACGATAGATTTGCAAAAGATACTGTAGGGTGCACCTTCTTTGATACAGGGCGGGTAAAACCTGACCTTTCTTTAAAGATGGAGCATTTTTCTGTAACGGCTGAGGAGATGGCACAGAAGGAGTTGGGAAAAAAGATGGCAGCAAACTTGATAAGCATTGCGGCCTGTTGTGCAAAAACAGGAATAATCTCGAAGGAATTCCTGATAAAGGCTCTGCAAGAGTTAATAGAGGGATCTCAGAGGCCTGTTAATATTAAGGCCCTGGAACTGGGCTGGGAGTTGGGAATAAAGGCGGTGGCCCATGTTTGAGAAATTTCCTTTGATAAAGGTAAAGCCTCCGGGACCGGAGGCCAGGGTTCTACTAGAAAAGGATGCAAAATATATCTCGCCGTCCTCGAGCAGGGCCTATCCACTAGTGGTTAAGCGTGCCCAGGGGGCCATGGTGGAGGATGTGGACGGGAATCGTTATCTGGATTTTACTGCTGGTGTGGCAGTTACTAACACATGCCATTGTTCTCCTGAGGTGGTGAAGGCAATCTGCGACCAGGCGAGGGAACTTTTGCACATGTCCGGCGCAGATTTCTTTAATCCATTACAGATAGAATTGGCCGAAAAACTTAGCGAACTTTGCCCTAGCCCATCTCCTAAGCGGGTATTCTTTAGTAACTCGGGGGCAGAGTCTGTCGAGGCTGCCATAAAGCTAGTCAGACACCGTACAGGGCGTCCTTACATCATTGCCTTTACTGGCGCCTTTCATGGGCGTACCATGGGTGCGCTCTCCATTACTGCAAGCAGGCCCATACACAAGAAGGGTTTCTCACCGCTGGTTCCTGGAGTAATCCATGTCCCTTATGCCTACTGCTACCGATGCCCTTATGGGGTAGCTCACCCAAGGGAGGAACTGGCCTGCGTAGAGTGGATAGAGGAAGAATTATTTAAAACCTATGTGCCACCTGAAGAGGTGGCTGCAGTATTTGTTGAACCTATCCAGGGGGAAGGGGGTTACATAGTCCCACCAAAGGCCTTTCTGAAGGATTTGTCAGACTTATGCAGGAGGTATGGTATCCTTCTTGTGGCTGACGAGGTGCAATCGGGGATGGGCAGAACTGGGAAGATGTTTGCTATTGAGCACTTTGAGGTAGAACCGGATGTAATATGCCTGGCCAAGGGTATTGCCTCGGGACTGCCTCTAGGGGCGACCATAGCCCGGCAGGAATTGATGGAATGGCCCCCCGGTTCTCATGCTAGCACCTTTGGGGGGAACCCCGTGAGCTGTAAAGCGGCCCTAGCTACACTGGAACTCTTGAAGGGTGGTTTAGTGGCCAATGCGGCAGTTGTGGGAGATTATCTCTTGAAGGAATTGGAAGGTCTTTACAATAATCATCCAATCATGGGCGAGGTGAGGGGCAAGGGGTTAATGATTGGTATAGAACTGGTAAAGGACAGGGATACCAAAGAAAGGGCCTCAGAGGAAAGGGATAAGATTGTGCAGAGGGCCTTTGAGAAGGGGCTTCTCCTATTAGGTTGTGGCAAGAACTCTATCCGTTTCGCACCACCCCTGATTATCACCAAAAAGGATGCGGATACTGCGTTAAATATCCTTGAAGAGGTGCTGAGGGAAATAGAGGGATGAGAAGTTATTTCTCTAATAAATACAAACTATCTCTTTTGCTTCTCTGTCTTTTCTTATTCTTAGGGGCTGTGGAGCCTGAGGAGGGTCTCTTTGAGAAAATGGTTATAGACAAACTTACCTCTCTGGAATCCAGCCTTAAGGAATTGACCAATAGAGTAGAAGATATAGAACGACGGCTGTCAAGGGTAGAAAAGAACCTCATTGCTGTAAGGGCCCCCAGCCCCGTCGCTCCCCTCACTTCGCAAGGGGAGGGGGCTACTGAACCTTCGTCAGGAATGACTGTGCCACCTCAGGAGCCGCCTAAGAAAAGACTTAAGTCCTCAGTTCCTAAGGAGAAAGAGATAGCTGATGGATTGAAAGTTGTAGATGTTGACTACTATGGCACAGGGAAGAATACCTTTTTTAAGGGAGAAATAGAAAATAACACGGGGGATGACATTGTATACGCCTTATTCAAGATAGAGGTGTATGGGGAGCAGGGAGATTTGCTGGGCATTGAGTCCTTTGAAGTCAAGGATATAAAAAGGGCATGGCCTAAGAAGTTTACATTGACTATATATCATGTTGAGGATGACACTATAGCTGATTACTCAATTAAGCGGCTCAAATGATAATTGAGGTTTTAATCAGCTTCGGGCGGATTGAGACGCCGCAGGCGACGCAGTCATTGCGAGAGACAAAGTCCCGAAGTCACGCCAAAGGCGGATTCGTCTTTGGCGAACAATCTCATTCTGTTTTGGGAGATTGCTTCGCTCCACGCGCAATGACAGCTTCTTTTCCTTGACTGATCGGAATGACATGAACTATTAGCCTGACTTTTGCATCTATACAGGTCACCGCCCAATTGATTTGCATTTACCTGTTCTTAAAGCTCGGTGGCCGTTTTTCCAGAAAGGCCCTTATCCCTTCCTGGCTATCCTCCGTGAGAAAGGATCTGCTGAAAAGTTTTGTTTCTAATTCCAGCCCCTCTGCTAACGGCCTGGGTAGACCCCATTCCACGGCCTCGATAATTAGGCCCATGGCAATCGCAGGCTTTCCGTGTAGCCTTTTGGCGAGGAATTTCGTTTCTTCCAGGAGTATCATGGGTTTGGTTACGTGATTAATGAGGCCGATGGCCTTGGCCTCTTCAGCAGTAAGCGGTTCTCCTGTCAGGAGCATTTCCAGGGCCCTGCCCTTTCCAATTAATCGGGGGAGTCTTTGAGTGGCACCCGCTCCTGGGATTATTCCGAGATTTATCTCTGGCTGTCCAAGTTTCACGGCCTCTGCGGCTATCCTTATGTGGCAGGCCATAGCTAGCTCCAACCCTCCTCCAAGGCAGTGGCCGTTTATGGAAGCAATAACAGGGATAGGGCTAAGTTCTATCCTCCTGAGTATCTCGTGATATTGCTGGGCAAACCGCATTACCTCCTGCACAGAGCTGAACTGGGCCAGTTCTTTTATGTCTGCCCCGGCGCTAAAGAAGTTGCCAGTACCTGTGATAATTATCACCTTGGCCCCTTTCAGTTCCGCAAGGGCCTTGTCTAGTTCCAACATCGCCTGGCGGGAGAGGGCGTTTACAGGAGGATGATTAATCCTTAGTAGGGCAATCTCTTCTTCTACACTCATTGTAATAGCTGGTTCTGCCATTGGTTCCTCCGCATTGGTAGGGCAGGTGTAAAACCTGCCCCTACAATAAAGATATCCCTTTTTCCAAGGTAAACTTTCCGTCTATTCTTGTAATATAACCAGCCTCCACTCTTGGGTCATGTTGAAAAATCACCAGCCATTTCTCCTCTAACGCCTGCTCCAGTAGCCGCCTTTTTTCCTCCAGACTCTCCAGAGGGTATAGGTCGTAGGATTCGATGTAGGGGAGGTGAAGATGGCTTGCTGTAGGTATAAGGTCAGCCGGGAAGAGGGCTACCTGGCCATTGGATTCTATCTTTATGCATTGATGGAACCGGGTATGGCCCCCGGTCCTTAAAAGTGTAATACCCTTCTCTATCTCCAGTTCTTTCTCCTCAATGAGTTCCAGCTGGCCGGTATCTCCCAGGGGGAGGAAATCCTCTTTTATATAGGAGGCACGCGTACGCTCATTAGGGCTGACTGCGTTCTCCCACTCTCCCTTCTGAATAATATACTTGGCCTTCGAGAAGCAGGGCCTGATACGGCCCTCCCAGGAGAAGGTATTGCCACCGGCATGGTCCCAGTGGAGGTGGGTGTTTATCACTATGTCTATATCATGAAAGGTCAGGCCATATTGGGCCAGGGAGTTCTCAAGGGGTGGGTTTCTTTCAATTCCGTAGATTTGACGGACTTTTTCATCCAATTTATTTCCTATACCTGTATCTATAAGGATATTTCGTTTGCCGGTCTGGATAAGGAGGCATCCCAGGGCGACGGTAATGCGATTTTTCTCATCGGGAGGGTAAAGCTTCTCCCATAGTACCCTTGGCACCACCCCAAACATGGCCCCCCCATCAAGGCGGTATAGCCCATCAGTACAGTAATGAAGCAAGAAACTGCCCAGTTTCATGATAATGAATTCTATCCCTTCGCTTCGCTCAGGACAAGGCTGGTTTCTCTTTTATTTAATTGAACCTTTGGGGTAAGGTATTTTAGCTATTTCTCTACTGGCAGCGTGTCTTTATTGCCCCATTCGTTCCAGGAGGGATAATAAAGACGTACCTTGTCATAGCCCAAAAGACGTAATACAAAATAGGTGTGGGATGCTCTAATGCCAGCCTGACAATAAGGTACAATGGTCTTGTCTTTTGTAACTCCCACGCCCTCTAGCAGATTTCTTAACTCCTCATAAGTCTTGAAGGTCTCGGTAGTGGGGTTTATGGCATTGCTCCATTCCAGGAGGATAGCTCCGGGGATGTGCCCGACCCGCTTGGATAGTCTTGCCGTTCCAGTGTACTCAGCCTTTGAGCGTGCATCCAGGAGGATTACCTGAGGATTTCCTAATGTCTTCAAAACCCATACCGCATCTGTAGCTACTTCTGGTTTAATTTGGGCCTTAAAGGAACGCGCCTCCACCCTGGGTATATCAATTGAGAGGGGGCGGGCTTCACTTCTCCATTTAGCGATGCCACCATTAAGAAGGGCTACCTTATTGTGGCCCAGCAGTTCCAGGGCCCAGAAAAACTGGGCGGCATAAAGGCCCTGGGCATCATCATACATCACTACCATTGTGTCGTTCCCTATGCTAGCATTTCTTATTATAATCTCGGCAAGTTCTACGTTGGTTTCACCTGCCTCCGGTCCCCAGGAGGCGCAGTATTCCGCAATATTTTCCGGCTCTTTTGCCCCTTGGTTTGCCTGAGGCAGATAAACCTTTTTGGAGACCCCTTTAATTGCAGATACTATTTCGTCTAAATCTAGATATACGGCCCCTGGAATATGCCCCTGGAGATAGGCGTCTCTAGATCCCTGCATATCAATAATACGCAGGTCGGTATCATGCAGGTGTGTGGCAAGCCAGTCTGTCTCTACCAGTATGTTGGAGTTAGGATACGAACCTGCCAGGCTCTCTCCTAGATAAAAGAGCGTCAGTGTCACAAATACTTGAAATACATTAAAAAGCATTTTCATAATAATTTTCCTTTCCTTAGAAGGATTCTGAAATCTCTGAAAATGCAATGGAACCCAAATTCCCTCCCCCTTGATGGGGGGAGGGAAGGGGCGGTAAGTATTAAAAGATCCTCAGTTATTTTGATAACATTACCGGGATATGCTTCAGGCTAGACACTATTGTCTGCCCTTCGGGACTCAGGGCAAAGTTGATAAACTCCTTTACCTTGCCTACAGACTCACCCAGCGTAATGAGGTTGTAATCCTCATATAGTTTGTACTCGGATGGAAAGGTCTTTTCGCTGGGAAGATATCCATCTACGGCCAAAACCCTGACCTTAGAAGATTCATAGCCATAAAGGGTCTGTCCAATGGCAGCAATGTCCTCTTCCACAAGTCTGTTGGTGTCCTCTACAGCATTCACCCTTACAAAAGGAAAGACTTTTCGTGTTTCTATGGTTTCTCCGTAGTGGCAAACCTGATTAGACAGGGTTGTCATGACGCACGGTTCGAGCATCACCAGCTTTATTGGAAGGTCTTTACCTCCGACTTCCTTCCAGTTATTAATCTCTCCTGAGAATATCTTTTTTAGTTGTTCTAAAGAGAGATTGTTTACCTTGTTCTTTTTATTCACAATCAGGACAATCGGGGCCTTAGCTAGCACTACTTTGCTACAACCTGCAGGGGCTTCTGCCATATTTTGTGTACTAACACCAACGCTTACTTCACCAGCGGTTACCTTTTTTACGCCACTCATGCAAGGCCCCGAAGCTATGCTAAAGTACGTATTGGTCCGCTTGGCAAAAGCCTCTGCCAGTTTTTTCGTTAGTGGAAGGGTGCATGGATCTACTGCAATGCTGATTATGTCAGCAGCCGAGACAGGCATGGTCAAAAACAGGAAAAGAATCACACCCAAAAGCCCTCTGGCCACCATAAGTACTACGTTAGATTTTTCAGAGAAATAACCGAACATTCTGTCTCCTCCTTTCCAAGAGAAATGTTTGTAAGATTTCTATAGGTCTTTAAAACTAAACTCTAGCTCCATTTCCTCATGGGGAATACCGTCCACCTCCACATAAGGATAGATAAAGTAATTCAGGGGTTCACCCTTCTGTCTGGGGACTAACCATATATCTCTTCCAGTGGTGAACTTCACCCGATTGGTGTCATGGGCCCCGAAAAAGTATTCTCTTTTAGAGGGATTTTTATATGCCTCTGAGGCATCTATAGGCACCCAGCCCTTTTCTTTCAGGTAGAAATGGGCCCAGCAGTGGTAGCCACTGACGATTCCCTCTTTTTTATCCTGGGATATGGGGAAACCAATCTCAAAGACAGCAGGAGTGCCGAGGGTCTGGGCCAGGGCAATGAAAAGTGCATGATAGTCAGTACAGTTGCCATATCGTGCACTGCACGCCCAGCGGGTATCACCCCTACCCCAGCCCGTACCTTCCTTTTTATACTCCATGTTATTCAGGACGTAATTATAGGCCTCGTGCATCTGGCTTTGTGAATCTCTCCGTGTATTTCTTATCCGAGTCGCTATATCTTCTACTTCAGGGATAATCGCCCCGAGGCGGGAGGGCTGTAAGAATTGGATTGCCTTTTCATGTGGGAACTCGGGGTCTACCTCCTTGCGATCCTCGTAACGAGTGGCCCTGAATCTCATTTCCAGGTCAATTTCCTGGGGTAGGGCACCTCGAAGTTCAAAAAACGCTATCTCATTGTTGTAAACAGGTTCTTTGTGCAGGGTATAGGCAGAGGGGGCCTTAATCTCCATAAAAGATATCTTTTGGTTATCATCGGATTGTGGTATGGGGAACCAAACCCTTATCTCCCTGGGTTGCAAGGCCACTCCCGTCCTTTGTGGCAGATGGTTAATCTTTGCAGAGTACACGAATTCAAAGCTCCTCTTCGGTCTCGTGTCTTCAAGAGCCTGTTTCTGCTGATTTACAATGGGCGCGGTCCCGCCACCTGTACACCCAGACATTACAGGGGCGATAAGAAGCAACAGAAAAGATATACAAATGGGTCTAAATCTGGTCATAGTTTTATTTAAAATGTGTTTTTGAAATGCAGCGTGCGACCTTGTGTCGCACGAATGTGCTGTAGATACGTGCCAGGCAAGCCATGCCTGAGGCAGATCCGCCAAAGGCGTTACTGGCACGCTACAATTCCCCTGAACCAGGGGACTAGGAAAGAATTCAGGTAAAACCTTTGGAGGAAAAGGTGGGGGGAGTAAGCAGTAAGGAGTAAGCAGTATGCAGCAAACAGCCTGCTGTACAGTGCCTACTGCTTATTGCTGGGCATTGCGATATTTCTTTGAAGAAATAGGGGGATTTCATGGCTGCTAACTTACCAACTCCTTCACCTTATTAATTATCTCCCAGGCCACATCCAGATACCCTTTTGCTTCCTCTCCGGTGGGTTCAGAGTATTCGGAGGCTGGGAAGCGGTTGTCTAGATAGTAACAGTTCATACCCTGGGAGGGCTTAAGGTATTTCTCAAAGGACTTGTCATGCTTACTTGCCTCTTTGAGGAGGGTAACCACGTCGTATGTATCTCCTGGTGTGCCCCCCTTCAGGAGGAGGTAGCCCTTTAGGTATTTTTCCACCGCTTGGTGGGCCAACAATCCTATTATATCTGTATAGCCCTCTTCATCATAGAGGGATACCGCACTCTCTATATGATGGGCCCCTTTGGCGAACCATAACTCAGCGGGACTTCTTTTCCCGGTTTTCATTGTACCTCTTTAATTGAAATTACAAATTGCAAATTCCAGATTATAGATTTAAATTTAATTTGTAATTTGAAATTAGCTTTAATTTTACCATTGCCAAAGGGCTAATCAATTATAAAATAATCATCTGATATTTTCTATTTCTAAGCAGTAATTACCAAAAGAAGTTGAAAGTCTGCTCGAGACGTACGAAGCAGACCCATTGCAAAAGGAGGAGATTGCTTTCGCCACAATAAGGGCCTCGCAATGACTGGAAGTGTCGTTGCGAACGGAGCGAACCAATCTCTTATTGTATTTTAAGGAGAAAAAGACTTGTCCACCAAAAAAGTAAGTGGATTCGCTCCGCATAAGGCGGATGGCGAACCGTTTGAGATTGATTGCCATGTCCACACTTTCTGGTCTGCCTGTGCAGACCCTGTAACCGTGGAGGATTACCTATCCTGCGCTAAAAAGGCCAGGCTAAGTGGCATGGCCACTCCCAACCTCTTCGCCATAACAGACCACAGCAACGACATCTATTTTGGTGGCAGGGCCACTCCCGGCAAAAAAGATGAAAGGGAAGAACCGAAACGGCAAACAAAAACGCTAGACCTCAAGCCCATGCTTAAAACTAGGGCCTACCGTCTTGAGAAATACCTATCGGAGTTGGATCCTTACCGAAAGTATGGGGTAAGAAAAGGTATTGAGCTGGAGCAGATGCCCGATGGACAGTTTATCTTTGACTGGGACTTTAGAGAAAGGTTTGATGTGATTATAGGCTCCGTGCATATTATTCCTTCCCTGAAGCGTGGGGAAAGTGTGGAGGTGGTGCAGGAAGAGTTTTTGTTTCTCACCATGAAGGCCCTGGAGCAAGATATAGACATACTGGCCCACCCCACAAGGGGTCTCAGGAGGGCAGGCATAGCAGTACCAGGGGCTTATCAAGACATGATTATTGAGAAGGCCCTCTCCAGGGGAATAGCCCTGGAGGTAAATGCGCACTCCCTTGACCCCGATTCTGTTTTTCTTCGTAAATGCCTGGAAAAAGGTACTAAACTGGCCTTTAGCACTGATAGCCATTCCCTGAAAGAATTCGGAGATTTCTCCTTTCATAGGCTTATGCTTCAGGAGGCGGGGATAAATGGAAAGGAGTTATTAGAAAATTGCTTTCAGTTGGAATAAAGGCTAAGGTCTACGGAAAGAGGAGAGAGGCAATAGGTGGCAAGTAAAAATACTTTTCGCTGTACCCCGTCTCCTGTGATCTGTACCCTAATATGCCTGCTCTTTTCCCTTTTACTTCTGGTAGGGTGTGAATATGAGGTTAAGGATCACGTTTCCATAGCTTCCCGTCTCTTGGATTCAGGAGAGGTGGATGAGGCTATTGTGGAGCTAAATAAGGCCCTGGAGCTTTCCCCCAAGAATACTCAGGCTCGCCTACTATTGGGACATGCCTACGAGAAGCAAGGAGAAGCTGAAAAGGCCTTTAATGAGTACTTGAAGGCCATAGAAGATAACCCGCATTCTGCCAGTGCCCATGCCTCCCTGGGGCTGGCCTATTCCAGAAAGGGTATGCCGGACAAGGCTATTGAGGAACTAAAGATAGTAATAGATACGTTCCCCAGGATGGCAGAACCCCACTATATGATAGGTATGGTGTATGGTGAGAAGGGGATGTTGGATGAGGCAATTAAAGAATTTAAGAAGGCAGTGGAACTGGAACCCAACTATGCCGAGGCCCACCTTTATCTGGGCCTGGCTTACGATTCTAAGGGCAATTATGAGAAGGCTATCAGGGAGTATGAAGCTGTACTCTCCATGAGGCCCCAGGATGCTGTAGCCAGTGTTAACCTTGCTGAGGCGCACAAGAACCTTGGATTGACCCTGGCCAAGAGGGGCCTGACCAAGGAAGCGGTCAACCACCTTCAGAAGGCTACAGAAATAGACCCTAACCTGGTGGACGCTTATCTGCACCTGGGAAAACTTTATGAAGAAAACGGGCAACCGGAGGAGGCTATTAAAGAATATCGCAAGGCTGTAGGTATAGACTCAGAACTTGCCAGCGCTCACCAGGCCCTGGCAGCGGTCCTTCAGAAAGAAGGGCTAACCGAGGAGGCAGAAAAAGAGCTGGCAATTTACAAAAAGCTTACCAAAAAGGAGGAATTAGAAAAGAGAAACGAGGGATTAGTAAAAGAAACTAACCCCTGACCCTACTCACTAAGCCTTACTTTATAGTAGCCAGATATTTCTCAAAGGCATCGTAAACGGGCCCTTTGAAGAGGACTATATAGACCTTTTCTAAAGAGCTTCCCTTTTCCAGGTGTTCCATTATTGTGTCTATCATTATCTGGGCACACTGGTTGGCTGGAAAACCAGCTACTCCCGTCCCAATAGCGGGGAATGCAATGCTCTTTAATTTTTTCTCTTCAGTCCTCTTTAGAGAATTTTTTACAGAATTAAGGAGGGACTCCCTGGTGGTTAAAGGCCCTCCGAGGCTCATACTGGCGGCGTGGATGACGTACTTGGCCTTGAGCTTTCCTGCCCCAGTAATGGCAGCCTCTCCCAAAGGAATAGGGCCAAGCTTGTTGCACTCCTCCTGGATAGAAGGTCCACCCCTTTTTCTTATGGCCCCCGCCACCCCTCCTCCAAGCATAAGCTCAGTGTTAGCAGCGTTTATAATTGCATCCACTTCCATCTCTGTAATGTCACCCTGGGTGAGAATTAGCTTCTCTTTCATAGCCTTTACTCCTCTTATCCAGGTAAATTTGTAGAATACTCTGGGCTGCCATAGTGTCAGCCCTTTTTGTCCTTTCCTTCCTGGAGAGACCTCCAGCCTTCATAATCTTGTGTGCTCCTGCCGTGGTTAGCCTTTCGTCTATTAGATGAACGGGCAGGTTAAACTTGACCTTAAGATTTTCAACAAACTGAAGCACCTCATGGGCCTCTTTGCCCAGAGTGGCATCCATCCTTTTGGGCAATCCCACTACTATCTCTTCAACCTCTTTCTCCCTGATTAATTGAGATAGCTTCTCGAGATCTTCTTCCAATCCGCTGCACTCCAGTATCCCAAGCGGTTGAGCAGTCAGGCCCAGTGGGTCACTAAGGGCCAGCCCTAGCCTCTTTTTACCATAGTCTATTCCGAGGATGCGCAAGGTGTATTCTTTTCAATAAGGGTGACCCGACCGGGTCGCCCCTACAAACAGATTAAGCCCCAAGGAACATTAGCACTATCCCTGACCCAAGAGGCAAGGAAATATTATCATCTCTTAGGGGCAAGGACTCAAGGAAGGAAGACACCAGGGCTACAGACAAGGCAGGTATAGGAGAAAGGCATAGAAAGGAGCAAAAACAGGCCACCAGGAAAAAAGCCAGAGTACCCACCACGCTCTTAGAACGATTATAGGGAAGGGGCCTTCCCTTCCACACCTTCCCTACAATGGTGGCCGCACTGTCGGCAAAGGCTAGTATCCATATTACTACCAGGGCCACATGGGCAGGAAAGAGTAGAAGGGACATTATTACACCAAGGGCCATAGTAATTGGCCCGGTAACCAGACTTCGCCTTTCATCTATCCTCATACACGCCGTGGTTACACTGCCAAATAAGGGTACTGGCCTGCCATTTAACCGCCCCAACTCAGAAAGGGCATATAGCACCAGTAATAAAGTTAAAAAAATTACAGTAGGAGAAAAAGCAACATTTGCAAAAAAAGGAACAGCCCCGGCCCATATATGTACAAGCTTTCTTCTTAGCTCCTGTAAAAATTCCCTCTTCTGGTCAGCCACCTCGCCACCGTCAATATAGTTCAGCAACTCTCTCAGGTCTTTCCCATCTATCAGATAGTCGGCCTTTTTCCTTACAAGCAGTCCAGCGTTTACACCAATGCTCAGGCCTGCCTGTTCCATTATAGAGATATTATTAGGGTCATCGGCTATTACTACCACTTCTTCCCACCCGATATCCCTTTGCCTTGTAAGTTCTTTTATGAGGGCAGCCTTTCCTGTAGAGGTGCTCAAGTCCCCTCCTACTGTCCCTGACAATGAATCTCCAGAAAAACCTACATCTATACCAAAACCCATGTCGGCCCCCAGCTTAAAGGCTAAGTCTCTTACCAGGAAATCTGGTACACCGCTACTAATAATAGCAACTGTATGCCCCCGCTCCTTCAGTTTTTGAATAACTTCTTTAATCCCTGCAATGAGGGTCATCTCCTTGTATACTTTCCATAGGGTATTTAAGGATGTGCCCCGGAGTGCCTTGTATACCTCCTCTAGGACCCTTTCAATACTAAGTCTCCCTAGGTCGAAGAGGATGCAAAGATGATAGGTGCGAAGATACGAGTAGAGGCCCTGATTACGGGATAACCTTAGCAGATAGTGATCCCTGAAGATAACGCCGTCTAGGTCAAAGACTATGAATTTCCCCTGTCGCATATAAACTTCTGTTCTGCAAGAAGCCTCGTAAGCTCACAATGTTCTTTAATTTTAATAGTGAGATTGCTCGCTCGCGACTGACAGGTCACTCGGCTTCTTCAGGTTTGGGCAGTAGCTCCCTTTCCCTCATTTCTTCCAATGCCTTGAGTCTCCTGAGTATAGAGGCCTCACTCTGCATACCTATATATTTCTTTAGAAGGTTGGACCAGGAGATGTATGTGAAGGCATTGGGGTTCATGTGGGCGAGTCCCTTCCTGACGAGGAAGGCGTAGTTTTCCCACATGTATAGGAAATCCCGCTCTATGCGGCTGGGGTTGCCCTCCTTCGCCCAGAACTCACCATAGAAGCCTCCCAGTGTATCCGGCCATTTTTCCTCCACAGGGGCCGGGGCTTTTGGTCTTTCTTCAGGCATTGGAAAAAGGGCCTTCTCCTCATAGAGTTTCTTGAGTAATCCATAGGATTCCTTGACATAGGCGAAGACCTGGTCTGAGGCAAGGTCCATGGAGGTGAGGTATTCCTTGGAAAATCTTAAGGAATGGCACTGTACGCAGGTCTCTATCCAGGCAAGCCTCCTCTGCGTCAGCTCTGGATTATCACTAATGTATTTACTGGGCGGAAGGTCCTTAAAGATGTTGTTGTAGAAAAGGACATCTCCTTCACCCATTATGGACTTCCTTACCATATTGTGAGAATACTCTCCCTTGTAATACATATGACAGTAGGCACAGGTCGGTGCTGGGTACTGGGCTTCTTTTAAGGGTTTGTCCCAATCCCACTTTGAACCCTGGGTAGTGTAGACAGTCCCGTGCTTCGAATCTCGATAATACTCAATATCGGGGTGGTCTGGACCGTTGTGGCAGGTAGCGCAGGCCTCCGGCCTTCTTGCTTCTGCAGCCTTAAACGAATGGCGGGTGTGACAGCTGTCGCATTTGTGCTGGATGTTGTGGCACATGTCACATCCCTGAACTACATTCTTGTCTGTGGCTGCCCAGATATCTGTCCACAGGTTAGCATCGTAAGAGCGGGCGTGGCTTTCTCTACCTTCTGGCCAGTCGGGTATGCCATACTTGGCCTCAGAAGAGAATTCTTCTACCTCCTTCGGGTGGCAGACGCCGCATGTATCAGGCAAGGGCATTATGAGTTCTTTCCCGTGGTCAAGCTTTTCCGCTCCTGGTTTACCATGGCAATCGATACAACTAACCTGTGCAAGCTTCCCCCCGAGCGATGCCTTTATCTCCTTTAACCTCTTTTTTTGATATGGCTTAAGTAGTTTAAAGTTACCGTGAGTACTCTCGGCCCAAGACTTTACCAGTAATGGATTTAGCTTGGAATGACACTCAATGCACTGGTCTCTGCTAAAGACGCCTTGAGGAACGGCTGGAGGCGTGTAGAAATATTGTGGGGCCCAGTATTTGTGGGTGGGTATGGGTTCCCAGTACTTTGCATACGGCCCTACACCTTTTCCTACCTCTCCCGGATGGGTAAAGGCCTCCTTTTTTTCTGTTACAACCCCGCCGTGGCCGTAGGCTGAGTAAGGCACATCTACGTGAGGCTTTTCCTCCTCTTCTTTGGCAGTGGCAGAAAGACAAAATAAAAATATTGCTAGAATACCGACCAGTCCTCTAGGCAACATAGTTGTCCTTCCTTTCAACGAAATAAAAAGCTGGGTTGGTGAGAGGATTCTTACCCCCGACCCTCAGAAAAAAATGATAGCAAGATTTCTGCCTATTTTCAACTAGCTTATTTTACACACACTTACATATACTTTAGACTGACTCTTCCAACTGGGCTTTTTCACGGCTTTTCTATTCCCACATTTCCTCCTCGCTTTCCGCTTCCCAGCCACCTTCTTCTATAGTTTTCTCAACTGCATTTATGCGGCGCAAAAGTTCATTCACTGCTGTTCTGTCTACAATTTCTTCTTCTACAATGCCTGCAATGTGGGAAAGAATATTAGCCGCCTCACTGCTTCTCTCTTGTATGGCTTCTATTGCGTTCTGAAAGAAGTTATTTGCATTCTCCTTGGATTGGCTGGGGTCCACCTGAAAGGCACCGTCTGGAAGGGACTGATAATAATCATTGATAGCCATTACTTCTTTTACGAGGCTTTCAACTTTTGTTTCTTTTTTTGGCTCCTTCTTTATTTCCTTTTCCGCCTTTTTTTCAGCTTTTTTTTCTGGCTTGCCCGCCTCTTTTTCTGCACAAGTAATATTTGCGGTAAAGACAAAGAGCGAGAGCAGCTCACATAAAGCAACTATAAAAATTGTGGACTTTGTCCCTGAGTTCCTGCCCAGGCCTCTAAGCAGCATGGCTGTCCTTCCTTTCAAAGAAATGGAAATCTGAAGGTAAGCAAATGTATTCTGAACCCTCGGCCCTCCTGCAGAGCCTCAATCATAAAGGATGACAAATAGTAGCAAGTCTTTTGCTTATTTTCAAGGAGTTTATTTTACTCAGGTGGTGGAATATATGGGCATATTTTAGGTCTCGGGGAAAGTCATAAATACTTTATTTACTTTTCACTTAATGGGTGGTGGGAAGGGGGGGAGCTACCAGAGGATTGTTTCAGACTTTATTCCCGCAATGGCAAAGCAGGAGGTGGCTTGCTGGGAAAGACGTCTTCTAACGATTAGCAGGCATGGCTTAGTTTTCCATGGATTTTGCCATTTCTATCCTTCTGGAGATGGGAGGATGGTCGTAGAAGAGGTACTCAATGAGGCCGCTTGGTTCTTTATCTGCAAGGTTTTTATCGGCCAGCTTTTCCATCGCAGAGATGAACGCCGAGGGATTTCGTGTTTTATCCAGGGCAAACTGGTCGGATTGTTTCTCCAGATGGCGGCTGTAGGCATTCTCAAGGGGGAGAAGCACTAAAGTAAATGCCACCATGATTAACAATAAGAGTGGGAAGGCGGCCACGTCGTGAATTTGTTCTAATCGAAAGAGGGGTATAATCTGGCGGAATATACGGTCAGCCAGGGCTAGCCCTACAAATACGCTAAGACTACCTATTAAGAGAAGCCTCTGGATATGGCGGTGGACATGGTGACCAAGTTCATGGGCAAATACAACCTGTATCTCCTGTAGGGTGAAGCTCTCTAGCAACGTATCGCTGAAAATCACCCTCCTGGTCTTCCCAAGGCCTGCCAGTAGGGCGTTGACCTTTCTGGTATCTTTACCCAGGTCAATCTTAAATATGCCTTTCAGGTCGAGTCCCGCCTCAGCGGCCATGGGCACCAGTAACCCCTTGAGAGCCTCATCCTCAATAGGAGTGCTCTTATAAAAGAGTGGAAGTATAAGCACAGGAGTCAGCCTCGCCATAACCAGGGCAAAAAGGGTGAAGAATAACCCAGCTATTGGCCACCAATAATCAGTAAAATTGTATAGTAAAAAGTAAAGTACTTCTATCATAAGGAGGCTTAGCGAGAAGGCGAGGGCTGTTGCCTTAAGCTCCTCTTTAGCCCAGGCGCCCAGACCCTGACGGGAAAGCCCGTAGCTGTGCTCTAGAAGGAAACCAGAATAAAATTCTAGCGGTAGGTTTATTATGACGTAGAGCGAGAAGAAACCTGTGTAGTATAGTGCCACCCGGAGATAATAGTTGCTAGATACCTCTGAGGCCCATCCCCTTAGGGGTACAGAGAGATATAGGGCCATAAGCAGTAAATATCCAATACTAATAAGAAAACTTATTATTATGAGTAAATACTTACGGCGGTTGTAGTCCCTTGAGTTATTATTTACGTCTTTTTGGACAGTGTTCTCGCTGCCCGCGCAATCACTTACTAGATGTTTTTTGTTGAATTCCATGGAAGTTTCTTACCTTGAGGCCCAAATCGGCAATCATCTGAAAGTCCTCCTCCGGCGGGCTTCCCTTTGTAGTAAGGTAATCTCCTACGATAATACTACTAGCTCCTGCATAGAATATCCAGCTCTGCATACTTCTTAGGTTCTTCTGCCGCCCTCCTGCCACCTTTATCTCGTTGGCTGGTAGGATAAAACGGAAAATGGCAATAATCTTCAGTATATCTATTGGGGAGAGGTTATGATTGGCCTCGAGGGGAGTACCAGGAATAGAGTGTAAAAAATTTAGCGGTACTGTATCTACTTCTAATTCCCTGAGGGTGAAGGCTACATCCAGGCGGTCCTCAGGGGATTCTCCCACCCCAAAAATGCCTCCGCTGCAAATCTCCATCCCTGCCTCTTTCGCTACGCTGATTGTAGTAAGACGGTCTTCATAGGTATGAGTAGTACATAGTTTTGGGAAAAAACGTCTGGAGGTTTCCAGGTTGTGATTGTATCGTTTGACACCACTAAGTTTTAGGAGTTTTGCCGCCTCGTTGGTTAGAAGGCCGAGGGAGGCATGGATGGATGTAGTATTGCTTACGGCTCGTATCGCTCGGCAAAGAGATACCAGTTCCCCATGGCTGAGCCTCTTACCGCTTGTAACCATTCCCAGAGCGCTTGCCCTTGAAGCCACGGCCCCCAGGGCATTCTCCCGAAAGGTCTCCTCTCTTACCAGTGGGATGTCTTCTACTCCTGTTTCATACCAAAGGGACTGGGCGCAAAACTTACAATCCTCCGGACACTTACCGCGCTTAGCGCTCATTATGGCACAACAGGTAATTTCGTTGCCTTTATAATGATGTCTTATGGCATTGGCCCAATAAAATAGGTCATGTAAAGACTCACCCTTTAAAGATAATAGCAAAAAGGCCTCCTCTCGATTAACTTGCCCACCAGATAAGACCTTCTCACCTAATTCTTTAAGGCTCGCATTCACGACATTTTACCCTTAATTCCTTATAAGCCGCTGATACTTTCTGCCACACCATTTCCGGCTTTTCTGACCTTAGATAGCTCATACAGGCACTGCCCTGGTACGACCATACGGCTATATTCCTCACTCCTTCCTCGTAGGCTATCTTTATCGCATGGCCTACCTCTTCCTCCCTCCCTTCAGGGATTCTGAAGCCCTGTATCCAGATCTGGGGTTCTCTGCCGTGCTCAGCACAAAGGGCTACTATTGCCCTGGAGACATCCCTTACAAAATCCTCCATCTTTCTGTTGAAGCAGAGCCAGTAAGGGTCTGTGCCAAAGATGTCCAGTCCTTCTAGCTTTACTGCCTCTTCCCACTCGTATATGCCGTAGCGGGGGTCTAGGGTGGGGAAGATGCAAAGAGCGTTCTTAAGCCCCTTTTCAGAGGCAACTTTACACAGTGAGCCTATGAACCTTAATATTGTATCCTGTCTGAACCTCTTGACCTCGTCATTGAAATCGGCGGGCATCTCGTGACGGTATTCCTCCAGAAAAAGCCTCTGACAGGTCTGACAGGTACAGGCCCACACCACCTGGGGCTTTCCGAAGAGGGGCACTAGATCCCCATAGTAAAGATGAGGTTCATCCCAGAAGATACCATTCGCTTCTGTATTTGCAGCCAATTCCAACCAGACCCTCATGAAATCCCTGAAGACCTGAGAATTTAGGCAGGCCTTCTCCATGTTTATCCTGTTGCCACTGATGGTAATAGTCTGCCGACAGTGGGAGTTCCTGGAGACGAACTCAGAGAAGGCCTCCCCTCCAAATACCCTGCCGACTCCCCAGGGGTCAAGGAATACCTCAAGCTCTGATTCCTTGCTGACCCTTACAATCTCTGCCATTGTCTCAGGGTAGTAGGTCATATCCTCCTCACTAAAGGTATGGACAACGAAGTTGCAGCCTGCCTCAGCCACGGCCTCCATATCTTCTCTGACATGCTCTACGTGCCTGGAGCCGAAATAACTGACGCCTAGTTTCATGCTAGAATTCCTTTACAAAACAGGGGTTAGTAAACAGGGATTAGAGACTAGTAAATAAATCTAACCCCTAAACCTTTTTCCTAACTTCTAGCCTCTAAGCCCTGCCCCCTAATCCCTAATTCTATATCTATCTCAACCCTTCTCCAATGGCAAGCTTATAAGAGATAACCATGGCACCGAGGGATGCTACACCAAGAAGGATAAGACCCTGTCCGTATTCTTGAAATATTAGTTTTCCTATGCCAAAGGTGGTCCCATATATAAGCGCCACTCCTGAGAACCATTCCACCAAAAATCCCCAGCCCAGCACACCTCTTTCCAGTCCAGGAAGCTCCCTCTGTATAGGGCGCCAGAATCCGCCGGGCCTCACCCGCTTGTAGAATTCCACCAGTTTTTCCTTAGGTTCTGGCCGTGTTAGAAAAGTTACAGTTACCCATACTATAATAGAAAGGGGCACAAGCAAGACAAATCTGTGCTGCACCTGCACACCCATTGCCACGAGCAAAGAATTTATCAGTAATGAGGCCGAGAGAGCAGAGATTTCTGACCAGGCGTTTATCCTCCACCAGAACCATCTGAGGATAAGCACCAGCCCTATCCCTGCAGCCATTGGGGCCAGGAACTCCCAGGCCTTGCTTATAGAATCCATCTGACTTGCCACCACCCCTGCAATGGCCATCAGCACTGCACCTGCAATCCTGGAAACCAGCACATAGTGTCGTTCAGAAGAAGATTTTACCAGAAACCTCCTGTAGATGTCATTAATGAAGTAGCTTGAACCCCAATTGATGTGAGTGGTGATGGTGGACATAAAGGCCGCTAGGAAGGAGGCCAGTAGGAGACCCTTAAGCCCGGGGGGCAGGAAGGAATTTATGGCAGCAGGATAGGCCTCCTTGTCGCGGCACTCTGGCATAGTTACCATAGAAACAAGTGCAACAATAATCCAGGGCCAGGGTCTTAACGCATGATGGGCAAGGTTAAACCATAAGGTGCCTAAAAGGGAATGCCCTTCGCTTTTAGCCGATAACATTCTCTGGATTATGTACCCGCCGCCATCTGCATGGTGTGTTGCCCACCACATGATTAACATAAATACTAAAAAGGTAAAAAGGGGAGTATCCCAGAATGGGGAGGCATGGGTCTCCGCAGGTGGTAAAAAGAATAGAGTAGAACCGCCCATCTGTGCTACCCTACCTTTAAGTTCTGCTATTCCCCCCACATGCTCAAGAGAGAAGAGGGCCAGGATGATAGAACCCACCATGGCTAGAAAGAACTGGAAGAAGTCTGTGGCCACTACGCCCCATAAACCTGAAAGGACGGTATAAATTAAGGAGATAACCACACAGAATGAAATAGACAGCCACTGCATATCCCTGGGGATTCCCAGTGTGACATGTAAAACAGTTGCCATAGCCTGGATGACCCAGCCCATGACAATGAAGTTGTAAACGGTAGCAAAATAAGCGGCCTTAAAGGCCCTGAGGATGGCGGCGGGGCGGCCAGAGTATCTTATCTCTATGAGTTCATTATCAGTAAGAACCTGGGCCCTAACCCATAGCCGGGAGAACAGAAACACGCTCAGCAGACCCCCCAGGGCGGCATTCCACCAGAACCAGTTTCGCCAGATACCTTCCTTACGGACGTACTCAGTAACAGCCAGGGGGGTATCTGCCCCGAAAGTGGTGGCTACCATAGAGGTGCCCAGAAGCCACCAGGATAGGTTCCTGCCCGAAAGGAAATACTCTTTTACATCCTTACCTGCCCGATGGGAAAAATACAACCCTATCCCAAGAGAGAGGGCAAGGTACAGACCAATAATTATCCAGTCAATCAGGGCAAGGCCCATAATATGCGAGGTGGTGCTACCGCCCCAATGTTACCAGCCAACAAGGGGTAAGTCAAAAATTTTTGCCACAAGAATACAGTTTTTCCTTAAATGGCAAGTTTTCATGCAATTGGGGAGTGCTAATAAAACCGGATGTACGACCAAAAAGAAGGAATTCCAGCGGCTATTCCAAAAAGCTGGAAATTGCTTAAGGTATTGCTTTCATGGTATAAAAGGTTTATATATTTTTTAAAATCTTTTATTCGAAAAAGCTAATGAAGCCCTCCAAATTAATTTTTGTAATTATACTCCCTACCATTTTGGGCATTGCTAGTATTGTAGTTCCGTTGATTACACAATGGGAGCAGGTGCAAAAGTTTTTCTATCGCGAAAAGAAACCCCCAGTTGTTGTAAAGCTCGGTTATTTACCAATTGTGACATCATTATCAACGGAAGTGGCATTTTACAAGGGCTTCTTTCCTTCCCCGAACAAGAAATTAAATCTAAAACGTGTAGAAAGGATACCCTTTTCAACAAGCGAAGATTTAGCCAATGCCCTTGCGTTAGGGGAAATCCAAGTAGCCTCTTTGTTTTCGATAGTTACTATGGTAACTCGGGAGGCTAATGATCCTGGACGTGTAAGGATATTCAGTGTAAGCAATGTACGTAGTGATAAGCCTTTTGATGCTATTCTAGTCCCTGAAGAAAGTTCCATTCAGAAAATCGAATCCCTGACAAATCAACGGATAGGCACATTTCCAGGAAGCACTGCTACCTCAATCTTAAAACGCTTTCTAGAGGAAAGGGACCTTCCTACTGATAATCTCAAATTCGTTCCGATACCTCCCAAATACCAGCTAGAGTACCTTCAAAATGGTAAAATAGATTTGCTTTTTTGCTATGAGCCTATTGTCACCCTAGGACTTTTAAAGGGGTACCGCAAAGTCAACGGGTCAGTCTACGCATCTCTTTCCGAGCCCTCCCCCTGCCCAATAGGGTGCATGGCGATAAACCGAAAGTTTGAAAATGATCACGAAACATTAGCAAGTGAAATTATTCGCGCCATAGATAGAGCCATTATGTTTATACGAGAGCATCCCTCAGAAGCTAGACCAATTTTGAAAGAGACACTTTTAAAAGAGGCACAGATGTCCGAGGAAGAAAAAGAAAAAGTGGCTAATTTGTGTATTTTAGCTGACTATACTTTATCAATTGAGACAACGGCACCTGGACAAATAGATAGCATGCAAACGTTCCTTAAAAAACTCGTGGATCTAAAGGAAATACCTAATATTAATGTACAAGAGTTCCTAAAGACTCTCTTGGGTACATCTAAAGAGGAGGTCTCTGAAAAACTTGAAAAACTACCCGAAGGAATCCAATTTCCCGATTCACTAAAAGACAAGATGAGGTATGATGCTGAAAAAAAGCTTCTTATTTTTAAAGGTGTTATGAAAGAAAAAGAAAGAATTGACTTGCTAAAGTTATCACAAGAACACCCATATCAAGATGCCGTAGAAGGACTTTTTCATAAGTCTCAGATACGATAAAGAAGATACTATGAAAGTACAATGTAGAAAATATCAGCAAAGATTACGACCGCGCTCAGGTTTTCATTTTTCTGTGTAGGGGTTGTTGCAGAGCAGGGTAGGTAAAGGCCATGCCTCACACAAAGGGTAGCAGGTTTATAATACAACTTGACCATAAGTAATAATAGATGACAGGGGAAGGTAGGTCAGGGTTTGACCCTGACCTACCCGGCTGCTGTACGCATGACCTCCCCTGAAGCCTCTCTTTAAGAAAGTTTATTATGCTTTCTTGAGTAGCCTCCTTCTCCTAAGGCCAAAGAGGCCAGCCACTCCTGAACCCAATAGAAGCAGGGTGCAGGGTTCGGGAACTACCGAACTGGAAGAGGCAGCCCGTTAAAAGTCAGTCTCTCAATCTAGTAGAAAGCACGGCCCTTTTGCTATAATGAGTGGGGATGTATGGGCATGCGTAAAACTAAGAATCACAAATTTCAAATTGCAAATTGAGAGATCTGAAATTTGGAATTTGCGATTTGTAATTAGATTTAAAGGACCATGGAACTAGAGGAAAGACTGGAACACCTGCCCACAGGGCCAGGCGTCTATCTTATGAAGGACGCAAAGAGCAAGGTCATTTATGTGGGCAAGGCAAAAAATCTTAAAAATCGGGCCAAGAGTTACTTCCAGAAGGGGGGCGACGGGAGGTTACTTGTTCAACATCTCCTCAAAAGAGTTGCCGACGTGGATGTAGTTCTCACCGATACGGAAAAAGAGGCCCTTATCCTTGAAAATAATCTGATAAAACAGTTCAAGCCTCGCTACAATACCATCTTCAGGGACGACAAGACCTATGTAAGTATAAAAATTGACCTATCCAAACCTTTTCCCCATCCTCAAATAGTCAGGGAGGTGAAGAAGGACGGGGCCCTATATTTTGGTCCTTACAGCTCCAGCCGGGCCGTAAGGGAAACTCTGAGGTTCCTTTACGAGCTTTATCCCATAAGAAAGTGTTCAGAAAGGACATATACAGGAAGAAAGAGGCCGTGCCTGTATTATCAGATGGGTAAATGCCCTGGACCTTGTGTGGGGCTGGCCGATGATAAGGCCTATAGGGAGATTATTGAGGAGGTTATACTCTTCTTGAAAGGTAAAAGGGAGGAGCTGATAGAGGCCCTTAGAGAAAAGATGCTAAAGGAGGCCGAGGCAGAAAACTTTGAGAAGGCGGCAGAAATACGGGACCGCATCCAGGCCATCCAACAGACCGTAGAGAGACAGAAGATACGTTCACCTAGTTTTATAGACCGAGATGTCTTTGGGTATTACCGAGAAGGCAAAGAGATGTCCGTTCAGGCCATGTTTATACGCAACGGGAACCTGGAAGACATAGCCTCTTACTTTCTCCCCGTACACTACAATAACCCTGAAGAAGTCTTTTCTGCCTTCCTTGTTCAGTTCTACAGTCACAACCGCTTCATCCCCAGGGAGATACTGATACCCATGGAGGTAGAAGATGCTCCTCTGCTAGAGGAGATATTGACGGAACGAAAGGGGCAGAAGGTTTCCGTGATATTCCCCCAAAAGGGTGAGAAAACAAGACTGGTAGAGCTAGCAATGAGGAATGCTGAAAATGCATTCAGGGCGAGACACAGCACACCTCAGCGTCACAAAATGATTCTTGAAGGACTTAAAGAGGCCCTCGGTCTAAAAAATTTCCCTCAGAGGATAGAGTGTTTCGACATATCCAATATTGGTGGCAGGCAGGCTGTGGGTTCTATGGTAACCTTTGAAGGGGGATTGCCTAATAAAAATAGGTACCGCAGATACAAAGTAGAGACGGTTCCCCAGGCAGACGACTTTGCCATGATGGAGGAAGTCCTAACACGCCGCTACAAGAAGGCCCTTGAAGAAAATTATCTCCCTCAACTGACTATAGTTGATGGGGGCAAGGGGCAGCTTGGGGTGGCCCTAAAGGTTATGGAAAAGTTAGGGATAAAGGATGTAGACGTCATCGCCCTGGCTAAGGCCAGGAAGGCGATATCTGACTTAGGCGGACGGGGCGTCATTGCTAGCGAAGCGAAGCAATCTCAAAGATTGTTCGCCAAGGCGAATCTGCCTAAGGCACTACTTCGGGGCTTCGCCTCTCGCAACGACCGGCCATCCGAGCTCCAGGATAGGGTGTTCATCCCGTGGAAATCAGAACCAATCCTCCTTCCTACCGATTCGCCAGAACTTCTCCTGCTGGGGAGGATTAGGGACGAGGCTCACCGCTTTGCCATCACCTACCACAAGAAGCTCCGCCAGAGGCAATTCTATCGTTCACCGCTGGATGAAATCCCAGGTATAGGTCCAGCCAGGAAGGCAAAGCTAATGAAGTGCTTTGGCAGTATAGAGAACATCCGACAGGCAGGGCTTAAGGATTTAAAAGAGGTTGCTGGATTGCCTGCCAAACAGGCTGAGCTTATATATAACTACTTCCATCCTCCAGTTACAGCCTCTAAAACCTGAGCCATGCTCTACCTTACGAGTACTCTTAAAAGTGTTAATAGGCAAACTTACATCAAAGTTAACTGCAAATTTACTGAGAATTTACCGTTGAATTACCTTATTTTGCTGGTAAAATGTGTGTGTTTCAAGCCTTTTTTGTATATAAATCAAAAATATGAATTAAAAATCTGAAGCAAGGTTCGTCAAAATAATTGGCGAATCTGCCTGAGGTATGATTTATGCAAGAGATATTCTTTAAAGAAAGTTCACTGCTTACCCTGGAGATGAGACTATTCTTTGCTGTGGTAGGACTCTATGTCCTGAGTTGTATTCTGCACCTCCTCCAGTTTGGTGTGAGTTCCATTATACCTTCGGTGCTGCCGCTGAGGAATTTTGCAATTGGCAGGATGGCCACCAAGACCCTGCTCCTGGCCGTACTTGCCCATACCCTGCTGATTATTTTGAGGGGCATAGAGGAGGGCCAGCCCCCTGTACAAAATAAATATGAATGTCTCTCCTGGTTTGCCTGGTGCAATACTTTTACTTATCTTTTTATACGGAGGAGATGGGCAGAGCTCACTACACCGGGAATCTTTGTAACCATGCTCTCCATAGCCGCCCTCTATATAAGTATAAACAAGTATAGTCCGTTGGTTACACCCCTTGCCCCAGCTCTACAAAGCCCTTGGTACTTCTGGCATGTCCTTATAGCCTTTGGTGCCTATGCGGTGTTCGTGGTGGGTTGCTCTGTGGAATTATCTTACGTCATAATAAAGGCACTGGGGGCCGCAAAGAGGACGTGGGAGGATTACGGACTTCCATCTTTAGAAGTAGAAACCTTTCACAGGTTGTCTTACGTTCTGATACTGATGGGATTTCCATTATTAACCTTCGGTATGATTTCAGGTGCAGCCTGGGCGGACGAGGCCTGGGGAAGGTACTGGTCGTGGGACCCATTTGAGATACTGTCACTCATAACCTGGACGGCCTTTGCCATGTACCTGCACACTATGTCTCTACCAAAGTGGAGGCCAGTGTGGGGCTCGGTCTTTTGTCTGGTTGGCTTCTCCTGCATGCTAATTACCTTTATGGGGTCTGGCTTCCTGACTAAACTATTTGGCCTTTACAGCATGCATGCCTATTAAGCTAGTAGGGAGTAGGCAGTAGACAGTAGGTAGTTTTTACTTCCTTACTGCTTACTTCCTACTGTTAAAAAGGAATTATAAAAATATGCGCTCCCTCCTCTACGATGTATTTAGCTCTACCAAGACTTCCATAGTCCTATTTGGTATCCTCCTGTTATTTTATCTGGTGGGAAATGTCCTCCCTTACGGTGGTGATTATGAGCAAATTAAGGTCACAGGATTGGCCTTAAAGATTATAAGAGGGCTGGACCTCCTTAATGTTTATTCAGGCCCATACTTCCTGGGAGTGGTAGGGCTTTTTTTCATTAACCTTTGCCTCTGCACTTATAAGCGGTTCCTTTGGATACTCAAGATCAGGCAGCCGGCTTTGCTTTCAGTTTCTAGCCTTTCTGCCCATAAGGACACAGTATGTTTTCAGCCGCCTTATGGTCCTGAAGAGGCAGTAAGACGTATTGAGAGATTTTTCAAGAATAGGCTTTTCTTCCAAAAACCTGCCCAACTTTTGGGAGAAGCCCAGTTAGGGGGAGTGTTTGAGCAAGGGTTTATCCACTACGTATGGCTCTCTCTCTCATATCATATCTCTGTGATAATAGCGGTGATTGGGGCTGTTATAACCTTCCTTTTTGCCTTTGAGTCTACCCTGACCATCTATCCAGGGGAACCTGTGGAGGTTGCTACCGTCTCAAAGGACATAAGGTGGAATAAGTACATTGGCGCTGAAACGCATTTTGAGGTCCCTCCGGAGGCGAAGTTCAAGTTGGGTCTTGAGAATTTTTCTATTACATATACTCAGAAGCCCAGCATAGAGAACTTCCCTGCCAAGGGCTTCGGACCCAGACTTAAAGAATCTCTAAAACCAGGGGGTTTGATAGTCTCTTCTGCGGAGGACGCCTTTTATGCAGTAGAGTATGCAAGTCGCATAGTGGTGTATAGTGGTGGGCGACCTGGAAAGGAAGTTACTGTTAAAGTGAATGAGCCTCTGCGCTACAGGGGACTGACTTTCTATCAAAGCGCTTATGACTACCGCTTTGATCTTCTTGCCAACGGTGTAAAGGTGGAGCCAGACGCCAGCGGTAAATATATGCTTCCAGGTGTGGAGGGAGAGTTCACCGCCCAGCAGGTAGTTTCAGGCACACTACTTTTAAAAGATGGAAGTAAATGCATTATTCGTCCTTTTGTGAAGCTGGCCTATATGGGGGGTGGCCCTGCCACCCCTGGAGAGGGGAAGCCGGCCTCAGGCAGAGAGGTATTTAAGATTTACGAAGGTGAACGAAAGGAGATTAAAGGGGTGCAGGTAGAGGTGGGAAACATTAAGGCTGGCACAGTCCTGAGTTATCGTCACGACCCAGGGGTACCCCTCCTCTGGATAGCGGCCCCTGTACTCTTCTTTGGGATGCTCTTCAGGGCCTGGGGGAGGTGGTTAAGGACTAGCTACATAGTGCAGAAGATCCCTGAGGGCAGCCAGGCCTACGTGCAAGTTCAAAGGGCGGGGATTTTTGGGGGTGAGGTTAGGATGATGGGAAAATTACGCCATACCCTTGAGGGGTAATAGGTCAGTAGCTATTAGATTAACACCTATAAAACCCATTGTCCTGGAAAGTTTAATTTGCTAAAATATACTTTTGTAAGGTGAGAAAATGAAACAAGAAATACATCCAGAATATGTAGATTGTACCGTAATATGCGGTTGTGGCGAAACCTTTAGAACTCGTTCCACCAAGCCCAAGATAATGGTGGAAATATGTTCCAAGTGTCATCCGTTTTATACGGGTCGACAGAAACTGGTAGATACCACTGGCAAAGTGGAGAGATTTCGCCGCAGGTACAGAAAAGGTGCTGGAGCTGTGGAAGCTGTAGCAAAAGCAGGTTTGCCTCTGGCGGACCTGCCTAAGACAGGACAATGAAGGACAACATATTACAAAAACTAAAGGTATTGTATGAGAGGTACATGGAGCTGGAGAAGCTAATAGCCGAGCCAGCTACATTGGCCAATCCTGCCCAGTATGGTACCTATATGAAGGAGAGGGGGAATCTGTCCAAAATAGTCCAGCCTTACCTCCAGCTTACTCAGCTCCTCAAGCAGAAGGAGGAGACGGGGAGGATGGTCTCAGAAGGGGAAGATAAAGAGCTTCAACATCTGGCCAAGGAAGAACTCCAGCAAATAGAAGAAAAGGAAAAAGAACTCCTTGAAGACATCACTAACCAGCTCCTTTCTCGAGAGGGAGGTGGAGAAAGGAGTGTCATCATGGAGCTAAGGGCGGGGACTGGAGGAGAGGAGGCCGCTTTATTCGCCGCAGACCTCTTTCGTATGTATGCGAAATATGCGGAGAGACAAGGCTGGAAGGTAGAAGTCTTTGATAGTAACCCTACGGAACTTGGTGGGCTTAAGGAGGCTATCTTTTCTGTTGAGGGAGATGGTGCATATGAGAAACTCCGTCACGAGAGTGGCACCCACAGGGTACAGAGGATACCCGCCACGGAGACCCAGGGTAGGATACATACCTCTGCCGCTACTGTGGCCGTCCTGCCGGAGGTGGAAGACGTAGAAATCAATATTGATCCTAAGGACTTAAAGATTGAAACGATGAGATCCTCTGGGCCAGGGGGTCAAAAAGTTAACAAGACAAGCTCCGCTGTAAGAATGACCCACATTCCCACTGGGATAACTGTAAGATGTCAGGATGAGAAGTCCCAGCACAAGAATAGGGCAAAGGCCATGCGCATCCTCAGGAGCCGCCTTTACGAGTTCTATGAGGAGCAAGAAAGGCAGAAAAGGGATAAGGCCCGCAGGGGGCAGATTGGCACTGGAGACCGTAGCGAAAAGATTCGTACTTACAACTTCCCGCAGAATCGTGTGACTGACCACAGGATAAACTTCTCTCTTTACGATCTGGAGAAGTTCATGGCAGGTCATATAGATGAAATGCTGGAACAACTTCAGGCACACAGCAAGGAAGAACAATTAAAACAGCTGGTGGCAACCCCTTAACATTACTATTACTTTATATTAATGCCCCATAATCTCCCGCTAAGCCCTCAAAAAGGGTCTAGAAGCCTCCAGGAGGTATTGGCAGAGGCCACCAAGCTCCTGGAAAAGGCGGGAATCGATTCTCCTCGTCTAGATGCAGAAGTACTTCTATCAGCAGTCCTAAGCCTTCCTAGACACCAACTTTATACGAACCTCAATGAACCCATAGACAGCTCTTCCCTTCGACTCTTCCGGCGTTTGGTCAAAAAGCGGGCCAGTAGGGTACCCCTCCAGTACATTGTTGGACATGTAGAATTCATGTCCTTGGACTTCCTCACGAAAAAAGGAATATTCATACCCAGGCCTGAGACTGAGCTTGTAGTGGAGGCAGTGCTGGAGCGGGCAGACCTTACAAGACCTTTAATAATCATGGATATTGGCACGGGAAGCGGAAGCATAGCTGTTTCCCTTGCCTTTAATCTTTCCCATGCAGAGGTATATGCATCTGACATCTCTCAAAAGGCCCTAAGACTGGCCCGATTTAATGCCAAGAGGTATCTGGTAGACGACAGAGTTTTTTTCTTAAAGGGTTCTCTTTATGGCGCATTTAAGGGCCTGGGGCTGGAGGGGAAGGTGGACTTTATTGCTTCTAACCCCCCTTACGTTCCGGAGGGGGAGTGGAAGGAACTTCAGCCTGAGGTAAGAGAACACGAGGCCCCAGAGGCGCTCATTGCTGGTAAAGACGGCGTGGATTGCTATCGAGAGATCACAGAAGTAGCGCCCCTCTGGCTCAGACCCGGAGGTTGGCTGGTCCTGGAGATAGGGGAGGGGCAAGCTGCTCCTATAAAGGAGCTTATTCTGAAGGAAAAAAGTCTGGGAGGGGTGGAGGTAATAAAAGACCTGCAGGGCATAGAGCGGGTGATAATAGCCAGGAGAGGATAATGGAAAAGCTTGTTATTGAGGGCGGAAGGCGTCTCCACGGTAGGGTTTCAGTTAACGGGGCTAAGAATGCTGCCTTACCCATCATGGCTGCCTGTATACTTACACATGGCATCTCCAGGATAAAGGGCATTCCTAACATTACTGACGTACGCCTTATGGTGGATTTGCTCCGCCGCCTTGGGTTGACGGTCGAGCGTTTGAAGGACGGAACTCTTGAACTAGCGGTAACAAGCCCGGGAGAGGTAGTAGCTCCAAATGAATTGGTCAAAGAAATGAGGGCTTCTATCTGTGTTTTGGGCCCACTATTGGGAAGGTGGGGAAGGGCAGAGGTAGCAAGGCCAGGGGGCTGTGTGATAGGGTATAGGGGCATAGACCTGCACCTAAAAGGGCTGGAGGCACTGGGAGCAAAGATAATTCAGGATAAAGGATATATTATAGCTGAGGGTAGCGATCTTTTTGGAAGAGAACTGCATCTGGCCGGGTCTTTTGGCCCTACAGTCCTTGGTACGGCCAACGTGATGATGGCCGCTTGCTTGGCAAAAGGCACAACAGTTATAAAGAGCGCAGCCTGCGAGCCGGAGATTCAAGACCTTGCTCACTTCCTCAACTTGGCTGGGGCAAAAATAACAGGAATAGGCACCAGTTGTCTAGTGATTGAGGGGGTAGAGGAGCTTAGCGGTGTAGAATATGAAATAATTCCAGACAGGATAGAGGTAGGAAGCTTCATGGTGGCCAGTGCAATAACCCGAGGGAACATCCTCATAGAAAATGTCAGGATGGAACATTTAGGTGCAACGATAGAAAAATTGAGAGAAATAGGGGTGATAGTGGAAGAAGAAGAAAAAGGGTGCAGGGTAAAAGGAACAGACGAATTGAAAGCCACCTGCATTGGCACCCTTCCTTACCCGGGTTTTGCCACGGACATGCAGCCTCAGTTTACCTCCCTGCTGAGCATAGCCCAAGGTACTAGCGTTATTACTGAAAAGGTTTTTCCTGATAGGGCTACGCACATTGCCGAGCTTAGTAGAATGGGGGCGAGCATCACAAAAGAAGGCCCTAATATCATCATTAAGGGTGTACAAAACCTTTCCGGTGCTGAGGTCACGGCAACTGACCTGAGGGCTAGTGCTAGTTTAATACTGGCAGGGCTCGTAGCCAGGGGTACTACAGAAATTAGAGGCGTTCATCATCTGGACAGAGGTTATGAACACCTGGAAGAGAGGCTAGCTCAACTCGGCGCAAAAATAAAGAGGGTGCTGGACCAACCCCTGTTGCATATGCCCAAGCCTGTGGATATGATGACTTAGGATTATTGAAGAGTGCCAGTTAGGCAGTGTTCCTCTATTTAAGTTCCATTTGCATATCTTAAGACCTTTAAGTATAATGCCTTGGGTTAAACTATGTTTGAAGCTATTACGAAAAGTCTAGAGGCTGTCTTTGACAGGCTTAGAGGAAGGGGCCGTCTTACCAGGGAAAACATTCAGGAAGGGCTTAGAGAGGTAAGGACTGCCTTACTGGAGGCAGATGTTAACTATAAGGTCGTCAAAGATTTAATCAATAGGGTTACAGAAAAGGCTGTAGGAGAGGAGGTTCTCCAGAGTGTCGCACCTGGACAACAGATAGTAAAGATTATCTACGATGAGCTTGTAAGGCTAATGGGCCCCGTGGGCCAACCTATGACCTTCCAGGAAGGTAATCCCACCGTGATAATGTTAGTGGGGCTTCACGGTTGCGGCAAGACTACCACTTCGGCCAAGCTTGCCAAATTGGCCCTATCCAAAGGAAGAAAACCCCTCCTTGTGGCAGCCGACATCCAAAGACCTGCAGCCATAGAGCAACTAAAAGTACTGGGCAAACAGTTAGGTATTCCTGTTTATTCCGAGAATGGCGGTCAACCTCCTTTACTCTGCCAGAGGGCCTTTGATTATGCCATAAAGAATGGACAGAATGTGGTCATTCTGGACACTGCCGGAAGGCTGCACATTGATGAGGAATTGATGGCAGAGCTACGGGAGATAAAGGAAAGGACTAAACCATATAGTGTCTTGTTTGTCTGCGATGCCATGACAGGGCAGGATGCCGTAAATAGTGCCAAAGAGTTTAATTCCCAGCTGGAATTTGATGGGGCAATCCTTACTAAAATGGACGGTGATACCCGCGGCGGGGCTGCTCTCTCTATTAAGGCTGTTACAGGCAAACCAATAAAGTATGTTGGGGTAGGCGAAAAGCTGGATATGCTGGAGGAGTTCTACCCGGATAGGATGGCCTCAAGGATACTGGGGATGGGAGACGTGGTCACCCTGGTGGAGAAGGCCCAGGCTGCCGTTAAAGAGGAGGATGCCAAGGCCTTTGCCAGGAAGATAAAAGAGGAGTCCCTCACCCTTGAAGACTTCCTTGACCAGCTCCAGAAAATAAAGAAAATGGGTCCTTTGCAGGAACTCCTGAGCATGATTCCAGGCATGGGCACCAAGATGGAAGGCCTGGAGGTTGAAGAGGCCCAGATGAAGAAAATTGAGGCCATGATACAGTCCATGACTAAGGAAGAAAGAGCAAATCCTGATCTTATTGATGGAAGCCATCGTCAGCGGATTGCCAGAGGTAGTGCCACCACCCCTCACGACATAAACCAACTCCTCAAACAATTCCGCTTTATGAAAAAGATGCTCAAAACCGCTTTTGGTGGAGCCACTAGCCTATCCCGAATGGGCCTCCCAAAGGGCCTACCCGCAGGCATGTTCAAAGGAAAGAGGAAATAAGTTCTCCTGAGGGGCTTCCTCTACTAAAAATTCTATCCTTTACATAACAGCGGCGATAGCGGCGTCTTTTTTCAAATAGACTTTATTGAAGTGCTTTAATCTAATGTTATACGAAAGCAGATGGCGTAACGGATAATTGAATTGGGACTAAATTATGCAGTTCAAAGTTGGGATAGGGCAAGACAGTCACCGCTTTGAGGAAAAAGGTAAGAGTAAGCCTCTTATTTTAGGGGGAGTTGAAATACCATGTGAGCTGACATTAATGGGCAATAGTGACGCCGATGTAGTTCTCCACGCCCTTTGCAATGCAATATCTGGAATTAGTGGGAAAGTAATACTTGGTCCCCATACAGATAGGTTATGTGAGCAAGGGATTACTGATAGCGCCGTATATGTTAGGGAAGCCCTGAAGACATTAAAGGACTATAAAATAGCACATGTAGCAGTGACAATAGAATGTCTAACCCCCAGGATAGTTCCACACATTGACAAAATGCGATCTAGAATAGCTGAAATCCTTGATATAAAAATCGAAGATGTCGGGATAACCGCTACGAGCGGTGAGGGCCTTACGTTATTTGGCCAGGGAGCGGGTGTTCAAGCTTTTGTATTAGTTACAGCTATGCAGGAAAAACCAGTAAGTTCCATTTGAGAACTCTGGGAAATTATCTAAAATGACATGGTAACGGTGCAGCTTTCGGAGAGAGTTTTCGGGGCATCGAGTCAGAACATAATCAGGAGGAATGAATGGTTAGAATCAGATTGAAGAGGATGGGCAGAAAGAACAGGCCCTTTTACAGGATTGCCATTATGGATGCCAGGGAGGAGAGGGACGGTAAGACCATTGAAGAGGTTGGCTGGTACGACCCTCTGGCAAGCGACAATTCCAAAAGGGAGTTTGTAAAGAAGGAACGCATAGAGTACTGGCTTAGTGTTGGGGCAAAACCTTCAGAATCTGCGGCAGCCATACTTAAAAGGCAGGGAATTTCTTTTAAGCCATAAAATAAATGTAGGGGCAGACCTTTAGGTCTGCCCAATGTGGACAGGTCTTCAAACCTGTCCCTACATTGAAAAATCCTGAGATTTCTAGAACGTGAAGCATGAATATGACGTCGTGGTGGTAGGGGCAGGACCCTCCGGGGCTGCTACTGCAAAAGGGCTTAGCCGGAATGGTTTGAAGGTACTAATAGTAGAGAGAAAGAAGCTCCCCAGGTACAAGATATGCTCCGGGCTAATTAACGAGAAGTCCCAGAAGCTCACCCAGAAACATTTCGGACAAATTCCCGATGAATGTTACTGCAGGCCAAAGATAATAAAAGGGGTTCGCCTCTGGGAAAATACTGAAAAACATACCAACTGGCCTTTTGGGGGAAAGGATGGGGCGCCTAATGTTTGGAGGGCACAGTACGATAAATGGCTGGTGGACCATTCAGGGGCAGAGGTAAGGGATGGGTGCCTGCTTAAGGATTTCAAGGTTAATAGTAAAGCTATAACCCTTTATTGCCAGGACGAGAGCGAAGGAAGTATTGAAATAAGTTGCAAATATCTCGTGGGAGCAGAAGGATGCCTCTCATCAATAAGGGCCAAACTGAATCCCAAACTTGAGAGCGAATGCCTCTGGTTCCTTGCCTACCAGAACTATTATGAGGGAGAATGCAGCCTCGACCCCGAATGGTATCATGGGTTTCTGGACGCAAGTCTCGGAGAGATATACGCCTGGTTCAATGTAAAGGACGATTTCATTATCTTCGGCACCTCCATTAAGCGGGGAGAGAAGTTTGAACCTTACCTCAAGACTTACACTGAGTTCCTTCAGAAAAACTTTGGATTAAAGCTGGGGAGGCTTGTAAGGAAATCCAGTTGCCTGGGCACAAACCTTTGTGCAACTGGGAATTTCTATCTGGGAAGTGGGAACATACTCCTTGTGGGAGAGGCCGCAGGGTTTCTAAACATGTTCGGAGAAGGCATATCCTCTGCCCTAGCCACCGGACTATTGGCCGCCCAGGCCGTCAACGAAGCTGAATCAGAAAACCCAAACAGACCCGTGCTTGAGATTTACACAGAGCTTACCAGACAAGAGCGCCGAGAAACCCTTGCCTCGTGGAAGCTGGCCAACAGGATAGCAGGGAGAAGGCTGTTGCTAGAGTGAACTAGGTAGTAGGCAGTAGGCAGACCCAGGTCATTGCGAGCGAAGCGAAGCAATCCCATAGGAATGAGATTGCTTCGTCGCTTCGCTCCTCGCAATGACAGAGAGTGGAAGGCCGTCAACAGGATAGCAGGTAGAAAGCTATTACTAGAATAAAGCAGGAAGTAGCCGCTTGCTGCTTACTCCCTCCTGTTTACTGTCTACTCGCTACTATCTCCTATTTACTGCCTTTCCGCCTTCCTGAATAGCCCTTTTCTCCTGAGGCCAAGTAACCCCGCCAGCCCAGTGCCAAGTAGAATCAAGGTGGAAGGTTCAGGCGTTGGTTTTGTGCAGGTATAGTCGTCAAAAACATTCGTACTAACTATTGCTGTGCTTCCCGCAGCGTCACGCTGAGCCCAAGTGAAATTGCTTACCAAAAACCCTTTACCACTTGCGTAGTGATCGTTTTCAGCAAAAACTTTTCCAGTGCCTTCACGTTTGGCGTGGATTTGTCCTGTAACAGACACTGAACCCCCGCTACCAAAAAAACCCTGCCCTGTATCGGTCGTACTGAATTCAATCATTAACTCATTTGCGAGTGGAGTGAAAAGGAATTTTGTCTTAGGTGGCATAGCACCTGGTTCCCAATTGAACGACAGCTCGACTGGGCCCTTCCCCACCTTAAGACCGACAGAAACTTTGTCATTGTTCACTTCAACGTTTGGATCTACATCAATAGTCCACTTATCAGTATAGTCAAAGTCTGCGCATCCTTCATTCTTAACAGAGAATGTCCATGTTTTTGGAAACAAGTTAGCGCCAGGCGCTCCCGGTGGTAGGTTTGGCCTTCCTGGAACTATTAAAGGCGTGAAAAACGGTGCATCAAGGTTGTAGAATTCTCTAAAATGGAAGTTGTCCCTATGGCTTATAAAGTAAGCATGGGGTTCCACTGAAAATAAGTTCAAACGACTATCTACTGTCCAAGTGCCGCCGAAAACTGGAGGTAAAATGCTTCCTGGAACTATATGAGAATGTATATCCTGATGTTTTATAGGATGTGCATCACTTATTGAAAAGTGACCAAAAGAAATGTAAAAAATGGTAATTATTAGGAAATAAAATAATTTTTGTAAGCACATTGTTTCGCCCTCCTTTGTGGCGTGCGTCTCAACCACCACTTTATTTAGCACCTTTTTAAAAAGGCAAAGTCGATGTCTAAATCACCTCCTTTCGTATCCTCTTGTCCCAAACTAAGATTTACTTTCTAGCTACGAGAAAATTATTCCGTAAAGGTATAGGAAGGGCATCAGTGGCAAGAGTACAACAGTTGTTGGTAGTAAATCAGTAGAAGTGTGACAGACCCTTGTCGCCACCCAGCAATTTAAGATTCGTCACAAATGACTTTCAATCACCTCCTTTCACATCACTCTGCCAAAAACAAAGCACAAGCTGTGCCAATCATCCAGGCAAGAAATGATTTTTTGTAACAACTTGCTACATACATACATACATACATACATACATACATATTTTCTAATCTCAAGCCAAAAAGTAAAAAGTGTTGATTTTCTCAACACTTTTTTCTCTACCATTTGTAAGATGTTAAAATACAACCTGTTATGAAAGTAGTTAATAGTGGAATTTTCCAGGAAAGTGGACAATTTTTTTAGAACTTAACGGGCAGAATTCTTTTCCTGGCTGGAAAGAATCTTGCAAAAGGCAAAACTGTTTTAATTAGATTCTTCTCTTCCCCTTCGCCTTTGGCTCAGGGCTTCGGCTCACTCAGAATGACAAATGGGGGAGGTTAGTTTTGAGGAGGTGTCTACTGAGAATTAAAAGGTTTTCAACATAGTGCCTCTAGTTTCGCGATAATATGCGGGTCACCTCATCCACCTCAAAGGTTGGAAAAGCCTTTAGCTGGCCGTCTTCTATTAGCTTTAAACCCTTAGTCTTTTCTGCAAGGCAGCCAATGTCTGCTGCCTGTATGCCCTGTGCCCTTAAGGCTGAAAGCACCTTTTCACACTCTTCCGGAGCCACCGCTATGAGCAGTGCACCTGAGGCAATAATGCCCAGGGGGTCTAAACCATAATAGGAACAAAGTTCTTGAGTCTCTGAAAAGATAGGTATCCTTTGTTTATCAATTTCGGCTCCCAGGCTTGCAATTTCTGCCATCTCCTGTATGCCGGTAGCCAAACCCCCTTCTGTGAGGTCATGCATGGCGTGAACCTTTGCCGCTCTAGCGGCTTTAAGAGCCTCTTTGACCACACTAATCCCTGGGTCAACGAGGAATTCTTGCGCTCTTTTGACGAAACCCTCGCCAAAGTGAGCCCTTAACTCCCCGGACCTTTCCCTGGCTATGAGGGCTGTACCTTCAATGGCTATACCTTTTGTTAGGATTATCCTATCCCCTGCCCTGGCATTGGTCTTGAGGACGAGTTTATCTCTAGCTACCTCGCCCAGCATGTGCCCAACTACTATGGGCCTATCCAGCCCTGGGGTAACTTCTGTATGCCCCCCGCAAAGGGCTACTCCTAATTGTTCTGCGGCCCTGGACATATCAGCAAAGATAGCCGTTACCAGCTCCTCATCGGTTTTCTTTTCGGGCAGGAGCAGGGTGGCAAGGAACCATTTGGGTTCTGCGCCCAGGGTGGCTACATCATTGGCATTCATATGTACGGCATACCAGCCTATCATTTCTGTGGCGTAGGTAATGGGGTCGCTCTTGGCCACCAGGTATCTATCCCCCATATCAATAACTGCTGCATCCTCGCCTACTGTTGGCCCTATCACTAGACGTGGGTCTCTAACCCCCGTGTACTGCTTTAGGAGTTTGGCAAGGAGTTTTGGGTTCAGTTTCCCCAGAGGGAGGTTTTTCATCTTGATAGGATTGTAAAACGAAGATTGGAAATTTCAAATTCTAAATTCCCAATATTAAATCCCCCTATATCCCCCTTTAGCAAAGGGGGACTGAGGGGGATTTTCCCTGTCTACTGTCTAGTTTCTACTGTCTTTGATTCTAACTCAAATTTCCCCCTCTTATGCTCATACTTTGGTAAATTAAGCTCGGCTACCCTGGTGATGTATTCCTGAGTGGTAATAGAGGTGTACCAGTGTCCATTATACCTTGCCCAGGTGGTGACACCAGCAAAGATGCCCAGTAAAAGGATAGCATAGAGGGCATAATGCACATTGCCTTTGGCTCCTGCCACCTTCATTTCCAGGGCCCCTGGTACTGGGCAGGCGTTGAGGCAATCGTAACAGTGCCAGCATTCGGGTGAGATTTCTCTCTTTACCTTATCCACAGGCAGGAGTACAGGGCATGCCCTCCGGCAGGCCCCGCAGTTAATACATTTTTGCTCATTCCGTGTCACCCTGACCCCGAAAGGGTTGTTGTAGTGCAGTAACCCCAGGAATGCGCCGTAAGGGCACAAGTATCTGCACCAGAAATTCTTGGTAATGAAGGACAGGGCAACTAAGACAGACAGAACAATGAGGGTGTTATTGTTCATACTGGTGAAGAACTGTAACATCTTTATATCTGCCACCCGGATATAAGGTACCTCTCTGTAGAAGCGCTCCAGAAAACTCCCGTCCATCTTTATCAGTATCTGGTAAAGGAAGAAGAAGAGCATTAAATACTTCAGGCTCCTAAGTGCCCAGTCCGCTGTCTTTGGTAAGGTGTAGTTTTTGCCCAAAATCTGTTTGCCACCCATCCAAAGCCACTCTGAGAAGGTACCCACTGGGCATATCCAGCTACAAAAGCCCCTCCCTATGAAAAAGGCTATTACAAGTACCGAGGAAAGGATGACGAACCCTGCTGGATGAATGGGGTCAATCTTTCCTGAGACAAGGAAGTACTTGAGTCCAATCAATGCCCCTATTGGCAAAAAGGCCTCCACCCCTGGGGGCCTGGCTACATAGGGGAGCGTCCCGCCTGACTTACAGTACTCCACAAATAGATAAAACTTGTAACCAAGAAATAGGACAAAGAGGAAGAAGAACAATTGTACCGACCAACGTACCCTCTGGGAGTTTATTTTCAGGTTTTGAATATATTTTGAAACATCCATAAAAAACAAACCTCCTTAAGAAATAAAACAACATCATTATTATAAGGTATAATTTTAAGGGCAGTCAAGGCCTTACTGCAGATAGGTCTTCTTGACCGACCTAAAGGGTATATACCTAGTCGTGTAAGGTGTCTTAAAAAGCACCCTATTACTCACCCTCCCCCTTCCCCCTCCCTTGAAGGGAGGGGGATTAATTGTTGTTTCCATAAAGGAAAGGGGGCATACTCCACGTTACCTTATCCCTTTACGCTTGACACGTTAGCTAAAGCTTTGATACAATCTGCTTTATAAAAGGGTGACTTAGGCGGAATCAGGAGGAACTATTCTAAGCACCTGTACTTGCGAACCTTAAGGAGTTAAAAATGTTACGTTTTAATGAACGCAGACGCAGCCTGGAACAGGATGACTATAGATTTGAACTCCAGGATGTAAAGGAGCCCAATCTCTATAGGGATATGTTCTCTTATGGGCAGATACCTAAAATACCTTTTAACTACCGCCTTAGTCCTATGGACCCTCCAGAGAATATATGGATTACTGACACTACCTTCCGCGATGGACAGCAGTCAAGGCCTCCTTTCACCGTAAAGCAGATTGTTGACCTCTATGACCTTCTACACCAACTAGGGGGAAAACAAGGGCTCATAAGGCAGTGCGAATTCTTCCTTTACACTGACAAGGACAAGGAGGCTGTTGTTAAATGTCTCGAGAGGGGTTACAAATATCCAGAAGTTACTGGGTGGATAAGGGCCAACAAAAATGATTTTAAACTAGTGAAAGAAATGGGGCTGAAGGAGACAGGGATCCTCACCTCTGCCTCTGATTACCATATTTTCTACAAGCTGGGTAAGACCCGCCGCCAGGCCCTGGAGAGTTACCTGGACATTGTGAGGGCAGCCTTGGAAGTAGGCATCATCCCTCGCTGCCACTTTGAGGATATTACCAGGGCAGACTTTTATGGATTTGTAGTCCCCTTTGCCCAGGAACTAATGAAACTTTCAGAAGAGAGTAAGATACCAATAAAAATACGTGCCTGTGACACAATGGGCTACGGAGTTGGCTATCCCGGTGCTATGCTACCTAGGAGCGTACCTGGTATAGTTTATGGCCTCAGCCATTTTGCTAAGGTACCTCCCCAAAACCTTGAATGGCATGGCCACAACGATTTCTATAAGGCGGTCTCTAATGCTACCACCGCCTGGCTTTATGGCTGTAGTGGTGCTAACGGCACAATACTTGGTATTGGTGAGCGTACTGGAAACACCCCCTTAGAGGCCCTTGTTATTGAATATATGGCTTTAAGGGGTGACGATAGCATTGATACGACTATTATTACCGATATAGCAAATTACTTCAGAAAAAAGATAGGTTGCGAGATTCCACCCAATCAACCCTTGGTGGGGTCCCACTTTAATGTAACCCTAGCTGGCATACATCTGGATGGCCTTCTCAAGAATGAAGAAATATATAACATCTTTGATACCAGGAAGCTGCTCAAGATACCCCCAGGGGTAGCGGTCAACGACAAATCCGGGGTAGCTGGGATCGTTCACTGGATAAAGGTCAACCTTAATGTCCAGAGGGAAGATTTAACTAAGTCCCATCCTGGCATTATAAGGATAAAAGATTGGGTAATGGAACAGTATGCCAAAGGCAGGATAACGGTTATATCTGACGAAGAGATGATGGAGCAGGTCAAAAAGCACCTACCAGAACTTTTTGAATCGCCTCGGGAGGCTAGCGAGAGCCTTGAGACTGTACGAACACCAGGCTAGGGAGATATTACAAGGCTACGTCACTTGTATACCTAAAAGCAGCACCATATTCAAACCTGAAGAGGCAGAGGAGGCTTTCCTTAAGCTTGGTCAGCCCAGGGCAGTGATAAAGGCCCAGGTATTGACAGGGGGTAGGGGTAAGGCTGGGGGCGTGAAGATAGTAAATAGTCCGGCAGAGGCAAAGGATTTTGCTAAAAGGCTGCTGGGCTCAAGATTAGTAACGCCTCAAACCACACCAGAAGGAGAGGAAGTTAAGGCGCTACTCTTCCAGGAAGTCATCTCTATCCAGCGGGAATTGTATCTAGCCTTTCTCATTGACAGGCAGAGGGCATGTTCTTTGCTTGTGGGGTGTGGAGAAGGGGGTGTAGAAATAGAAGAACTGGCCAGGAAAGCCCCAGAAAAGGTCTTAAAGGATCCCTGGGATAGCTTGCAAGGTTTGCTCCCCTTCCAGGCCAGAAGGACAGCCTACTTTATGGGCTTATCAGGTTCTTATCTCAAAGAAGCAGCCAGCTTGATACTGGGCCTTTCAAGGGCTTTTATTGAAAAGGAACTCACTCTTCTAGAAATTAACCCCCTGGCCGTCACCTCTGAAGGGTCTTTGTCTATATTGGATGTTAAAGCTAATTTTGATGACAACGCCTTTTTTCGCCATCAGGAGATGGTAGCCATAAGGCCCAGGGCAGAGGAATCTCTGGAGGCCCTTGCCTCCAGCTTTGGTTTGAGCTATGTGGGGTTAGAGGGGAATATAGGGTGCCTGGTGAATGGAGCGGGACTTGCCATGGCTACTAATGACATTATCAGGGTCTGCGGGGGTAAGCCGGCTAATTTTCTTGACGTAGGTGGAGACGCCTCTACTGAAAGAGTGACCCAGGCTTTCAGTATCTTGCTGCGGGACCCAAGGCTGAGGGCAGTCTTAGTAAATATTTTTGGTGGTATAACTCGTTGTGATACCATTGCTAAGGCAATCCTGGAGGTCTTAAAGGATACACCTCTCCGTATTCCTATGATACTAAGGATGGAAGGAACTAATGCCTTAGAAGCAAGGAAAATGCTAGAGGGTTCTGGTCTTCCATTTCGCTTTTCCAGGGAAATGAAAGAAGCAACCTTACTGGCAATAGAAGCTGCTGAAATAAAAGAATAAGGAAAAACTGCTAAAACAACCATAGGGGAAAGACAATGAAAAGGATAATAGTGAAATTGACCTGCCTGCTTGCAATACTTTTCGTAAGCTCCTTTTTGGCAAAAGGAGTAAAGGCTCAAGTACACGACTATGTATACGACTACGAGAGGATGAGTAGGGCAGTCGTATCTATGTTGAATGCGGTGGAGAATTTTATTGCGGTGAATATAGATGTAATAGACTGCAATAATGCATTTATAGGGAAACCTATTCCTAAAGATGCGGCTTGCAACTACAAAGGAATCAATCCAGAGGGGGGTTGCATGAGGATAGGTAAAGAGCTTACCCAAAGGACGGGGATAAAGGTCAAATTTGCTTCCGAAGGGAAAGGGAAACTGGGCCTAAGGAACAAAGAGAATACGCCAGATGAATGGGAAAGCAACCAGTTGAAAAAGTTTGCAACCATTCGCTACCCGAAGGGCGTAGGTTTTGGAGAGGTTGAAATGATAAAAGAAACTTTAGACGTACAATACCGCTACATCTATCCTCTTTATGTAGAACCGTCATGCCTGAAATGCCATGGTGACCCAGCGACTAGCCCAACAAAGGATGGCAAAGATGTTACAGGAAATACGATGGAAGGCTATAAGTTAGTAGAACTTATAGGTGCTATTAGCATAGTATCTCCTATAGAGGCGGAACCCACAACAGGGACAGAGGTGGTATTTTATGACTATAACAAAATGGCTAAGGTTATTATTAATCTTCTCCAGATGCCAGGTTATTTTATGGCCAGGAATTTAGACGTAATTGACACCTATGGTGCCTTCTTAGGCAAGCCAGTTCCCCAAAACGAGCCCTCTAGCTATAAAGGAATTAACCCCGTTGCTTTTGCGAAAACGATTACCACGGAATTTGCTGCCAGCACCGGTATAAAGGCGAGGTTTATATCCGAAGGGAAAGGCTCATACGGTCCCAGAAACCCTTCCGAAGCTGCGCCTGATCCCTGGGAACTTATTCAGCTCAGGAAATACACGGAGAAAGCTCCCAATACAGAGGGTTATGGTGAAGTAATAAAGATTTCAGCCGTAGGCCTTACTGTTTACCGCTATTTCTACCCCCTTTACATAAACGAACTCTGCCAGAAGTGCCATGGGGACCCTGCAACCAGTCCTACCAGGGATGGTAAGGATATTACGGGCGCCTATATGGAAAATTACAAAGTCGGGGATCTCCGCGGCGGAATTAGCCTGACTTTCCCTGTGAAGTAATTCACGTCAGGCTGGATGGAATGCAAATCGATCGCAACACGAGGGTCATCTGCCAGGGCATGACAGGGACGGCAGGGAGCTTCCATACCCGCCTTATGAAGGAGTATGGAACAAAAATAGTGGCTGGGGTTACACCTGGAAAGGGGGGTACCTTCCATGAAGGGATACCAGTTTACGATACAGTTCTGGAAGCTGCTAAAAAAACAGACGCCGAGGCCAGTGTAATATTTGTCCCTGCCCCTTTTGCCCCTGATGCCATAATGGAGGCGGTGGAGGCTGGCCTTCGCCTTGTAGTATGTATTACAGAGGGCATTCCGGTCCATGACATGGTCAGGGTTAAGAGATACTTAGCTGAAAGGAACGCTTATCTCATCGGCCCCAACTGCCCGGGAATCACAGTGCCCGGGCAAGCCAAAATAGGTATAATGCCTGGCTATATACATACCCCTGGTATAGTGGGTGTGGTCTCACGCAGTGGTACCCTTACTTATGAGGTAGTATGGCAGCTAACACAGCGTGGCATAGGCCAGTCTACCTGTATTGGTATAGGAGGTGACCCAATCCTGGGAATGAGCTTTGTAGACGTCCTGAGGCTCTTTGAAGAGGATAGCGAAACCCACGCCATTATCCTCATAGGAGAGATAGGGGGCGTTATGGAAGAAGAGGCAGCTAGCTACATCCGATCCGCCGTAAAAAAACCCGTAATCAGTTTTATTGCTGGCAGAAATGCCCCCAGGGGGAAGCGAATGGGCCATGCCGGGGCAATAATAGAAGGAGGAATGGGTACATGGCAGAGCAAGGCAGAGGCCCTAAAAGAAGCAGGAGTTCACGTGATTGATAACCCCGCTGAGGTAGGCGTTAAAGTATGGACATTATTTAGAGAAACTGGGCTTATAAAAGTTTAGTAAATATTTTATAATATTTGCATGGCGCGCCAAAGGAAGGGTGAAGTTGCTATAAATCATAATTACTGCAAGCGGTGCAATATCTGCCCTCAGTTCTGTCCCACTAAGAACCTTGAGATCGTAGGAGGAAAGCTGGTGTCTTATGATAGGTGCATTGCTTGTTTTGCTTGTGAGAGATATTGCCCCGATCTCGCCATAGAGGTGGTTAAAATATACCATGTCGAAACAACTCCTGCAGGGTAATCAGGCCATAGTGATAGCGGCAGAGAGGGCCGGCTTAGGCTTCTTTGCTGGCTATCCCATCACCCCTGCCTCTGAGATACTTCATGAACTGGTGGGTAGAAAGTACATAAAGGTCATGCAGATGGAGGACGAGATAGCCTCCATAAATGCCTGTATAGGGGCCTCCCTTGCTGGGCTTAAGGTCATGACGGCTACCAGTGGGCCCGGTTTCTCCCTCATGCAGGAGAGCATAGGGCTAGCCCACATGATGGAAGTCCCTATGGTAATAGTAAATGTACAAAGGGTAGGACCCAGCACAGGGATGCCGACCTTCCCCGCCCAAGGTGATATTATTCAGGCAAGGCACGGCAGCCATGGAGACTACTTCCCTATAATCTTTTATCCCAACTCTGTTGAAGAGATCTACCGACATACATTCAGTGCCTTTAACGCCGCCGAAGAGTCCCTTAGTCCTGTTCTACTCCTCAGCGATGGCTACATTAGCCACCTGTACGAAACCGTGGAGCTTACGAACTATCCAGTTGTACAGAGGGGCAGACCACCTCTAGGCGCAGGTAACCGTCACTTTACTGGTCTTACCCATAAGGACTCGTGCCCCGTAACCTCAAGCCCTGAGGTGCACAGAACCCTTCTAGCCCACTTCCAAAAGAAGTGTATGCAGACCTGCGCAAACTACAACTTTTATGAATATATTGAAAACGACACGGCAGATACCCTTTTGATAGCCTTCGGTGCCCTATCAAGGGCCATTTACAATTTTAAGGATAAATATGGCGTTTTCAGGCCCATCAGGCTTTTCCCCATGATAGAAGAATTAAAGGACTTCGCTTCCCGATACGAATACATTGTAGTCCTGGAAATGAACACTGGCCAATATTGTTATGAGGTAGAAAGCCTTCTGCACAGAGAGGTGGAGCTACTGGCCCTGCCTGGAGGCAAAATAGACATTAAGGAAATAAGCGACAAACTTCAGGAATTAAGACAGGCATCATCTAAACAGGTAACGATAAACTAAGCAGGCGATAAACATGGAAGACACTATGCGTTTCAAGCGCTTCCTGAAGGAAGAGAACCTGCCCACCCCATGGTGTCCGGGCTGTGGTAACGGCCAGATTCTTAAGTCAGCATGCCAGGCCTTTGAAGAACTCAATTTTGATAAGCGACAGGTAGTCATCGTCTCTGGCATAGGATGCGCGGGCAGGAGCGCTGGTTTCTTTGACATGGACTCAGTCCATACTGCCCACGGTAGGGCTATCCCTGTTGCTGAGGGTATAAAAACCGCCAATGAGAACCTGAAAGTTGTTGTACTGAGCGGAGACGGAGATCTACTGGGCATAGGTGGCAACCATCTCCTTCATGCCACAAGGCGAAATACCCCCATCTCTATTATCTGCTACTCCAACGAGATATACGGTATGACCGGTGGCCAGGTCTCTCCCACTACCAGACTAAATACCAAGACCGTCACCACGCCCGAAGGCAACAAAGACTGCCCTGTCAACGTTCAAGCTATTATCAAGGCCCACAACTGCTTCTATGCAAGAAGTACTACCTTTCATCTAGCACACCTTAAAAAAAGCATTATTGAGGCACTGAGACACCCCGGTCTTTCCTTTGTAGATGTTATATGCCAGTGCATCGTCAATAACGGTCGCCGCGTAGGGTTCAAAGACGCTTTTGAGATGCTTATGTACTATAAGAACAATTATAAAATTAACGACAATACCGAACTTCTAAAAGAGAACGAGATAGGAATAACCCGATGGACTTCAGCGTAGAGGTACTAAAAGAAAAAGATATAGAAGCCACACTGAACCTCTTTTATGAGAGCATTGAGGAAATCCACCCTGCCCGCCCCAAGGAGGACATGCAGCACTTCAAGGAAGGCTACACTGTTGCAAAACTTCGTAAAAGACTGTCCAATGAAAATTGTGTTTACCTGGTAGCCAAGGAGAAAGAAAAGGTCGTAGGGTACGTTTTTGCTTGGCTAACCGAAGGCGTGGGAGACATCCACTGGTTTGCCATTGACAAGAATTATAGAGGCAAGGGTTACGGTCACCAAATCCTGGAAAGAACCTTAAGGGAATTCCAGAGGAAAGGATGCCACGAGGGCAGGGTGTTTATCTACCCTCAAGATACCCCTGCCTATAGACTATTGGAACACCTGGGCTTCTTCCAGAAGGCCTACATAGAGGAGAAATTCTTTGGCATAGACCTTATCCTTATGGTAAAAGTCTTAGCCAAACCTCTCAGGCCGATAGTAAAAAGGATAATCCTGGCAGGAGAGGCTGGCCAGGGTATCAAGCTTATGGCTCAAGCCCTGGCTAACATACTGGCTAAGATGGGCAAGGAGGTCACCCTGAATGTCCTCTACGATGCCACAGTAAGGGGAGGAGAAATTACTGCCGAACTTATCTTCTCGGATGAAAAGATAGAGACACCTTTCTTTGAGAAGGCTGACCTATGCCTGGAGCTAGCCAAATCGTCCAAGAGAACCTTTGCTGCCGAGAGACACATCCTGGAGGCCTCTATCCTCGAAAGAGTGGCAGAAGAAAGGATACCATTTGAAAAAGAGGCCATTGAGAAATTCGGCAGCCCCATCTTCATAAATATGATTGCTCTTGGTAGGCTCCTCAGGGATATTGGCATTCCAATTGATAAAGTAGACTTTCGTGCCACCCTCCCAGCAAGATTTCTTGAAGAAAACGTAAAGGCAATAAAGTATGGGTACACTTATCAGGATTAAATCTCATCTGACTTGTGGCAAGGGTCTTCGCGGAGCTTATAAAAATGCGCCAGATAGAGGCTAGCACCATAACCCAAACCGTAGAAAAACTTTGTATAGATGCTAACTATTTCCTGGGACAGGATGTCATTGATGCCCTGGAAAGGTCTCTTAAGACAGAAGAATTCTGTATCGGCCAGCGAATCATAAGAGACATCCTTGAAAATGCCAGAATAGCCCGCGAGGAACTTGCTCCCTTATGTCAGGATACTGGTTTCACGGTGGTCTTCGTAGAATTAGGCCAAGAGGTAGAAATTGTAGATGGTAATTTGAAAGAGGCTATTACCAAAGGTGTAAGTCAGGGATACACTAAAGGCTATCTAAGGGCCTCAATTGTTAAAGACCCTTTAAAACGTATTAATACAAAAGATAATACTCCGCCCTTTATTCATATAGATGCAATACAAGGAAAGCAATTAAAACTTACCATCATGTGTAAAGGTTCGGGCTGTGAAAATATGAGCCGCCACATCATGCTTACCCCAGCCCAGGGAAGAAAAGAGATTGTAGATTTTGTGGTGGAAACCGTTGTAAGAGGAGGTGGCAGACCTTGTCCTCCGCTAATTGTGGGAGTGGGTTTGGGAGGCACCTTCGAGTATTCCGCCTATATGGCAAAGAAAAGCCTTCTCAGGCCTGTGAGTTCCCACCATCCTGAACCACATATTAAGGAACTGGAAGAGGAGCTCTTTGAAAAGGTGAATAACACTGGCTTGGGTCCGCAGGCATGGGGTGGCAGGGCTACCGCCCTTGCAGTTCACGTGGAGACCTGTCCCACCCATATCGCCAGCCTCCCTGTCGCAGTAAATATTGAGTGCCACTCACATCGTGTAAAAACAGTAACTTTATGATGGAAAAAAACATCGTGTCAGAAGAAATTATACATATAAAGGCACCATTAGATGAAAAAACAGTTTTGAGCCTCAGGGCAGGCCAATTGGTACTTTTTGATGGAATCTTTTATACTGCCAGAGACGCTAGCCATAAGCTGCTGATAGAACTTATAGAACAAGGCAAGCCCCTCCCTTTTGACCTCCAGGGACAGGTCATATATTATGTGGGCCCTACCCCTGCTAGACCCGGCAGGGTAATAGGCTCTGCGGGACCTACTACCAGCTCCCGCATGGATTCCTTCATGGAGCCGCTTTTACAAAGAGGATTAAAGGGTACCATAGGTAAAGGGAATCGTTCCCAGGAAGTCATTGACCTTTTGAAGAAATACAAGGCCGTGCACTTTTCCAACATTGGAGGTGCAGCGGCCCTTATTGCCAAAAGCATAAAAAAATGTGAAATGGTCGCCTTTGAAGACCTTGGTACAGAGGCCATTTACAGAATGGAGGTAAAGGACTTCTTCGCTGTAGTTGCCTACGACACCACGGGTAATGACTTGTATATGGAAGCCATTAAAAGATACGGTCGCTAAGGAATGCCAAAAGGAAAGCTAAAGCTACTGTACATAGTCCTGGATGGCCTCTCAGACGGTCCTTATCGTCTAAAGGAACTGGGAAATAAAACACCCTTAGAAGCCGCCTACAAACCAAACATGGACAGTCTGGCGAGGGAGGGGCGTACGGGAATAATGCATCCTATTGCCCCAGGGATTGCCCCTGAATCAGACGTCGCCGTAATCAGTATCCTGGGCTACGACCCTTATCGCTACTATACAGGCAGGGGTCCGCTGGAATCCTTTGCTGCTGGCCTGGAGGTGAATCCAGGAGACCTGGCCATAAGGGCTAACTTCGCCACAAAGGGTCAAGGGAGAGAAATTATTGACCGACGTGCAGGTAGAAGCCTTTCCGCTGAAGAGGCAGAACAACTCTGTAAAGAAGTCAGTTCACAGCTAAAACTAGAATCTATCCCAGATTCCACCTTTCAACTCAAGCATACTATAGGTCATAGGGCTTGTTTGGTTATTCGCACAAAGAAGGGATCCCTTTCTGGAGAGATAACCAACACTGACCCAGCATACAAGCGTGACGGCCCAGTAAGTATCCCGCAGGAAGGAGGCTTTGAAAATATCTACCAATATGTTGGGCCTCTGGAGGATTGCAAAGACCTTAAGGGCGCCACCATTGCTGCTCTCTTGACTAACGAGTTTGTCTTGAAAAGCTGCGAAATCTTAGATAAATCCCCCGTTAATCAAAAGAGGCGGGAGAAAGGCTTGCCCCAGGCCAACCTCATACTTCTAAGGGATGCTGGCGATAGACTACCTAAATTCCCAGATATGAAGAGCAAGTTCGGCCTTAGAATGGCCTGCCTTGCCGATATGCCAGTCGAGAAAGGTATTGCCTCCCTCACAGGGATGGAGACAATAGAACTGCCACCGCCTTCCTCTGACCTGCAACGAGACTATACCTTGCGTGCAGAAAAGACCCTTGAGGCAATAAGAGATTTTGAGGGACTGTATATACATATTAAAGGCCCCGATATACCGGGTCACGATGGAGACAGCCAGGCTAAGAAGGTGGCCATTGAGGCCATTGACCGCAACTTTCTCGGCCCAGTACTAGAGGGAATCGCACCTAAAGAAACCGTTATAGTCCTTACGGCAGACCATACCACCCCTTGCCAGCTCAAATCGCACTCCCATGACCCTGTACCCGTAGTTTTATACGGTGGGAATATAAAGCCAGACACAGTGTTAGACTTTTCCGAGGAATCGTGCCAGAAGGGGAGCCTGGGAGAGTTCAAGGGGACTCAATTAATGCCACTTGTTGTGAAGTATCTAAAGGCCTGATTGTGGTTAGCCTGAAAAACAAGGACATCATCTCCATAAGGGACTTCACCAAAGAGGAAATCCTTTACGCCTTGAACATGGCTATGGAAATGGAGGAACGTAGCTATCCCGAACTCCTCAAAGGAAAGGTACTGGCCACCCTTTTCTTTGAACCCTCTACCAGGACTCGCATGAGCTTTGAATCGGCAATGAAACTCCTCGGTGGGGAAGTAATAAGCTTCGCTGAACCCAGTGCTACCTCACTGGTCAAAGGGGAATCTCTCAAAGATGCAGTAAAAATAATAGAAGGATACTCTGATATAATTGTCATCCGACATTTTCTGGAAGGAGCCCCAAGGCTAACGGCCGATACTGTAAATATCCCTGTCATTAATGCGGGCGATGGGGCCAATCAGCATCCCACACAGACCTTCCTTGACCTTTACACTATTCTAAGGGCAAAGGGTTCTCTGGAAGGATTATCAGTGGGATTTCTTGGTGACCTTAAATATGGCCGCACCGTTCACTCCCTGGCTTATGCCCTTGCCCACTTCCCTTGCCAGATGTTGTTCATCTCCCCTCCCTCCTTGAGGATGCCTGCCTACCAGCTTGAGGAACTCAGGGAAAGGGGAGTCAAGTACTCAGAGCACAGCTCCTTTGAGGAGGTATGTCATAGGCTGGACGTCCTTTACTGCACACGCATTCAGCAGGAGCGCTTTGCCGATCCCGTGGAGTACGAAAAGGTTAAAGGAACCTACCGGCTTAGTAAGAGCCTCGTAGAGGGATTAAAGGTAAAGCCTGATTTTAAGATACTGCACCCCCTGCCCAGGGTGGACGAGATGGATGAGAGCCTTGACGAGACCCCGTATGCAGTATATTTTCAGCAGGCTAGGAGCGGAATCCCTGTCAGAAAGGCACTGCTTGCCGCAATACTGGGAGCAAAGTAATTATGAGACCTCTCCAAAACGTAAAATGTCATTGCGATGGGCGTGAGCCCCGAAGCAATCTCTTAACGTTCTTTAAAAGGGATTGCTTCGTCCGCCTAAAGCGTCCTCGCAATGACATATACCCTTGGAGCGTTGTGGAGTCTCATTGTAATTATAGAGGAAGAAAAAGAATATAATATAATAGTCAAAATACAGAATATAGAATTCAAAATCCTGAATACTGACTTCTGAATTCTGGGAGTTTATAAGGTATATGCGACAACTCCAGGTCTCCGCCATAAAAGACGGCACCGTTATAGACCATATAGATAGTAAGAGCACCTTCAAGGTGGCCTCCATACTGAATATCCCTGCAGAAAGCCGGCTGATACTAGTAGGGATGAACCTATCCAGCCGTCAACTGGGCAAAAAGGGCATAATCAAGATAGAAGGCAAAGTCCTCAACCAGGAAGAGGCTAACAAAATAGCGCTCATAGCTCCCAATGCCACGCTGAATATCATAAAGAATTTTGAGGTAGTAGAAAAAAGACGGGTAAGCCTGCCCGAGGAACTTGTTGGCATCGTAAAATGCTTTAACCCCAACTGCATCTCCAACCACGAGCGCATCCAGACCCGCCTTAAGGTGGTAAAAAAAGCCCCCGTCCGCCTCCGCTGCCATTACTGCGAAAGGACTATGGAGGGGGAAGACATCGAACTATTATAAAAACGAATTACAAATTAAGTTGCTACTCACAAATGATTTAAAGACCTTTTATAATTCCCTTAGTTTCCTTTACGAAAGGGGGATTTGCACCTTTAATCCCCCTTTTCTAAAGAGGGATATAGGGGGACTATTTGTAATTTATGATTTGTTTTGTAGCTTCTCATAAAACAGCCTAAAACTTTCCGATTTCAGATGCCCCACTTTTTGCGCCACAGGGAGTGCTCCCTCTATCACTTTAACGCCTCTCTTATTTCGCCCTTTTTGTAAAGGGCCGCTGCAGGTTACTCTTAGGTCTCAACAAAATGCCAAGGCTGATCCTCTTTTTTGACAGGCAGTTGCAAGGGTTTAGTGTTACGAGTCCAGTACGCTGAATATTTTGTTATTCTGAGCAAAGCGAAGAATCTCTAAGAGAAAAATAGACCCTTTGCTGTGCTCAGGGTGACAAGATTTAGTTCTAACCCTTCTATTGACCGTTGGCGGTGGTTCTGATACTATTGGGTGAGCAAGTCAAGGCGTGGCGTAAGAATAAAAGAGGGGTCCTTATCGTGCCAAAGGCAGTTGTGTCATGGCTTAGGCAAATTTACCGTGGCGAACTTTTGGCAGGTCCGCTGTGGTTGACATTTGTCTTATGTCTCTTCCCTGTTACCAGCCTTCAGTTTAGTATTTCACCGTTGAAGGCAGAGGTAACCTCTCCACCCACTGCAGAGATTGAGAGATGGATACGACAGCTATATTCTCCGGATGTGACAATTCGTAGTTCGGCTGCTATCTCCCTCCTTTATACAGACCATCCAGCGGCCCTTGAGTCCCTGCTGAATATCTTGAAGAGTGCACCTCCCCCTGCCAGTATGCAGGTAGTGGATAAGACACAAGAAAAGGAGGTACTGATTTCCGTTATCAAGACCTTTGGTTTTAAGGGGGACGACAGAGCAGTAATACCTCTTATGGAACTCCTTCAGAGAGACGAGCCTGAGGTGAGAGAGGCGGCCTGTCAAAGTCTAGGGAGGCTCCGCACGCACAGGGCAATAGAGCAGATGGCCGTTAAGCTCCAGGAGCCTAAATACACGGTGGTGGCGAAAGTGCTTCTTATAAAGGCCCTGGGGCAAACGAGGGATAAGGAGGCAGTGGAACCACTTCTGGCCCTCTTGGGGGCAAAGGAAGTGGCTGGACAACCACCGACGAAAGAACTTAGGGAGGCCGCACTTGAATCCCTTAGCCTTCTGGCCATGCAATCCTTTGGTACAAATATTGACAAGTGGCAAGCCTGGTGGAACCTCAACAAGGGGAAGTCCAGGGAGCAGTGGTTGGCAGATACAGTGGATAGGTTAGAAGAGGCTAATAAGGAGTTAAGGACTGAGAATGAATCCCTGAAAAAAGAAGTGGCTCAGAAGACCATTGCCTTGCTATCTGAGGCTGTAGAGCAAAAGAACATAAAGCCTCTATTAGAAGCCATGAAACAGGGGCATACAGATGTACGGCTTTTTGCTATCAAAGAGATTACTAAATTAGATGACTCCAGCGTAATTCCCGACCTAGTTGTCCTTCTGGCTGATAAAGAAAAGGACGTGCGTGCGTCGGCGGTTCAAGCCCTTGGGGAGATTGGTGATGAGAAGGCCATAGATCCCTTACTAATTGCATTAAAGGATGAAGATGCTTTAGTAAGAGAAAAGGCCGCAAGGGCACTCGGGAAATTTCGTACTAGCTCAGTGGTGGATGCCTTAATAGATAGCCTAAAACATGATAGTACCTTTGTGTTAATAGCGGCTTGCGAGTCTCTTGGGCAGATGGGTAATAACAAGGCGGTAGATTCGCTAGCTGACCTCTTGAGCAACGAGGATGCAAGGGTAAGAGAAAGTTCTGCTGTGGCCCTGGGTAGACTCAAAGACCAAAGGGCCGTTGCACCCCTTGTTGTCGCCTTGAATGATAAGGAAGAGAGGGTAAGATGGTATGCAGCCGATAGCCTGGGTAATCTAAGGGATGAACAGGCAGTAGAGCCTCTAGCAGGGTTGCTTTCTGATAAGGTAGCTAGAGTCAGGGAGGCAGCGGCCGGGGCGCTTGGCAAGATTGGGAGCGAGAAGGCCTTTGAACCCTTACTAAAGGTGCTTACAGATCAGGATAAGAAAGTGGTGGAACAAGCCTCCGAGTCCTTGCTGGGCATAAAAATAGAGTCGTTCGATGCCCTCGGTAAACTTGCTGATGTCTTATATGATAACAAAGATTACACGCGCGCCAGCCAGGTTCTGGAGAGGCGGCTTTCCCAGTTTTCTACTTCAGAAAATCATAAGGAAAGGCTCTGGGACAGCCGTCTCAAATTGGCCAGAATATACTACCTCCAGAAGGACTGGCAGAAGGCGATGACCCTATATGATGGACTTTCAGAATATGATAAGGCAGATATGGAGATAAAAGTGGAACTTGCCCAGTGCTTAAAGGAGATGAAGCAGTATGACCGCCTTTTGGAGCTTTACGGCCGATGGATGAAAGAACTACCAGAGCAATCAAGAGAATGGTGGAAAGGGAGAGTAGAGGTTTTGAACAGTCTTTTTGAACAGGGTAATTATACCAGGGTAGCAAAGATAGTAGACACTTTTTTGGTGGAAGACCCAGGACTAGGTGGTCCTGATTTCAAGGCCAAGTTCTTGGAGCTCGCTGAAAGGAGCATTCACAAAACTAACTCCACCAATACCCTTGGAAGTAAAGGCAAGGGGCTAGCAGTTCCCTAATTTCTTATCATGAAGATACTCATAGTAGGTGCAGGAGCTGTAGGGTTCAATCTGGCAAGACAACTTTCCAGTGAGGGGCACGATATTTCCCTTGTGGAAAAAGACCCTCAAATTGCGCGCAGGATAAATGAAAAACTGGATGTCCTTCTTGTGACCGGCAGTGGCAGTACTCCTAGTATGTTGGAGGCAGCCAGGATAAAGGATGCAGAAATAGTTCTGGCAGTAACGGATAGCGACGAGGTAAATCTAAGCGTTTGTCTTCTGGCCCATTGGTATGGAGTGGAGAGGAAGATTGCAAGACTCAGAAACGAGGAATATACAAAGGAAGGTTCCTTTTTCAGGCAAAAACAATTCTTTATAGACCACATAATAAATCCAGATTTTATAACCGTGGACTCGGTCCTAAAAGTGATAGAGACGCCTGGGGCCAACTATGTAGCAGACTTCGCCGAGGCTAACATCCTTTTCAGGGGATTTCACGTCCCCACCGATGCTCCTATGGTTGGCAGGAAGCTTCAAGAACTCAAAGAGGTTAGCTCTACAGACACATTTTTGATAGTTGCCATCCAGCGTAAAGATGAGATGTTCATCCCCACAGGAGAGGCCCAGATAGAGGCAGAGGATAACATATTTGTATTGATAGCCAGGGCAGGCCTCCCTTTCTTTCTGCCCATGGTAAACCGAAGGGCGATGGATACACAAAGAGTGATTATTTATGGTGCCAGCAGGGTAGGCTTACAATTAGCTCAGATATTGGAAAAGAAGGTTAAAATGGTAGTCCTGGTAGAACCAGAGGAAGAGAAGGCACAGCTAGCCGCTACCAGGCTTTCAGAGGCTACCATACTCCACGGTCAAGCCACAGAGACAGAGCTTCTTAAAGAGGTCACAACGGAGGCCGTGGACTTTTTTGTGGGGGCCGCAGAGGATGAGGAGTCTAACATCCTTGCTTGCCTCTTGGCCAAAAAGCAGTACGCTAGGAAAACAATAGTTATTACTAAAGACCCTGACTACGTTCCCATCTTTGGCTCCATAGGGATGGACGTGGTGATCAATCCAAGGCTCTTTACTGTGAGTTCTATTCTACAGCACATAATCCGTGGCCCCATCCTCTCTATGGTAAAACTCTTTGACAGGAGTGAGGCTGAGGCAATAGAGATGGTGGTGGAAAAGGAATCAAAGATGGCAGATAAGGCCCTTAGGCAAATACACTTCCCTAAGGGTTCTATACTGGGAACTATCGTAAGAGAGGGGGAGATAATACTACCTCGTGGTGATTTTGTAGTGGCTCCCGGAGATCGGGCAATAGTCTTCACCATGCCTCATGTCAGAGAAAAGGTTCAATCTCTTTTCACAAAGGGATAGTATTTTCTGATAGACTGAATGCGCCCTTTACCAATTCCCTTCTCTTGCCAGCCTCTCATCAATAAGTTATAGGGCGGCAAGGTCTATAGGATGCAATCCTTGATATTATCCACCATTGGAGGACTGCTTTTGCTGTTGGGGGCTAGCATGTTCCTACCGCTAGTCATTTCTCTTTATTTCGGAAACGGCGGGGAGATAAAGGCCCTGGCCTACAGTATGTTTATAACTTTAGCGGCTGGGGGGGTGTTAAAATACTTCTTTCGCTTAAATGAGGGAGAGTTAAGCATTAGAGAGGGTTTTATTGCCGTAGTGGTAGGATGGGTAATATGCGCATTCTTTGGAGCCCTGCCTTATATCTTCACTTCGTGCGAGACAGGCTAGCACGCTACATTTTTCGCAGGAAATTTTACTGATGCCTACTTTGAGTCCGTGAGTGGCTTCACTACTACAGGGGCTACTATTATTAAGAGCCCCGAAGCCCTACCACCCGGGCTGGCCTGCTGGAGGAGCTTTACTCAATGGTTAGGAGGCTTGGGCATTGTAGTATTTTTTATTGCCTTTTTGCCCACCACGGGGATGGCGGCCTACCGTCTTTTTGAGGTAGAGGTGCCTGGCCCTGTTTCTGAAAGGCTCCGTCCCCGCGTTGCTGCGACGGCCAGAGTATTACTGCAGATATATGTGATTCTGACAGTTTTGGAATTTGTTCTTCTATATTTAGGCGGCATGTCGGCATTTGAGTCTCTTTGTCACACCTTTAGTACTATATCCACCGGAGGTTTTTCCACGAGGAGTTCTAGTGTTGCCGCTTATCAAAACCTCTACATAGAGGTTATTATTACTGTATTCATGTTTCTTGGGGCTTGTAACTTTGTACTCTATTATTATCTTGGAAAGGGCGACTTTAGGCCAATCATTGGTAATCCGGAGTTGAGGTTTTTCGTTGGTCTTCTTTCGCTCACCATGCTGCTTGTAAGTCTCTCTCTGTATTTTCATGGAGACCCTTTCTTTTGTGCCTTGCGTAAAACTTCTTTTCAAGTAATTTCTGTTGCTACTACTACGGGCTTTACCACTGAAGATTACGATGCCTGGCCAGATTTTTGCCGCTTTCTCCTGGTACTGATGATGCTTACTGGAGGCTGTGCTGGCTCCACTGCCAGCGGGATAAAAAATGTGCGGCTCATGTTACTGATAAAATCCGTGGGGAGGGAATTACTCCGCCTTATTACCCCAAGGGTGGTTAAGCATGTGAAGCTCTACGGCGAGTCTGTAGAGGAGGAGGTTATTAGCAATACATTTGGGTTCTTTTTCCTTTATGTATCGCTTTTTGGACGGTTTTCTCTTATGCTGACTGCTTTTGGAAGGGATATTACCACAGCTTTTGGGGCTGTCGCAGCCTGCATGGGGAACGTGGGGCCAGGGTTAGGGGAGGTAGGGCCTAGCCTGAATTACGCCGGGCTTAGCATTATAGAGAAATGGATACTTATCTTTTGTATGCTTCTTGGGAGGCTGGAGGTCTACAGTGTTATCCTGGTGTTTCTTTATTGGAGGCGCTAGGGGAACGCTCTAGAGGCAAGGTTTGGCATTTTCCAATTTATCATTCAGCGCCGCCATGAACTTTTCTAAATCTACCCCATGGAACTGGCAGGCCGCTTCTAGAGTAACCATTTTTGCCATAGTCCGCCTGGCAACAGGGTTAGCTATCTGATGAAAGCCAAACTGAAGGAATACCTCCATGGTTTCTGGATATTGTTCTATAACATCTGCTACTTTTGTATCTTTGGTAATCTTTTCCAGCTTCTTTGTGGGGCAAGCCTCTAAGGGTTCTTCCTTTAGATTCATGGTTTTCCAGAGATTGTAGGCAAAAAGGCTAAGTGCGGTGACTTCTATCCATCCAGAGGCACCTACCGCAGGATAGGCTATTGCTGGATACTTGGTGACTAATAACTGGAAAAACACTCGGAGGATAATACCCAGGTTTAACAAAAAGAAGGTAAGCTCAGATAGCCTGAAGCTGTACAAGTTTACCCCTCTGAATGTAGGAACCATCTTGGAGGAATAACCTATCATCATCATAGATATAAAGCCCACTGTTACTGCGTGGTTAGAAGACCCATGAAAAAGGTGGCCTGTAGGGGTGGATGCTCCTCCCAGGGAAGGTACAATAACCCGTATCAGTAGGCCTACTATCAACCAAAAGTAGGCGGCTCGTATAGTTTTTTCATAGCTCCTGTCCATAATAACATCGGCCAGTTCCTTTGTAGGCTTCTCAAAGACCCTAAGGCCATAAATAAATAGGAAGATCGCCCCTGCCAGGCTGTAAGTGAGCCAGGAAGATAGATACTCGAAAAAGTAGAGGAATATAGAGGCATTTATGACCCAAAAGGCCAGGTTAACCAGTGAGGGATTAGGCCTTGGAACGTCCAGAAAGGCGTAGACCGTCCTCAAATTTACACCAAAAATGAACATGCAGACGAAGCCAAAGAGAAAGACGTGTATTAGCTGTTTGTTAAAGGAAGAAGGTATCTCCATAGTGGAGTGCTGGTAAAGGTACAGGTCTATGTACAGGTTTTGGACTGTGGCAGCAAAGAACCAAATAAGTCCGGCTACAAAAAATTTATCAAAGATTTCTTTGGGTAATTGGCTTGATTTTACAGTTCCAAAAAGGACGTAGCAGAATATTAAGACCCCAAGTAGTTGCAACGCACCCGAGACCGGTATAAGTATAGCCAGGGAAGTTCCTGGCTGGGTCTGTAAAAGGGTCCTCAGCACAGTACCCACCAGCACCGTCCAGAAACTAAGGTAAGTAATCTTCCAGGCATAAAGGTCGGTATTCTTTACCCTAGGCAGGATGTAGTAGGCAAAACCCATGATAAAGAGGCCCACCCAGCCATAGAGCTGTGCATGGGCATGAGACTGAATAAGAATAATAGGGGGTATATAATAATCAAACTTTAGGGCAATGTAGCTAAGGAGGCCGGCACCAAAAGTGCAACCGAGCGTGAGGCAGATTATAAGGGCGGTCTTAATGTAGCGATAGTATATAATATCTTCCACTATTGGAGGTGGGATCATTCCAGGGACTGGTCCCTTGTTTATAGCTTCCTCCAGTTCTTTCAGCAAGGTTTCCAGGTCAACATCATGCGCTTTACAAAAGAAAGCCAAGGGTTCATTTGGTCCCCTTACCCCACCTGCTAGGATAAGCCTGTGGCGTTTGAAGACTTCAAAAGTTTGCGGGTGCTTGACTATAATGTCTTTTATGATGGAGTTTTTGTCTATTTGCATTTGAATTGGAAACCGTAGGCAAATAAAAGCATTGACATCAACGCAATGGCAGCCGTTTCAATCCTTAGAATCCTGGGGACTATGCTCACTTGAAGGCTTCCAGACCCTTTTGCCCTTTCTAGTTCTTCTTCGGTAAATCCTCCTTCTGGCCCTGTCATACAAAGAAGGGTTTTTATTTCGTTGTGTTCCCTAACAACCTCCTTTAATGGTCTCTCACCAAGCCCTGGTGAGGCAATGAGAGATAATTCATAACGGCCCGTTTCTTCCAGAAGTGCAGAAAAAGGGGTTATTTCTTCTACCTCTGTAATATAAGTCCTTCCACATTGCTTGGAGGCCTCAATGGCTATTCTTCTCCACTTTTCCAACTTGTGAGAACCTTCTTTTTTAAACTTTACTACGCTCCTATGGCACTCCATGGGAATAAGCTTACTCACCCCTAGCTCACATGTTTTTTCCACTAGCATTTCGGCCCTTTGGCCCTTGGGTATAGAAAAGGCAAGAGTAATAGCTATCCTTGCCTCTCTATTTACTGGGACAGAATTTTCAATCTCTAACCTGGCGCTGTCCTTTCGGGTTTCTAATATCCGGGCAGTGGCCTCCATGCCCCGACCGTCGAAAAGATAGACCCTCTGGCCTGGTTTAAGCCTGAGGACATGGAGCATGTGATGGGCCTCACCACCACCTATCCAAGCCTCACCCTCCTTAGGAAGGGATGGACAGTAAAAGCGCTCCCACCTTGACATAGTAATTGGTATAGGCTGGCAACCGTAAGAACGTTGACTAGGCCACCTCTTTAGCGGCTTGTTCTAGCTTCTTTTCTTCGGACTTCTTTTCGTTACCATGGCCATATCTATCCACTGATTCACCCAGCCAGCCACAGCAGGGCGCCCGTCACGGTAATTTCTGATGATGTTAGTAGGACAGACCTTCACACACTCACCACAAGATGTGCACTTGTTGTAGTCTATAACCGCCAGGTTGTTGGTAACGTGTATAGCATCAAAGGGGCAGACCTTCTGGCACTTCATACAGGCGATGCAGGGATTGTCGCACTTTTTCTTTGCAGTGCCACCTTTATCCAGGTTCATGCACCTTACATGCACATATTTGGAAATAGGGAGGATTTTGTATAAGTTCTTTGGGCATATCTCAGCACACTTGCCGCAAGCAATGCAAAGGTCTTCATTTACAACGGGAAGACCATTGGGTTGCATCTTAATAGCCTTAGTGGGGCAGACTACCACACAGTCCCCGAAGCTCAAACAGCCGTACTCACAGTTTTTTTGTCCCCCCTGCACAAGGAAAGCGGCACGACAGTTGGTAACTCCACTATAATGGAACTTGTCCTTAACATTCTTTGCACTGCACATGAGCACTGCAACGCGTTTTTCCCTCTTTTCGGCCTTTACGCCCATAACGTTACCTAGCTTCTCTGCAACCGCTTCGCCACCAGGGACACATAGGTTTACAGGAACTCCTTCCAGGGCCACAGCCTGGGCGTACTTACTGCATCCAGCGTAGCCACAGGCCCCGCAGTTTATTCCAGGTAACGAGCCTTCAACCTGTTCCACCTTAGGGTTTACATCTACATGGAACCTTTCGCTGGCAAATGCCAGCCCTAAGCCGAAGAATAACCCAAGAAAACCCATAGAAATAAGAGCCGCTAATACCGTTTCCATAAAAAATCTCCTCTTTGTTATGGGTTAGTAAGGAATTTCTAACCCCTAATACCTATTATCTATTTACCAACTTACCATACCAGAAAATCCCATGAAGGCCAGGGCCATAAGGGCCGTGCATACGAAGGCAATGGGCACTCCACGGAAAGACTGAGGCACGTTGAGCAAGGCCAGCCTCTCGCGGATACCCGACATGAGCAACATGGCTATTAAAAAACCAATCCCCGCCCCAAATCCTTGCACTGAGGCCTCAAGAAGGTTCAGGTGTTGAGGGGCATTAGTAGTACCCAACAAAGCTACCCCAAGCACCGCACAGTTGGTGGTTATCAGTGGTAGATATATACCAAGGCTCTCGTAAAGGGCCGGGCTTGTCTTCTTCATCACCGTCTCTACAAATTGTACCAGGGTAGCAATGACCAGAATATAGCTAATGGTCTTTAAGACATCCACCGTCCCTGTTTCCTTTACACCGGGAAGCATCAATCCAAGCAGGTTGGACTCCCCCGGCAGAAGCACGTAGTTGTACAAGAACCAGGTTACCGCTGAGGCCAGCGTCATAACAAAAGTTACTGCCATGCCCATGCCTAGGGCAGATTCTGTCTTCTGAGAAACCCCAAGGAATGGGCACAGACCCAAGAACCTGGCTACGACAAAGTTGTTAACAAAAACAACACTCATGATTATAGCAAAAAGAGTATTTAGTTCGCCAGTCATTTATACCTTCTCCCCTCTCTGAAGCTTTCGCCAGTTGAAGTAGGCGAGGAGCAATCCAAGGACTAAAAAGGCCCCTGGGGCCATAATCATAACTGATGCGGGTTGATAGCTCTCTGCAACCCTTATCCCGAAAATGGTACCAGCTCCCATAACCTCTCTGATTGAAGATAGTATCACAAGGGCGATAGTAAAGCCTATGCCCATGCCTAGCCCGTCTACGGCCGAGCGCAACAGAGAATTCTGGCTGGCAAAGACTTCGGCACGGTACATAATAATACAGTTTACTACAATAAGAGGTATGAAGATTCCTAGAGACTCATTTATCTCCGGTGGCATGTAGGCCTTCATCACTAGTTCTACTATCGTTACAAAGGCGGCAATGACAACAATGTAGCAGGGGATGCGTACTTCTTTCGGGACTATATTTCGGATGAGAGAGATAATTATATTGGAACAAACCATTACAAAGATTACTGCCACACCCATAGCGAGACCATTGTTAACCGCTGTGGTTACCGCCAGGGCTGGACAGTTACCCAGAACTGCCACAAATAATGGATTCTGGGCAAAGAAACCCTTGGTCAACTCACCCGTTAAGCTTAGCTCCTTCATAATTTCTCCTCTACGTTTCGCAATTACAAATTACAGATTTCAAATTATAAAGATTAAAATGCAATCTGCAATTTGTCATTTTGGTATTTTTAAGGACTAGGGGCTAGTTCCTGACCTCTAGCTCCGTCTCCATCGCCGATTGGTAAACCAGCCTTAGTGGAACCCCCTTTTCTTCCGCTATTCTCCGACAGTCCTCATATTCAGGGGCAATCCGTCTGAGAAGGACTCCATGACCATCCAGCCAACCCACTTTTACCTTTACCTTGCCGTAGGGTGTATTTACTTCTGCAGACATGCGGTGGAGTTTCTTTCTTGCCACCTTGTAAGCCCTTATTCCAAAGGTGGTGGTCTCTTGGAAGAATACCATTTCTACAGCAGGCCTTGCAGCCTCAGTCACCAGGGCACTTAAAAGTATGCCTGGTCTGTTCTTTTTCATCTGTATAGGTGTCGTATACACGTCTAGAGCGCCAGCCTTGAAAAGTTTATCAATAACATATCCACATAGCTGTCCGGTCATATCATCTAGGTTAGTTTCAACCATCCAGACTTCATCCTCCTCTGCCTTTGGGGCTAGCTCTCCAATAAGGACTCTGAGGAGGTTTGGGCATTCTGGATTTTTTCTAGAGCCAGCACCATAACCTACCTTCTCAAGGCGTAGGTCCGGGCACACGTCTACCTCTTCTGTAAGGGTTGTCAAGATAGCAGCCCCCGTAGGAGTAGTTAGTTCCTGGGTAGTACGAGCGGCGATAATCTTCCGGCCTTTTAGCAGTTCAACAGTAGCAGGGGCTGGTAGTGGAAGCCTACCGTGTTCAACATCGATTAAGCCTGAACCAGTGGGTAAGGGTGATGAAAATGCCTTCTCTATTCCGAGTGTTTCTAAGGCTGTTACAGCGCCAACGATATCCAGTATGGTGTCTATGGCTCCCAGTTCGTGAAACTCTACCTCTTCCAGGGAGGTATTGTGAATCCTGGCTTCTGCCTCTCCCAGCCTTGTTAGTACCCTAAGGGCCTTTTCCTTTGTGTTATCCCTTAAAGTAGAAGAACTTACCATACTCTGTAGCTCTCTAAAGGCATAAGCTTTGTAACTTTTGTCCGCCTTAGGCGGATAAAGCGGATAAATAAGGTCAAACTTAATCCCACTAATACCTCCTCTCTGAACCCTCTTAAAAGAAAGTTCATGAGGGGGAAGGGGAATTTTCTTAAACTCCTCTACGAGGGAAAGGTGGTCAAGACCCGCGTCTACCAGCGAGCCCAAAATCATATCTCCGCCTGCCCCTGAGAAACAATCAAAGTATGCTATTCTCAATTTTCTTAAGTCAGGAAAGGAGTTAGATATATAGAAATCGAAAAAGTATAACATAAGCAGTCATTTTAGTCAAGGCATCCTGCGCTTAGCTTTGTACAAGATTTCGGAATGATGTAAGCTTCTTTTTGAGAGGCTCTTAGCGCTGCATCTCCGAAAAGAGTTGAAGGCGTGAAGGGAGAATTTATTAACCCTGGACATCTAATAAGGTTCACTAGGGAACTCTTTAAAGGTCAACGCAAAGAGCCGACTTAGCACCCAGCATCGGCGACCCACGTAAGCTCTAGCCCCCTTTCAGCCCTGTAGTTTATTTTATATTTTTCCCCTTTAATTCAAGAAAGTTTTGCAGAAATTTACTTGGGCCTTTACACAAATCGATTGACACGAGGGGGTCATTACCTTAAAATTGTCTATATTTAGAATTATCAAAAGGGCCCTTTTACATGTTGTTAAAAAAGCCTATAGTGATAGAGGGCAAAAAGCTTTTTGGACTAATTATCCTGGGTTCTGCCCTCATTCACTTTCTAGTTATATTCTTTTTCCCCGTAAGTAAAACAACGAGAGAGCCTCACTATAAAACTTTAAAGGCCGGAGGCTCCACTTCTGTTTCCTTGGAACTGGTAGATGTGTCCCCACCAATACAAGAAGAAAAACTTGCAGTTCCAGAAGAGAAGAAGGAAACTCCCCTTGAAGAAGATTTGAAGAAGAGACAGCAGTTTGTGGACACCGGCGAAAATACTACTACTGATGAAGAAGTAAAAGTAGATACAGAAAAGGTTGGGGAGAAGGGGACGGTGGCCAGGGACATAGTGCCGGGGGGGCATGACGACCTGCCTAGATTAGAAGGAACTATGGACGCCCCCTCGCTGGGTGGATCTCCGGGAGAGGGTAAGGGTCCACCTGCTCCGGCTGAAGGAGAGACGTTCAAAGTCGTAGTAGAAGGAGAGGCTGATAAGGAAGAAACGCAGAGCACTGAGACCACAGAAACTCCTGAAGGAGAAAATAAGGTAGAAGAGGTTGCTGGGGAAACCACAGAGCCCGTGCCAGGCTCTCAAGAACTACAAGCCACAGAACCAATTTCACAAGAGCAAAAACTGGTCGAGAGCGAAGCAGAAAAGCCAATACAGTCCGCATCAGAAGTACCTCAGGAGGTAAAGGAATCAGAATTCGAGAAGGCTGCGTTGCCCGGGCCAGAAAAGGTAGCGATCCGGACGAATAGGCCTGAAACTCAGGCGCCGATAGAGGATAAAAACATCCCTCTCCTCAGCGATACCGAAAAAATAGAAAAAGACATAACTGGCAAGGAAGCAAGCCTACCGGAAGAAAAAGAGCTGAGGGCACTGGAGGCAAAGGAGGATGGCTTAATACCCGTTCCTAAGAAAGAGCCCAGAGAGTTGGCCTATGTGCCTCCATGGGAGTTAAGAGGGAAGACGAGTGAAGCCTCAACGCCGAAAGGACATACCTCCATAGCAACTTCGGGTAAGAGTAAACCTAAAGTAATGATGAGCTTCAATGGCAAGACTCTTTCTGGGGGCGAAATCATGCCCTTGATGGACGCCGCGGAGGCTAATGCTCCAGGAGAGGGTGAGCCTTCATTTAATGTAAAAAAAGATGAGTACGCCCCATACTACAAGCATATAAGAGACAGGATAAGCTGGTACTGGTATCTCGGGTATGGCACACGACAAGAGATAAAACTGGAAACAGAGGATAATAAGCCTATAATAGTAGAGTTTAAGGTTTATCCAGAAGGGCTAGCAAAAGATGTCAAGATTGTTCAGGAAGCAGGGAATCACCTCCTGGCCTCAAGGATAAAGGACTCTATAGAAGCAACGCGCCTGGACAGATTTTCCCGCTTCGGGATAAAGGAAGAATATATAGATGTGCGATTCAATTTTTATTTCTTTTAGGAGGAGTTAGATTTGGTGCAATGGATAATCGAGGGTGGGTTTGTAATGTACCCGCTTCTCATGTGTTCAGTGATTGCCCTGGCCGTGATTATAGAAAGGGCCATAAGCCTGAGAAGAAAGCATGTTATAAAACCTGAGTTAGTAAGGTTGATACAGGACATAAGGGACGTAGGAGATGTACCCATGGCCTTCTCAAAATGCCAGGTTATAAAGGGGCCTTTTTCTAATGTTATAAAACACACCCTTATAAACCTGCACCTTTCATGGGAGGAAAAGCTCCATGAAATCCAAGTGGCAGGCAGAGAGGAAGCCAAATACCTGGAAAAGAATCTTAACGTCCTGGAAATTCTGGCCTCCGTCTCCCCGCTCCTGGGCCTCCTAGGGACGATATTAGGTCTTGACAAGATATTTGAGGTAATAGCCCAAGTAGGACTTGGGGAGCCCAAGGTCTTTTCCGGCGGTATTGCCCAGGCCCTCAGGACCACCATCTTGGGCCTTACCATTGCTATCCCAACTAGCGTTGCCGCAAGCTTTTTTGATAGAAAAGTAGATAGTATGGTAAACGAGATGGAGAGGCTCTCCACCATCCTCTTGAATAAACTCTACGCCTCCAAGGTGAGAATGGAAAGGGCAGGTAGGTTAGAGGAGTTTAAGGTACGAGTGCCCGGCGAAAAATCTAAATAGGATAATACTTTATTTGGGTTCATTTTACGGTAAATAGAAATGAATTTCCGTACAAGACAGACTCTTAAGATGGGGATAAATCTAACCTCCCTGGTGGATACGCTCTTTATATTACTAATGTTTTTTGTGGTTACTAGCACCTTTGTGGAGCAACCCAGCATAAGGTTAGACCTCCCTTCCGCCAGAAATGCGGATGTCGCAAAACTGGAAGACTTAGTAGTGACGATAGATAGGGAAGGGCAGCTATTTTTGAAGCAGAAACCAGCGACAACATGGGAACTGGGAGAAGCCTTTAGAGAGGCAGTCAAGGAGAGAAAGGATACTATCCTGATTTTAAGGGCGGATAAAGATGTAAATTACGGCAGAGTGGTAACGGTGATGGATATAGCAAGGGGGGCAGGTCTAAGAAAGATTACCGCTCTAACAACGGCAGAGCCATAACAACAGAACAAGCAATAGGAGCAAATAGATGCTTAAAAAGCGTTTTGTCAAAGATAAATGTGTTACCTGCAAGCAGTGCATGATAGCCTGTGCGGTTAGGCATTCCGCTACAAAAGATATATATACCTCTTTTGCGGAAGTACCCAGACCTGGCTACCGTTTACAGATTACGACTCGGAAGGACAAGCCTCATACCACTGTTTGCCAGAACTGTGCCAAGCCAAAGTGTAAAGAGGCCTGTAAATATGGAGCCATTACTAAATACGAGGACGGCAATGTAGTCATTGACCAGGCCGCATGCACGGGCTGCTGGGCCTGCGTGGAGGCATGTCCCTTTGGTGCCATCTTCAAGGATGTGGAAATGAATGTTGCGCTTAACTGTGATGACTGTAGGGGTTACTCTGATATGGCCTGCGTAACAGCTTGCAAGACTCAGGCCATGATCTATACCAGCTCAGTTTCCTAGTTTTAAATTATCATTGTCTTTATGGATCTCAAAGGCTGTTCTGCCCAAAAGGGAGATTGGTATACATTAATCCGCCCCAGGCGGATTTTTACGAAAAAGGGAAAAAGCCCTCAACCCCGCACCCGTACTTTTAGGAGAGTGTTTAACTATGGATTTTGCCTTACTGTACAGGGCCTATGGGCTAAGATATATTCAGTCCCAGCGTTTTACTTGCATATGCTTTCTCTAGTCTACCAATTCTCTTATCCAGCAGCCTTGAGACAATTGAAAATAGCTTTTAAGGGGGGATAGGAGGTATTTTGGAGACAATCACAAATATTCCACTCATAATATTTCTCACGGTGGTTTTCTCTATTCCATTAGGCTATTTCCTTTGTTACTTCCTTGCTGCCAAAAAAAGACATCATCTAGAAGGAGAGGCGAAACGGCTCTTTGAAGATGCGACTCAAAAGGCCCGGAGACTGGAAAAGGAGGCAGAACTTGCCATTAAAGACGAACTCTTTAAGAGAAGGGAGGCCTTTGAGAAGGAAATCCAGGAGGCCAGGGCAGAACTTAAACAAGCTGAAAAAAGGCTCGATAGGAGAGAAGACAACCTCGAAAGGAAGCTTGAAATCATAACCAAAAAGGAGCGTTACATAGAAGGGTTACAGAATCAACTACACACCAGGCTAAAGGAGGTGGAGGACAAAGAGTTACAACTCAGAAAGGCCCTGGAGGAAGAAACCAAGACCCTCCTAACGATATCCGGTTATAGCAGGGAGGAGGCAGAGCGGCGCCTTATGGCTAGTCTGGAAAAGGAAATAGAAGAAGAATGTGCAAAACTGATAGCCAGCGCACTGAAGAAGGCCAAAGAAACTGCTCAGGAACAGGCTGCAATTATTCTCGCAAATACCATCCAGCGGTATTCCGCCAATCACACTGCAGAAAACCTCGTCAGCACTGTAGAACTGCCTAATGAGGAGATGAAAGGACGCATTATAGGGAGGGAGGGTCGAAATATCAGGACCTTTGAAAAGGCCACAGGTATTGACGTGATTGTGGACGATACGCCCGGGGTAATAGTCCTCTCAGGTTTTGATAGCGTCCGTCGTGAGGTTGCACGTATAGCTATGGAAAAACTTATTGCCGATGGCCGCATTCACCCTGCCCGCATAGAGGAAATAGCCCAGGAGACCCTGAAAGAAATGGAAGAACACCTCACCGAGACGGGCAAGCAGGTATGTTATGATTCTGGTTTCCATGATATGCACCCCGAACTGGTGAAACTCCTGGGAAGGTTGAAGTATCGTACCAGTTACGGTCAGAACCAACTGCAGCACTCTATTGAGGTGGCAGAGTTGTGCGGGCTTATGGCTGGGGAGTTAAGGCTGGATGTAAAATTGGCCAAAAGGTGTGGCTTACTACACGATATTGGTAAGGCCATGGGCAGTGATGTAGAAGGCAATCACGCTGCTATAGGGGCAGATATTGCCAGGAGGTATGAAGAAAGGCCAGAGGTTGTTAATGCTATCGCTTCCCACCATGAAGACGTCCCGGTAGAAAGCCCCTATGGGGCCTTGGTCGGTGCGGCTGATACCATTTCTGCTGGCCGCCCTGGCGCCAGAAGGGAATCTCTGGAGAAATACATTAAACGCCTGGAAAAACTTGAAAAAACAGCCGCCGGCTTCCAAGGGGTTAAGAGCGCCTACGCTATTCAGGCAGGTAGGGAGATAAGGGTTATAGTAGACCCCGAAAAGGTGGACGACGCCTGCGCCCAAAAGATATGTTACGAGATAGCTCGTGGCATTGAAGGAGAACTAGAGTTCCCCGGAGAGGTCGTTGTTACTGTTATTCGGGAGACCCGTGCCGTGGAACATGCCAGGTAAATCAAAAGAGAATAGGGATTTACAATATTTTGCTAACCCCTATCCCTAGCCTCTAATCCCTAATAGAGCCCTTAGCCTCCCAGTAGGAGGTCTTAAATGCAGGAAGAAAAAGACATACCTGAGTACTCTCCTCCCCGATCTCCCTCAAGTGGGTCGATAAGGCTAATAGTCATATTCCTTTCAATAGTAATCTTTTTCTTACTTGCTTACCTCCTTAAGGGGATTCTTACGTCACTATTACTGGCCTTCACTGTGGCCTACATTTTTGACCCTGTGGTGGATTTCATCGAGAGCAGGCAGGTTATATTGCCTAACCTGCGGGTGCCAAGGGGTATGGCTGTGGCAATTCTTATAATCTATATTCTAATCGTTGGGTCAGTATTTTTATCCTATACCATTCCCAAGACCGTTGAGAGCGCCAAAAGGGTGGCCAGGGTTCTAGGGCGGGAGTATCCCCATTATCAGAAACAAATAGAAAGCTTTTTGGGAGAATACGGTCCTCCAGAGTTGGCTGCTTTCTTTAAGACAGATGAGGTAGCGCCAGGGAATGACTTAGGAGTTACAACTACATTAAAGAAAGAGACCGGACCCTTAGATATTGTTATGCACTTGAAGGAGTATTTCCCCGGGGCCGCGCAGTATATGTTTGACATCATTAAGAAGTTTTTCTATAGCACCTTCGGGCTGGTTGGTACCATGGCGAATCTCTTCACCTTTACTTTAGTATCTATTTATCTGCTAAAGGACTACGACCGGATTATAAAAGAACTAAAGACCTTGATACCTTCCTCTAGAAAGGACAGGGCCCTTGAGCTGATTGCCAAGGTTGATAACAACCTCAGGGCTTTTCTTCGTGGTCAATTGACGGTGTCTATGGTTCTGGGTCTCTTTTACAGCGTTGGACTCAGCCTGGTGGGCGTACCTATGGCCTTTCTGGTAGGATTTCTGGCGGGGATAGGTAACATGGTGCCCCTCCTTGGTACATTCATAGGCATTGTTCTGGCTATGTCTTTGACCGCTCTAGAGCATGCTGGGGAGCTCTGGCCTTTTGCATTCGTGGGTATAACCTTCGCAATAGGTCAGTTCCTCGATAGTACTGTACTTACTCCTAATATAGTAGGAAGCAGGGTAGGGCTTCACCCGGTTGTCATAATACTTTCTGTACTTATATGGAGCCAGTTACTTGGTTTCTTGGGCATGCTTATGGCTATTCCGTTCACCACAGCGGCCATGGTATTCCTGGGGGAGGCGATCGGAAAGTATAAGGAAAGTATAGACAGACAATAAAAATAAAGCTCTATCTATTCCAGCTTCGATTTTAGCAGGCTGGTTACTTCTTGTCTTTTTTATAGCCATTCCCTATAATTTATTATATAGATGGCAATTAAGACGAAGTCAGTATATGAAGAGGAGGGGCCAGATGAGGGTGATAGGCTTCTGATAATGAGGATATGGCCCAGAGGAATTAAAAAGGACAGGTTTAACGAATGGGATAAAGATCTTGCCCCCAGTACGGAGCTACTAAAAAATTGGTTGAAAAAGGGGATTACTTTCGAGGAGTTCAAGGCTAGATACATTAAAGAAATGGGGGTCCAAAAGGAGAAGATAAAGGCCCTCACCGAGAGGGCAAAAAAAGAGACCATTACCCTCTTCTGTCATGAGCGTGACGATACCTACTGTCACCGCAAGATGCTTAAAGAATTGGTAGAGAAACAGGCAGGTTTGAGTGCCACAGTCGGGCTTAAGAAAAAGCTTGGAAAGGAAGCGAGGCATTAAAGTGCTTTGGGATTTTGAGAAAAGACGTAAAGAGATGGTGGAGTATCAGCTCCGCCTCAGGGATATTACCGATGAGCGGGTGCTGGCGGCCATGGAGAAGATTCCTCGCCATCTATTCCTCCCCGTAGAATTCTGGCTAAGGGCCTACGATGACGCACCGGTACCCATTGGGGAGGGACAGACCATGTCTCAGCCCTACATGGTGGCCTTCATGACCCAGGCACTGCGTTTAAAGAAAGAAGATAAGGTGCTAGAGATAGGCACAGGGTCAGGCTATCAGACCGCTGTATTGGCCGAAATTGTGGATAAGGTCTATACTGTGGAGGTAAGGCCTTATCTGGCTGCTAGGGCCAAAGAAATCCTTGAAGAACTGGGTTACGCACTCAAGATAATCTTCCGTATATCTAACGGACATTGGGGCTATGAAGAGGCAGCCCCCTATGACGCCATCCTTGTAACGGCTGCGGCCCCGAACATCCCGCCTGCCCTTATTGACCAACTGGCCGATGGAGGTAAGCTGGTAATACCTGTGGGCTGGCCAGAACACCAAATCCTCTACCGAATCACCAAACAGGGGAGTACCCTTAAGAAAGAAGAACTACTGGGCTGCATCTTCGTACCCATGGTGAGTAAGGAAGAGGTTGAGTCCTGAAAATCCTGTCACCTCCATCGGCGTAGCTACAGAAACTAAGTGCTGTCTAGGCCAAATTCTCTTGATTAGATCATCGTTTTACCCGCTTTTTGTGGGAGGGTGGTATAAACCATTGGCAATATGGACAGGTCTAAAGACCTGTCCCTACATCAAAAACATGGATGGTTAGTAAAGCATTCCAGGAACTAAAATGGAGATAAAGGACTGCTCTTTTGGAAGGATAAAGATAGACGGTCAAGAGTATACACGGGACGTAATTATCTATCCAAACAGGATAGATAGCACCTGGTGGAGAAAGGATGGGCATAGGTTACAAATTGAGGACATTGGCGATATACTGGAGGCCAAACCTGATGTACTGGTGGTGGGGACGGGACAATATGGGAACATGAAAATAGATAAAGAGGTGGAATACTTGTTATTGAGTAAGGGCATGGAACTCAGGTCTGCCGCTACCCCCGAGGCCTGTCAGATTCACAATCGCCTGATTAAATCAAAAAAGATTGTGGTTACTGCACTTCATCTTACCTGTTAGATGTATTCACTTTATATTCACGTACCTTACTGTCTCAGAAAATGTACCTATTGTGACTTTAACTCAGGCCCGCACACCAGGGTTTTTATGGATAGATACCTACAGGCACTGGCTGAGGAGTTAGAGGCCAGGGTCATCCACCCCAGGGTGAGCGGATTCCAGACTGTTTACATTGGTGGTGGTACACCCACGGCCTTGAACGAAGCGCAACTGGAAAAACTCTTTAACCTGGTTAATGTCGCAATAGGGCCAGATGAACCGAAAGAATACACCATAGAGGCCAATCCAGGTACCCTTAGTGCTGAGAAGGTTCGACTCATAAAAGTAGGCGGTGCTAACCGTGTAAGCTTGGGGGTGCAGACACTTTCGGAGAAAGGACTTAAAATTCTGGGCCGCATCCACAGCCCGACGGAGGCAAAGGAAGGCTTTTACATGCTGAGGGAGGCAGGGTTTTCTAATATTAATATAGACCTTATCTTCGGGTGGCCGGGTCAGACTATTGAAGAATGGGAACAAGATATGCGAGCGGTGCTAAAATTAGCCCCTGAGCATGTCTCAACCTATTGTCTTACCGTAGAAAGGGGTACCCCACTCAGCAGGGACATTCGAATGGGGAGGCTGGCCAGGCCCGACGAGAACCTTCAATATAAAATGTTCAAGCACGCCCTGTCTTTTTTGACCATGGCCGGTTATAAGCATTATGAAATATCAAATTTTGCCCTGAAAGGTAAGGAGTGTCTCCACAATATTAACTACTGGCGGAACGGCTCCTATATAGGCCTCGGCGCCGGGGCCTTTTCGTATGTGAACAGCAGACGGTTCTCCAATGTTAAGGACGCGCAAAGGTATATTGTAAGGACCGGCTCAGGGAGACGGGCTACGTCCTTTACAGAAACTCTTCCCGCCAGAAAGAGGATAGCAGAGACACTAGTTATGGCCCTGAGGATGCGGCGAGGCATAGCGGAGAAAGAGTTCTATAAACTTACAGGCTACTCCCTTACGGAACTCTATGGCCCAGCTATAAAAAAACTTACTCATCTCGGACTTCTGAGCCTTAGTAGAGGAAGGTTACACCTCACCCAAAAGGGCCTTTTCCTGGCCAACCAGGTTCTGGTAGAATTTGTCTGATAAAAATGGTACAAACGATAAACTCATGGAGGTATTGATGTGATAGTTGCTAACGATATTAAGAAGGGCATGATGATTAAGCTGGACGGGGAGCTTTATATGGTGGTGGATTTCCAGCACCTTACCCCTGGAAACAAGCCAGCAATGATTCAGGCAAAGCTCAAAAGCCTCAGGGTGGGTAATATTATCACAAACCGTTTCCGCTCTACGGAGAGGATTGAGGACGTTTATCTGGACCACCGTGAAATGGAATACCTTTATAACGATGGGGAAAATTACTGCCTGATGGATTCAGACACCCTGGAACAGATATTTGTTACTAAAGAGATACTTGGCGACGCCGTTAATTATATGCCCCATAACTGCAAGGTAAGGGTAACCTTTTACGAGGGGCGCCCGACTGCGGTAGAACTCCCCTCAGCAGTTATATTGAAGGTGACAGAGACAGCCCCTGGAGTGAAAGGCGATACAGTTACGAACGTCTTCAAGCCTGCCACCCTTGAGACAGGACTGGTAATAAAAGTGCCACTCTTTATCAATACCGGGGACACGGTGAAGGTGGATACCCGTACAGGAGAATTCCTGAGCAGGGCTTAGTGGTAACTGCCTCAGGCAAACGAACCTCAAAAGCTAATGGCAATAAACCACATAGAAGCGACACTGAGACAATACGGTGCCCTAATTGACCAGCACCTAAAGGAACTCCTGCCGCACCGAGAGGATTATCTTAGCGAACCTATATGGTACCACATGGATAGCGGTGGCAAACGTGTGCGGCCTGCCCTGTGTCTTATAACCTGTGCGGCCCTTGGGGGAGACCCAAAGGGAGCAATTCCCTTCGCAGTTGCCGTGGAAATCCTCCACAATATGTTCCTCATTCACGATGATATAGAGGATGGTGACACTATGCGTCGGGATAGGCCCACAGTATGGTGCAAGTACGGCATGCCAAATGCCCTAAATGTCGGCGATTATCTCCTGGGCCGTGCCTATCGCTCCATCCTCAATAGCCCTCTATCAGCGGAGAAAAGGCTAAGACTACTGGATATATTTACCCTTACTTATGAGAAGACCGTAGAAGGTCAGGCCCTGGATATTAACTGGCGTGGTGACAGGGGGTTCACTATAGAGAAGTACCTGCGTATAGTGGAACTAAAGACCGCTTATTACCTTACTTTTGGCATGGTAGGGGGTGCGGTGATTGCAGGTGCCCCTGAGGAAGTGATAGAAAAATTCTGGGAGTTGGGCCGCAGTATAGGTCCTGCATTCCAGATAAAGGATGACCTCATAGATCTGGCAAAGGGCAAGGGTCGTGGAGGCCAGATTGGCTCAGATATAAAAGAGGGTAAACCCAGCTTTCTTTACGCATACGCCCTCTCCAAGGCAAATAAAGAAGACAGGGATAGACTCATTGAGATAATGCTCAAACCCAGGGAGGAGACCTCCGACAAGGAAGTAGAAGAGGTAATCAACCTTTACAAAAAATATGGCGCCATAGACTACGCCCAGGATTATGCCGATAAGCTAGTGGATAGGGCCTTCCAGACCATCGAAGAGCTACCCGTAGAAGACAAGGCCCTCTTCCGGGAACTCGCCCAATTCATGGCCCAGAGGAAGACGTAACGCATCTTTTTATCTATGGAGTCCAGCGACCGTGTCGCTGGGAATGTCCATTGACACAGTCAATGGATTCCAAATTTTCTGGGAAGGTGCAGGCTGTCATTGCGAGCGGAGCGAAGCCCTGAACGTAGCGAAGGGAAAGCGATCTTTATAACAATTTGTTTGCCTGCTAGTCCGCCCAAGATGGATGACAGGAGCAAAAACAGTGGCGATAAAAAGAACTAGTAATCTAAAATTTAATATTTCATCAATTTTGCAACGAATAAAGCAAAACTCTAAAGTTGAAGGTGTTTCTATCAATTTACCTTTCCTGAGCATAAACCTGACAGTTTACGATGATGAGGAGAAAATTGCCAGAGAGGTTCTCATTCGATTGAGAGATAAACGCGTTCTCGTGGCTTGGGAATGCTGCGATGATTGCATAAAAAATGCATTAGCTTCGATGCAAGATATAAGAACCCTGCTCGTCAACAAACAGGTTGAACTACCCGATGAGAATTCAGCGTTATTTGTACTCTTTGATTTGATGTTGGCTGGAATACGGCAGTTTCTAACTTTTACAGAGCGTTACTATTTTCATATTTACCGCGAAGAATATTTTGGAGCTTTAGAAGTTCTTCGCGGTCATTTACTTAGATGTATTGAGGAGATCTCAAAGGTTGGAAATACTACACCACAACTTAGTAATCGGCTTAATTTCAATCCAATCTGGGAAAAGGAACACTATATTGTGGAATCGTCACCATCGGATAGCACAGCGTAAAAAATTAGACCTAGCGATCTTTGTCCAAATTTACCTTGGCTACTTCTAAAAGAGTTAAGAGAAATCCCACTCCATCGCTTTACAATCTGAGCATCTTCCTTCTCAAAGAGGCGCAGGAACAGGTTTTTTCTTTGCCTCTTTGGGAATTTCTGATTTTAACAGGCATTTCTGGGCGGTGGTGACGCCTTTGCCGATTTCAACGGGATAGCCAGCCTCGTATAGCCCCCGCTCCACTGCGGAAACGGCGGTGAGGATGTCAAAGTCGTTCATGTAGCCCACGTGGGCGATGCGGAATAT
>JAHFOV010000146.1 GCA_023261505.1 Planctomycetota bacterium
AATCATTGGGGCGGTAGAGATGGTGGAAGGCAAACCCGTAATCCATGAGGAACTCTGCACCGGCTGTGGCCTCTGCGAAAACACCTGCCTGACAGTAAATAATGCCTGTGCGATAAGGGTAACTCCTTTTTAGGCTGCTTACCCGCTCCCTTATTGGCTCTCTCTCTAAGTGGGCCATGGCCCATATGATGCTAAACATGGCCTGCCCTACCAGGTCTTTCCTGTGCACTGCAGTGGCATTTGGAAGTTTGCACCTAATCCATTTTAAGGTGCTACGTTAGAACCGGCCCCTCTTATAAATTCGGCCCATGTTCCCCTAGCCATATCCTATTTGTGTCTGTGTTACGCAAGAATATTACCGCAATATCATCCGAGTATATTTTTAACCATTTCTTATCGTTCTCCAGAAAAGATGCCAACGGCGTTTCTTTCCGAATTAGTACCCAATTTATTTGGTATTTGTTGAGAATTATATTGGGGTCTGGACAGAACGTCCCCAAGTAGCAGGCCCGCATCTCAAAAAAGATTTTATCTCCGTACATGTCCAGCCTTGAATCCACACAAACTTTATATCTTGGAAATAGGCTGAATATTGCGTAACCTCCCCAATAATCGTCACTCCATAAATTGCCTGGGATTTCATGCTGTTTCGCAAAATTACATGCTTTGACAGGAAAGAGGGTGTCACTGAAACCCAAGGCGATTACCCTGGACGTATGTCCTGTAGCGACTGCAAAGCTCATTACAAGAATTATGATTATTACAGGCACACAGGAGCCCCTCTCCCATCTTTCAAATATCAGTAACAAGTCGTGGAGTCTTTTGTCCGGCCTGAGGTTCAATTGTTGGCCAATTACGATACCGGAAGAAAACGCAAAGTAGGGGGAAAGCCTGAGGGCATGCAGGGAGGCAATAAAAAATCCAAACGTCAAAAATAGCATATTTAGGCTTGCCTTTCGCTGGAAAGTAAGACTTATCAGGAGCAATCCCATGATTACCTGGTATGGCAGGGTTAGCCTGTCGTGAAAATTTGGGCTTCTAGTTTCATGTATGTGGTCGTTCTGTTGCAATCCAGCGATTTGGAAAAAGTAAGGGATTAGTTTATAGGTATGGGGATTGAGCAGCGTAACTAAGAAACATACACCAAGGAGGATCGCTATCCTCTTTATCTCCGTTTTAGAAATATCCTTCCCAAAAATAAAAAATAGGAGGGTAACGCTAGTAGTGGCTAGGCCCAGAATAAAGCCCAGATGGCAATTAGCCCACACAAGAAATATTAACGGCATAAAGTATAAGGTCCGCAAATTCTTGTTTATCTCATACTTCTGCAACAAGAATAGGGTTAATATAAACAGTAAATGGCTCACGATGCTGGGCCGTACGTTCCACTCCCAACATCCAACTACCGGGACAATAAGCAGGGTAATCCAGAGGGCGAGCGGGGAAATAATTCCCACCTCACGCAGTAGTTTAAAATACAACAGGAATGTTGAGGCAATAATTAGTGCACAAATCCAGACAACCCCATGAAACCCCGCTATCTTGTAGGCCCCACCAATAAGTGCGGCAAAACCCCATTGATACGTTATCCATGGAATATTAGGGCTGATATGGGAATAGGTGTCGTGTTTAGGGATACTGCCGGTATCAATAATATACTCCCCAGTCGGTATTATCCAGGCAGCTCCATCTTTCTTTTAAGAGAAAATTGCCGTCCAAAAAAACAAGTAGTGCGAAAGCAAGAAAAATTATACTACCTGCCGAAGGTGACATTCAGCTTCCCCCTCTAAAAAAATATCTCATGGATTTTTCCTCCGCTATGAGTTAGCCCTATTTAAATTCGATGTAGCGTTTATTTTTAAGTGTATTTGGTTTTTTATATATCTTCTTGCAATGTAGAGATTGGAACTTCTTTGTCACCAGAGAGGCAAAATAAGAATTAACATTTCTACCGCTTGTTTTCTGAAGTAAGGAATAAGACTTTTCATTAAGAAGGGCAAAGCAATTCAAAAAACCTTACCTAAGTAAAAAGGTACCAAATGCCTAAAATGTATGGAT
>JAHFOV010000147.1 GCA_023261505.1 Planctomycetota bacterium
ATCCTTTCTTCTACTCCTACCAGACAGAACAAAAGGGGTATCTTGCCTGCCAATTCGTCAATAAAACTCTTTAAAAACAGAGATACTCCAGGAACTTTTGTTGCCCCATTTAAGTCATCTAAAATTATTGCAAATCCTTTGTATTCTTCCTTTGCAGTTTGATGAAGGTCTTTAACGATGGAAAGAAAGTTCAAATGTAGGTCTTTTAATTCTGCTGGGTCCTTTTTTAATCTGAAACCGATTTTTGGCCCAAAGAGAGGGAGCTCAAACTTTATTTCTTCAATGTATCTTCCTACAATTGTTTTTACTTTATTAAGAAAAGATTCTTCTGGGTTTTCTTCCAATAATCCTTGTAGAACCGAGCGACAAAGTTCTTCAACACTTCTTATACCACCCAAAAAACAGTGTGTACCAATGAGTTTGTATTGTTCCTTTGCAAAAGACTTGCACAAAGAAGCTAAGGAACTTTTTCCTATACCCCTTTCACCTGTGAGAAAAATATTTTCGTTCTTCCCTAGCGCCACCTGTTCTATTGCCCTGCGGAGCCGCTCTATTTCCTTTTGTCTCCCAACAAAGTATTCTGCGGGAACTGGATGACCAGGTGTAAAAGGACACCTTTCCTTCATAATAATTATTCCTTTTTCTCAGCAGAAATCTTTTAAAGGGCCAAGGTCGGTATCTTGGGTCCGTTGGGGGTCTCGGCCCGCTTTTTTCTACCCTTTTCCAGGTAGGGCTGATAATAACCCTTAACGGTCTTCAGGGAGCAGAGCTTGCCGCACATGGTGCATGTGTCTTCGTCCATGGGGGGGCGGCTCTTCCTAATCTCCCTGGCCCTTTCTGAGGAGATGGCGGTATTGTACTGGGTCTCCCAGTCTAAATCCCTCCTGGCTACGGCCATCTTTAAATCACGGTCTTTTATCTTATCTTTGAGCTTTACCATGTCTCCCACATGGGTGGCTATCCTAGCGGCCATGACGCCTTCCCTCACATCTTCTACGGTAGGCAGGGCGAGGTGTTCCGGAGGGGTGACATAACAGATAAAATCTGCGCCATACATAGAGGATAGGGCCGCCCCTATGGCGGAAGAAATGTGGTCATACCCCGGTGCCACGTCTGTGGTAATAGGACCAAGCATATAAAAAGGGGCATTGTTGGAAAGGCGTTTCTGAAGAAGAACATTAGCCTCTATTTCATCTATTGGGATATGACCTGGTCCTTCAACGATACACTGCACGCCCCTGGATTGGGCATACTCTGCAATCTCAGAGTTGATAATGAGTTCTTGAATCTGTGCCCTGTCTGTGGAATCATGCACAGCCCCTGCCCTTAGCCCGTTACCCAGGCTGAGGATGACGTCATGTCTCTTCATAATGTCTATTAGTCGATCTATCTGTTCATAGAGGGGGTTTTCTTTTTGGTTGTGTTCTATCCAGGCGGTAAGGAATGCGCCCCCTCGGCTCACGAGCCCACCGAAGCGGTAACCCTGTTTTTTAAGCCTCTCCAGCACCAGCCTGTTCACCCCACAGTGGATGGCCATGAAACTTATCCCTTCCTCTGCCTGTTTCTCTATGGTGTCAAAGAGGAAATCAGGGTCCATGTTAACCACTGACTCCGTCTTTCTTATTGTCTCTATGGCTGCCTGGTAGAGTGGTACGGTGCCTACACTGAGGTTGATTGCCTTGAGGACCCTGGCCCTTATACTCGTCAGGTCTCCGCCGGTGGATAGCTCCATGAGTGTGTCTGCCCCATATTTTTCGGCGGTACGGGCCTTCTCTACTTCCATTTCTATATCAATTATGTCCGGGGAAGTACCGATGCTGGCGTTGACCTTGGTACGGAGTCCCTTACCAATGCCTACTACCCTGGACTTTCTATGAGGGTTGCCATGAATAACTATCCACCCCCTTGCAACCCCCTCTCTAATGAACTCCGGGCAGACGTTATCATACCCAGCCGCCTCTTCCATCTGAGGCGTTATCTCACCCTCTTTAGCCCTTTCTAGTTGGGTCTTCAAAGCTATCTCTCCTCAT
>JAHFOV010000096.1 GCA_023261505.1 Planctomycetota bacterium
GGATGACCCTGTGATGCTCGTGAGGGTACAGTCTAATTTTCCTGCCACTGGTGAGGTCCTCTCCCCTTATAGTATTGGCCATTATTGTGCCGGTACAATGAGGGGCAGCCACAACGGTCCCATGATGCCATGCAAGCTGAACACGACTATTTCTTATTTTGATGGCCCTGTAGTAGTGACCTGCGCCGCCTTCTCTGTGCATAATGGAAAACTCACCGAGCCTGCCGACGTCTTTGACCACCCCTACTGGGATTGGGTAAGGAACAACGTGGCCCAGAAGGCCACAGAGCTGAGGAAGCAGGGCTTCTCCGGCCCCGCCATGCTTCCCTACGACGAACTAGAGTACGGTGGCATAGTGGAGAAAATGAACAAGCTAGAAAAACGCTTCTCTGTGAGAAAGGCCCTTGAGGCTGTGGCTGTGGGGAAATAAGATATGTCGTCACAACTGGTGGTGGAACGCTATAGATATTTGTTGGGTTATTGGTTTTTTTTAGTTGCCTACCGGCCAGTCAAATTAGGGAGTCGAAGACTGTAATTCCTCTGCAACATCTTTAGCATGGGCTATTGCATCATCAAGGATTAAGCTTCGAGACCTTCCACCGAATACTCCTATCCAGCCAGCCCGTCTATCCACATAGGCAAACAAGGTTTTATTCGTTGTAGGGTCTACAATTTTTCCCTCAACCTGGATATTGCTTGCGCCTGCACCAAAACCTATAAGATACCTCTTCGCACCGCTTCCAGGATTTAACTCTGTTAAACTTGTTTCAAGAACGAGATATTTAAGCGTAACTTCTTGGCCCTCCTTCTTAACATCTTTAAAGATCCCAGCCCCCTTTATTTCCTCGTAAAGCGCACTAGATATGGCGTCTGCCACTGATTCGCTTGGTACCACGTCGGTAGTAGGTACTTCAGCTGCAGTTTTTTTAACAATCAAGCCATCGTAGCTTTTAAAATCCAGGTTTGGATCTTTGTACACAAGGTCTAGTTTTTTACCTTTTTGCAGTGGTATACTGTTATAAACAGATTTTCTTACCTGAACTTCTCCGCAACTGAATAATAGGTAGCAAAAACATATCGTCAAAGCTATTGTTTTCATATTTTGCATGCATTTTCCTCCTAATCCCTGTTTATTGGCATCGATTGGTAGCCATTACTTAAATAAGAGTGGGCCCTTCTCAATAATTTAATTGTATATATCCTAATGATCCACCTCATCTTTTAATATTCCCTGTTCCTTTAAGGTCTTTGTTAGCTTCTTCAGGGTCTCTCTCAGCGAGGGTAGTTTTTTTAGCAGTGACTGGAGTCGCTTTTCTTCCATGATGGGCTTGGCTGGGGAGCCCCATACGACTGAGCCAGGCTTCAGGCTCTTGTAAACATTTGAACCACCTCCAATTACGCAGCCGTCTCCAATAATGGCATGGTCTGTAATACCTACATCCTCAGCAATCATTACATTTTTACCAATCACCGCGCCCCCGGCAATCTTGGCGTAGGCGATGAGCATGGTGTCCTCGCCAATTATAACGTTGTGTGCCACGTGGGAGTGGTTGTCAATCTTTACCCCTCTACCTATAACCGTCTTATCCAGGGTCGCCCTATCTATTGTAACGTTGCACCCTATCTCCACATCGTCTCCAATTTCAATGGTACCTACTTGTGGTATTTTCACGTGGCGCCCTTCCACCTGGAGATACCCGAAGCCGTCTCCACCAATGGTGGTGCCTGAATGGATTATGACCCGCTTACCTATGGAGACCTCTTCCCTTATGGAGACTCTGGGGTAGATTAGTGTGTCGTCCCCAATTTGTGTATTTTGGCCTATATAAACCATAGGATATATTGTGACCCTGACTCCAATTACAGCCCCTTCCTCAATTACAGAATAGGCGCCAATAGAGGCCTCTTTACCAATATTAGCAGTCTTTGCCACAAGTGCTTTAGAGTGAATGCCTTGTGGTCTTTTTAGTTTTTCCTTTGAGTAAATTTGCAATACCTTTACAAATGCAAGAAAAGGCTTTTCTACAACTATCTGAGGTCTTTTAATCTCCTTTATCTCCCTGTGGGTTACCAGAGCGGAAGCCTCAGTATTCAGAGCATTTCTGATAAATTCCTCCCCTTTTACAAAGGTTATATCGCCAGGGCCTGCCCCCTCAAGGCTCCCAACACCGGTTATCTTGGTGCTTCCATCCCCTAGCACGATACCACCTGTTAAAGAACATATTTCTCTGAGGGTGTATTCCATTTTAAATCGCTCACTCTCATCCGCTTAAGACGGGGCCTTCTTACATCTAAGATGAGTCACGCCTAGTTAGTGCAATTAGGAAGAATATTAACATTACAAGGGAGAATTGTAAACTAAGATTCGGGTAAGTTTAATGAGAAATCTTCTCCTGTTGGGATTTTTGCGTTTTGAAGCGTTGATTTCGTATCCATACAAGCGAGTCTAAGATGATGCAGTGACAACAGTATGTTGTGCAGACGCTAGAATAGGCCAGTACACTTACATTAAGTATCATCTATGTGATGACAATAACTGGATAAACGGACCCCCTAAATGAACCAAAGCAAATCAAACTAATAGATGTTGAGAGGTGTTGAATGAACATATCTAACGTCTGATAATATTTATTATGTTGCACAAGTGAAAAATAACGTCCAGTTCCTTTCCATAAATGCAATTTTTCCCGTCAGCGCCCCCCAGCACTAGCCTAAGGAGAGGCAAGAATTAGGGGAGGATAATGCAAGCTGCCTTCCACCAATAAAAAAGGATTTCTTGCCACTATCAATAAACACAAAAAGATGTTGACAGGCTTGCCAGCTAAATCTAAAATTGTGCTGTATACACGGAGGATATTTTGTAAGGAGTTAGAGCTATGGTCCAAATGGAACTTTCAAGAATAATGATTTCGGAGACTAGTGACCACCAGATTATAGTGTTAAAGGAAAGGGAAGGTCAGCGAAGCTTCCCTATTGTTATCGGTCTCCACGAGGCATGGGCCATAGACCGTGCCGTTAAGGGCATACCCACCCCTCGTCCCTTAACGCACGACCTTGTGCATAACGTTATAGAGGGGTTAGGTGCTGGGTTAGCACAGATTATTATAAACGACCTCCGCAACAATACCTTTTATGCCAAACTCGTCCTTCAAAGAGACGGGGGCGCTGTAGAGGTTGACTCTAGACCTAGCGATGCTATAGCCCTGGCCATGCAAAAGAATACTCCTATATTTGTAGCGGAAAAGGTCCTGGACGAGGTCTGCCGCTGGAACAGCATTTAGGAGGGATGGCCGAGCGGTTTAAGGCGGCAGTCTTGAAAACTGCTGGAGCCTTGCGGCTCCCGTAGGTTCGAATCCTACTCCCTCCGCCAGCCTGGAAAGGATTCACCCCCTCTAATAGGGCCCACATACCTATCTATTTGGTATAAAAAAATCGAAATTTTTGCCTTCCTGTGCTAAGATAAAAGCGATGGTCTATTTCTTATTAAAAGTTAATATTTTTCAAACACTTAGCATAAAAGGTATTTAAGCAACATTCCCAAGGAAAGAATCCAGCATGAACCAAGCCCTTCGGCATTTTGGAGCATCCCTGTTGTTAAACTGTTAGAGCGGTTACAAACTACACCGCAGGGCTTAACGGACGATGAAGCACGGCAGCGACTCACCCGTTACGGCGCCAATCTCCTGAAACCCAAAAAGAGATTGGATGCGCTTACACTCCTGCTAGCCCAGTTCAAGAGTCCGATTATCCTTATCCTTCTCTTTGCTATGGGGGTGTCATTTTTCTTAGGCGATAGGGCCGACACTCTCATCATCCTAACAATCATCCTCATAAGCGGACTCCTTGGGTTTTGGCAGGAACTAGGGGCAACAAATGCAGTAGAGAAGTTGCTTGCAATCGTACAAATAAAAGCGGTGGCGATGCGTGATGGCAGGCCGAAGGAAATCCCTGTAGAGGAGATTGTGCCTGGCGATATCGTTATCCTCAAGGCGGGGGATGGAATCCCCGGAGACTGCCTGATTATTGACTCTAAGTACCTCTTTGTAGATGAAGCGTCCTTAACCGGTGAGACATATCCGGTAGACAAAGAGCCTGGAGTCCTGCCAGCAGAAACACCACTCAATCATAGGACGAACAGTCTTTTTATGGGAACCCACGTGGTTAGCGGTACTGCCAACGCAGTGGTCGTGCACACAGGGACAGAAAGCGAATTCGGCAAAATATTTAGGCAACTGAAACTCCGGCCTGCTGAAACGGAGTTTGAAACCGGCGTCCGACGGTTCGGATACTTTCTCATGGAGATCACCCTGCTTCTGGTAATTGCCATCTTTGCCTTTAACGTGTATCTGGCCCGTCCAGTCTTGGACTCTTTCCTCTTCTCCTTAGCCCTCGCAGTTGGTCTTACGCCGCAACTGCTTCCGGCAATCATCAGTGTCAATCTTGCCCACGGTGCAAAACGCATGGCACAAGCGAGGGTGATTATCAAACGACTTGCCTCAATTGAGAATTTCGGGAGCATGAACGTATTATGTTCGGATAAAACAGGTACACTGACGGAAGGGAAGGTGCAGGTCCATTCTGCCCTTGATGTGAAAGGCAGTGAAGACGAAAGGGTTCTTTTTTATGCCTATCTCAATGCTTTTTACGAAACTGGCCTTGTAAACCCAATCGATGAAGCGATCCGCAACCATCGTCAGTTTGATATATCTGGCTATCGGAAACTGGACGAAGTGCCGTATGATTTTCTTCGCAAGAGGGTGAGTATCTTGGTCTCGAAGGGTGATACTAACCTGATGGTGACTAAAGGTGCGCTGCTTAACGTACTCGATGTCTGTTCATCAGCGGAAGCTCATGAAGGAAATATCGTAGATATCACTGCCGTGCAGGAGCAGATTCAGCAACAATTTGAGGAATTCAGCCATAAAGGTTTTCGTACCCTGGGGGTCGCTTACAAAAATATCATCTCAAAATCGCAAATAACCAAAGACTATGAAACGGACATGGTCTTTCTGGGTTTATTCGTGCTTTATGATCCGCTAAAACATGGAATTGTCGAGACTATCAGCCGACTAAAGCACCTTGGTGTTTCTCTGAAGGTCGTTACCGGGGATAATGAGCTAGTCGCTGCAGACGTTAGTCAACGGGTAGGAGTGTCAAATCCTCAAATCCTTACCGGTCCGGACCTTCACTGGTTAAGTGACGAAGCGCTGTTCAAACAGGTGAATGAGGTAGACGTCTTTGCAGAGATAGAGCCAAGTCAGAAAGAGCGCATCATTCTCGCCCTCAGAAAGACAGGAAATGTTGTGGGTTATCTAGGAGATGGGATTAACGACGCCTCGGCGCTCCACGCTGCTGATGTGGGCATTTCCGTGGATAATGCTGTGGACGTCGCCAAGGAGGCAGCAGATATTGTGCTCCTCGAAAAGGACTTAAATGTTCTTGTCCAGGGTGTACGCGAAGGAAGGGCCACCTTTGCCAATACGCTGAAATATGTGTTCATGGCAACGAGTGCCAATTTTGGAAACATGTTCAGCATGGCAGGGGCATCCCTCTTCTTGCCATTTCTTCCCTTGCTGCCCAAGCAGATTCTTCTCACCAACTTAATGACTGATTTTCCGGAAATGACAATCGCTACGGATAGCGTAGATAGCGAAATGGTTGACCAGCCAAGGCGCTGGGATATAAAGTTCATTAAAAACTTTATGATAGTATTTGGCATTCTGAGTTCAGTGTTTGACTATCTCACCTTCGGAGCACTCCTGCTCTTCCTCAATGCCACGGTAGACCAATTTAGAACGGGTTGGTTTGTTGAGTCCGTTATTTCAGCTTCACTGGTTGTGCTGGTTATTCGGAGCCGCAGGCCTTTCTTTAAGAGCATGCCGGGGAAGTACTTGCTGCTTGCTACACTTCTGGTTGTCTGCGGTACGCTTATCTTCCCTTTTACCCCGCTTAGCAAGCTATTTGGATTTAGCCCCCTACCGATTTCATTCCTTCTTTTGATTGGTATTATTGTGGCATGCTATGTCCTCTCAACAGAGATGGCGAAGAGCGTCTTTTACAAGAGGGTGAAATTTTGAAGAAATTCTAGTAGGATATCGCTTAGTAAACATTTAGGAG
>JAHFOV010000097.1 GCA_023261505.1 Planctomycetota bacterium
GCCATCAGGTACTTTGAGGCTAATAAGGAAGAACTACTAAAAAAATACGAAGGCAAGTATGTGGCAATCCTCCATAACGCAGTGGTCGACGCAGACGAAGATTGGGAAGCCTTAGAAGAAAGAATTATTGAAAGATTTGGTTCGAGAGACCTCCTAGTTAGAAGAGTTACCGAAGAGCCAGAAATAATCCACATCCCTACACCGTTCCTTGTCCAGTAAGATGGCCTATACATGTGAGTATGGCGTTTACCGGTTGCCTCCTGTCCCGGTAGTTGAGCTTGTAATTGGTAATCCAGGAAAGGGTACGCCCTCTTTAATAACAAAGGGAATAGTGGACTCGGGAGCAGACTGCACAGTTATTCCTCTAGAAATCGTTAGGAAAGTAGACTTACCTTTTAGGGAAATGAGGGATATAAAAGATTTTAGTGGAAAGACTCATAAAGTGGCCATCTATTCTGCCAAAATCTCTATAACCACCCTTAATGAGCATTTTGTCAGAGCAATAGGTATAGATGCTCCACATGTCCTTGCAGGCAGAGACGTCATAAACCACTACAAAGTGACCCTGGACGGTCGACTGAAGAAGATAGAAATAGTGTAGGGTGCGTAGTAACGCACCTACATGTTTTTACGAAAATAATCCTCCGTCCTCTCCCTCACCACATTGGAGAGTAGGAGCAGGGCCAGGAGGTTGGGAAGGGCCATGAGGGCGTTGGCCAAATCTGCAAAGTTCCAGACTATCTCCAGTTTAGCTACCGCCCCAACCAGCAGGGCCAGCAGGAAGGCGGCCTTGTAAAATGGTATGGAGACTGCGCCGAGCAGGTACTCCACGCAACGTTCTCCATAGTAGTACCAGCCGAGGATAGAGGTATAGGCAAAGAGGGTAAGACTCAGGGGCACTACAAGTCCACCCAGATACGGAAGCTGGGCCTGGAAGGCCCTTGAGGTGAGCACTGCCCCACTTATATCTCCCTTCCACAAATCGCTTGTTATCACAACGAGGGCAGTCATAGTACATACAAGTATAGTATCAACGAAAGGTTCCATAAGGGCCACTAGCCCGCCTTTAACAGGGTGGTCTGTCTTTATGGTGGCATAGGCAATTGGGGCGCTTCCTAGTCCAGCCTCATTAGAGAAAGTACCCCTGGCCACCCCCATCCTCATTGCCAGCCATACTCCGCCCCCAGCAAAGCCCCCAGCTACTGCCCTGGGCGACGGAGTGCAGTAGATTATCTCCCATAGTGCTGGTATTATCCTGTGGCTATTCAATGTCAGCGAAATAAGCCCCGCAAGGAGGTAGCTCACCACCATAAAAGGGACCAGGTAGCTGGCCACTGCCGCAATACGACTTAATCCTCCTATTATTACTAACACTGTAGCTGTAAAGAGGGCAATGCCAATGAGTCCCCTAAGAACGGAGGGACTCCAGGAGATGTATCTTGATAGAGGTTCTGCAAGGGCACTGCTTATGGCATTAGATTGTACCATGTCCCCGGTGCCCAGGGCTGCAATGGCAGCACAGGCAGAGAACATAAGGGCAAGGGGTCTGTAGCGCTGGCCAAGCCCATTCTCAATATAATACATAGGCCCCCCTCTAGTGTGGCCATATTTGGACTGCTCCCTATACACCAGGGCCAGGACACACTCAGAATATTTGGTGGCCATCCCCAGCAGCGCCACCACCCACATCCACAGCAAGGCCCCAGGCCCACCCACAGATATAGCTGTAGCTACTCCCACAATATTCCCCGTCCCTATAGTAGAAGAGAGTACAGTACTCAGCGCCTGGTAATAGTTCAGTTCACCTAAAGCGGGAGTGGCCCTGCCACTTTGCCCCACCCAGTCAGAAGATTGGCCAGCAGGAAATATAAAACCAAAGGCCCTTCCAAAACCCCTTACTTGTATAAACCTGAGTTTTAAGGTGAGATAAAGTCCAGTGCTCGCCAGTAAGAGGCTGAGAGGCAACCCCCATAGGTAAGTGGAAACAATCCAGAGGAGTTCGTTGAGGCTATCCAGCATGATTTTCTCGCCGGATCTAAGGATCTAACTCAGGCCAATCTCCTGAAGAGTACAATTGTCACAGAACCAGTTGCATCGAATCAAAACGTAGGGATAGACCTTTAGGTCTATCCGATAAGGGCAGGTCTTTAGACCTGCCCCTACATAACTGCCACACAGGCAGAAGTGCTAATCGTAAAGGCAGGCTGTTGTGAGTCTTATCAGTACTGGATAAGGGAGAATACGTCGTAGCCTTCCAGTGGCTTTCTACCGCCGAGGAAGGTCAGCTCTACCAGGAAGGCACAGCCCACCACCTGCCCGCCCATAGATTCTACCAACCTACAGCAGGCTGCCATGGTGCCCCCTGTGGCAAGGACGTCATCCAGCAGGAGCACCCTGTCCCCTGGTCTGACTGCGTCTTCGTGAATTTCCAGGCTATCTGTACTGTATTCAGTCTGGTAGTATGCCTTCTTGCATAGATAGGGTAACTTACCAGGCTTCCGTACAGGTACAAAGCCTGCCCCTAAGTGGTAAGCCACTGGAGGACCAAGGATAAAGCCCCTGGCCTCTGCCGCTACTACAATAGAAACTCCTTGATGCCTGTAATGCTCAGAAAGGGCGTCTATCGCCTCTTTAAAAGCCCTGGGATTTTTAAGGAGTGGAGTAATATCCTTAAAAATTATGCCTTTTTTAGGAAAATCTGGAACGTCCCGTATAAAGGCCTTTAGTTCATTGGTTCCCAATGGTGTTACAGCCCTATTCCCTTCCTCACGACTATAGCGTGAAGTTTTCGCAGGGCCTCTCTCTCGATTTGACGGACTCTTTCACGGCTCAGATGTAGTTCCTGGCCTATCTCCCGAAGAGTCATAGGTTCCCTATCTCCAAGTCCAAATCGCTTCTTGATAACTTCTGCCTCTCTTTCCTCAAGGGCTTCCATAAGTTTATCTACCCGTTCTTTTTCAAAGACATCCAGAAGCTCTTCCTCAGGGGTCTTGCTTTTATTGTCAGCAATACCCTCTATGAGCGTCCATATGGTATCAAGATTAGGTTCAGAGGAGTCTGGTACGTCCGCTGCAGGCTCAGTTACATCAGGAGATACTTCTGCTCTTTCATGGGGTGAGGGGTGACGTTTTTCTGCCACGTAGGCAGGTCTTCTTATGAATTTACCTGTATTGGTTAGGGCCCTTCTTATGGCCTGCTTAATCCACCAGGTGGCGTAAGTGCTGAAACGGTAACCCTCACTACAGTCGTAACCATCTACGGCCTTTATAAGACCTATGTTGCCTTCCTCTACGAGGTCAACGTCCGAGAGGCCACAATAGCGGTAGTGTTTGGCTATGCTTACAACCAGGGGCAGATTTGCCTCTATAAGGCGCTTCCTGGCCTCCTGATCTCCTTCAATAATCCTGCGGGCTATGGCTAGCTCTTCTTCTGCAGTAAGTCTCCGCCTGACCTTACTCATCTCTTTCAGATAAGTTTGGAGGTCTGATTCGATTCTATGCATAGTTAGACCTCAGATTTGTCAAAGGAGGATTAAGCCTTTTCCACCTCTTGCAAGGTACCGCGATTGGGTGCTTGCTTAAGGCTAAGGCCCAGCTTCCTCTGTACTACATCCAGCTTTATAATCTTTACCTCAAGTTCCTGACCTTCGGAGACTATATCTTTGGGGTCTGCAACCTTCTTATCGGCAAGTTCTGAGATGTGAAGGAGGCCCTCTACGCCAGCTTCAAGCTCTACAAATGCGCCAAAGTTGGTAAGCTTTGTCACTCTACCTTTTACTATGTCTCCTACGTTGTATTTCGCTGCTACCCCCTTCTCCCAGGGGTCTTCTAAAAGTTGTTTTGTCCCGAGGGCCAAACGTTTTTTTTCCTTATCTACTGAGAGTACTACTGCCTCTATTGTTTCTCCCTTTTTGAAGACCTCGGAGGGGTGGGTGACCTTTTTAGACCAGGAGATATCCGAGATATGCAGTAGCCCGTCTATACCTTCCTCAATCTCAACGAAGACCCCATAGCTGGTGAGATTTCTTATCTTTCCTTTTACCTTTGTTCCAGGGGGATATTTTTCTTCAATTACATCCCAGGGGTTGGCCTCCACTTGCTTCATACTAAGGGATATTTCCTGCTTTTCTTTGTTAACCTTGAGTATCACCACTTCTACCGTGTCTCCGATGGAGACCATCTCTGAGGGCTGATTTACCCTCCTAGTCCAGGACATTTCAGAGATATGCACCAGTCCTTCAATGCCATCCTCTAGCTTGACGAAAGCACCGTAGGGCATAATGTTTACAACCTGTCCAGTGGTTCTGGTCCCTTGGGGATATTTTTCTTCTATTTTTTCCCACGGGCTTTCCATCTTCTGTTTCAGTCCGAGGGCTATTTTCTCTTTTTCCTTATCTACATCCAGGACCTTTACCTCTGTCTCCTGTCCTATTCTCAGGAGCTCTGAGGGGTGGTTAATCCTTCCCCAGCTCATATCGGTGATGTGAAGCAGCCCGTCCAAACCCCCCAGGTCTATAAAGGCCCCAAAATCTGCAATATTCTTTACAATGCCCTTTCTTACCTCGCCCACCTTGATTTCTGCCAGCAGTTGCTGTTTTTGTTTCTCCCTTTCCTCTTCCAGGAGCTTCCTACGGGAGACCACAATGTTTTGCCTGGACTCGTCTATCTTGAGGATTTTACAGGTCACTTCCTTACCTATGTACTCTCCTATATCCCCCGGAGGTTTGACATCTATTTGAGAAGCCGGTAGGAAGACGGGTATGCCAAGGTCTACCAGGAGCCCACCTTTTATCTTGCGTATAACACGGCCTCTAACCACATCCCCTTCTTTATACTGGCTAACTAACCTTTCCCAGCCCCTGATGCGGTCTGCTTTACGTTTGGAAAGCCTTATCAGCCCAGAATCATCCTCTACAGCCTCCAGAAGTACCTCTATTTCGTCCCCCACCCTTATCTCGGAGGGGTCTTCGAACTCTTCTGCAGGCACTGTCCCTTCTGATTTGTAACCCCCATCCACTATTATTTCTGTGGGAGTTACTGCTAGCACCCTCCCTTTCAGTATTGAACCCACCTCAAAGGATTTGATAGATTCAGTGTGGAGCTTCTCTATCTCCTCAGGCATCTTGGTTCCCAGGGCCTGCTCCACTTCCCTGGTAATCTCTTCTTTGTTAATTTCAAATTTTCTTAACACGTCTGTCCTTGGCATTTAACTCCTTCCTTAAATTCTAAGTTACTTGAAACCGTTCGGCTGAGCTCACGGCCGAAGCCTTAAAAGGTTGGGACAAGTTTCACCGCAAAGGGGCCTGTAAATCTAGCATCTCTTGTCTCAACCTCTGAGAAAGCTCTCTTTCTGGCCCATTCCAGTAAATCGGCGAACCAAAGACCACTTTTATTGGCCTGAGCCTGAAGAGTTTTCTGCTCCTCGGCCAGGCCTCGTAGGCCCCTTGGATTACCACTGGTACTATTGGGACGCCTGACCTCTGGGCTATCAACCCTACCCCAGGGTGAAGTTCCCCTATAGAGCCATCCCAAGTTCTAGTACCCTCAGGGAAGATTAATACAATATTTCCCGATACTAACCTTTTTACGGCCTCCTTAAGGCCGCCACCATCCGTGCCTCCCCCTTTTAATGGGAAGGCGTTCAAAGACTCTATAAACCACCTGAATAGTATACTTTTATAAAAAAGGGACTTCCTCGCCATAATATGTATCTGGCGTGGCAATCCTAGCCCAATCAGCAAGGGGTCCATATAGCTCTGGTGATTACTTACGATGAGCACTCCACCACTGCGAGGTATGTTTTCCCTACCGTAGGCCCTGTATCTCAACAGGGCACAAAATAAAGGCTGAGCCGCGATACGAAGTAAACCATACCAAAGAGCCCTTAATACTTCTTTTAAAATCATATTCTACTTACATGGGCACTTATTTGCAAGCAGTCAGCTTTCAGACTGACTGCTGATTTTTCTTCAAATCTTTTTCAAAAGGGCTTCCACCACCTCGTCTACTGTAAGGCCGGTAGTATCAAGGTATATAAAATCCTCTCCCATCTTCAAGGGTGACGCTTCTCGGGAGGTATCCCTTTCATCCCTTTTC
>JAHFOV010000043.1 GCA_023261505.1 Planctomycetota bacterium
TCTTCCCTCTAGGGAGTGTACAAATGAAATATTTCATGTATGCCAATTTGGAGCATAACTAAATATTCCAAATGGTAATAATATACTTGACACACAAAGCCAAAACAAAGAAGAAACCAGTATAAACTCCTAGACAGATGGAGATTCAAAAGGAAGTAAAATCTATAGCCCCTGGCCTCTCAAGAGAGATTCAAAATGCTGCCACCCAATCCAGCAACGAGGCTGAGTTCAGAACTAAGATTACTCCCCTCATAGAACAGGTTGCCACAAAAGTCAACCTCACCCTAAACTTGCGAGAAGAATATACCATAATAAATGGCAAAGCCGACGCCGTCTATAATCGAGTTATTATTGAATATAAGCATCCAATGTCCTTAAGGCCAAGTAATACCTACAGAACCAATCAACATGCTATCGGCCAGGTGAAAGATTATGTGGAGGGTTTAGTAAAAAAGGATAGGCACAAGCCCGAGCGCCTCGTCGGAGTAGTTCTTGATGGAAATTATTTTATCTTTGTCCGCTTTAAAGAAGGTCTGTGGCATATAGATTCACCATTAAAGGTAGAAGTTTACTCTACAGAGCATTTCTTAAAGCTCTTATTCTCCCTATCCACTGAACTTGCCCTCATCCCTGAAAACCTCATCAAAGATTTTGGGGAAAATACCGATGTCTCCAGAAAGGCGGTATCCAGTCTCTCCCCAGCCCTATGCTCAACTACCAATCCAAAGGTCAAGACCCTTTTTGAACAGTGGTCTTTACAATTCAGTGAGGTCTGCGATTACGAAGAGGCATCAAGACTTAAAATAGAGTCTTTTACCAAAAATTTTGGAATAACCGAGCAGAAACTCCAACCTTTCTCCTTTTTCTTTTGTCTCCACACTTATTATGCCACCTTCATTAAGCTACTTGCCGTACAGGTTGCCTCGCATTACATGATGCCTAAACTTGGAACAGACCTAAGACAGTCCGCCACCCTTGCAAGCAATGAACTCAAGACCTACTTAAGAAAAATGGAAGAAGGGGGTATGTTCAAGGAATTGGGTATAAGCAATTTCCTGGAAGGAGACTTCTTCTCCTGGTATCTGGACGTCTGGGACGATAACATATACCAGGCTTTTAAGACCCTCCTCGCTACACTTGCTAACTATTCTCTCGTGACACTTGATGTTGACCCCGATACCACTCGTGACCTCCTTAAGAAACTCTACCAGCAACTCATGCCGAGGCAATTAAGGCATAACCTTGGGGAATACTATACCCCTGACTGGCTCGCTGAACGTGTCCTGAACATGCTTGAGGCTGGTAAATTTAAGGGAGACCCCAACAAACGTGTGTTAGATCCAGCCTGTGGCTCAGGCACATTTCTTGTTATAACTATCAAAAAAATTCGGGAATTTGCCTGGGAAAATGCACTACCCGAGTCTCAAGTGCTTGAGAAAATACTGTCAAACGTAATGGGCTTTGACCTCAACCCCCTTGCTGTAATCTCTGCAAGGACAAACTATCTCCTGGCCCTGGGCGACCTCCTTCAGCATAGAAAAGGAGAGGTAAATATCCCTGTGTACCTCTGCGATTCCATTATTACCCCGCAGGAGGCTACTACAGAAGACCTTTACGATAAGACCAAAGGTGTGTTAGGGGCATTACACTTCAATACCGCTGTCGGTCCATTCTCTGTACCCAAGAGCCTTGTCCAGTCCCAGTATATAGACACCCTATCAAACCTCCTTGAAGAGTCAGTGAAATTGAACCTTAACAAAGAACAGTTCATTGAAAGCCTCTGTCAAAAACTCCCCTTGAATCCTGAACAGGATGCAAAGGATATAGAATTAGTCTTTGGTCTATATGAAAAACTAAAAAACCTTGAAAGGCGAGGCATAAACGGCATCTGGGCAAGGATTATAAAAAACGCCTTCGCCCCACTCTTTGCAGGTGAGTTTGATTACATTGCAGGCAATCCCCCCTGGGTGAACTGGGAGAGCCTGCCAGAGCAATACAGACTTGAAATCAAGCCCCTCTGGGTTAAGTACGGTCTTTTCCCTCACGGTGGGATGGACACCATTCTCGGTAAGGGCAAAAAGGACATATCAATGATAATGACCTATGTGGCAATGGATAAGTATCTCAAAAGGGGTGGCAAGCTTGGGTTTTTGATTACTCAATCGGTCTTCAAGACCGCCGGGGCTGGCCAGGGATTCAGGGGGCTACAACTTGGGAAGAAGGGACCGGCCGTTCAGGCTGTACATGTTGACGACATGGTAGAACTCAACCCCTTTGAAGGTGCATCCAATAGAACCAGCATTGTAATCCTCCAAAAGGGTAAATCAATGAAATACCCGATGCCTTCTTATCTTTACTGGAGGAAGACGGCTAAAGGAAAGTCCATCCCTTTAGATGCCACTCTTGATGACGCCCTTGAGATGACAGAGAGGATGCAATTTGTAGCTGAACCGGTAAATGAGAATGACCTAACCTCCCCCTGGATTACAGGAAGGCCAAAGGCATTAAGGGCGGTAAGGAAAGTAATAGGACAATCAGATTATGTTGCCCATGAGGGTGTGAACTCTGGTGGTGCAAATGCTGTCTATTGGGTTGAAATTATTGATAGAAGACCAGACAGTCTTGTAATAGTTTCAAACATCACCGAGGGGGCAAAGAGGGAGGTAGAAAGCATACAGGCTGCCATCGAACCAGATTTACTCTATCCACTTTTGCGGGGAAGGGATGTAAGGAGATGGAAGGCTGAACCTTTAGCTTATATCATCATGGCTCAGGATCCAATAAAACGCCGAGGAATTGAAGAAGATAGGATGAAGACCCAATATCCCAAGACCTATATGTACCTAAAAAGATTTGAAGGAGTGCTAAGGGAAAGGGCAGCACTTAGACGCTACTTCACCCGAAAAAATAGTAACGGACAGATTGTAGAAACTGGCCCATTCTATTCTATGTTTGACGTGGGTGACTACACCTTTGCCACGTATAAGGTGGTGTGGAGATATATATGTGAAGATTTTACCTGTGCTGTAATATCTAACTTAAATAATTCGTATCTTGGACAAAAGCTAATTATTCCAGACCACAGGTTAATTACTATTCCATTTAAAACAAAAACAGAGGCTTCTTACGTTTGCGGTATTCTAAATTCTACCATAAGCCAATACATCGTTAATATTTATGTTGTTAGTACGCAAATTTCTACCCACGTCCTTGAAAACATCCGCATCCCTAAATTCGACCCCAAGGATAAGCTGCACCTCTGCCTTGCCGAACTTTCAGAAAAGGCCCACGAGGTGGCCGCTAGAGAAGGTGATACGTCAGATATTGAATCAGAGATTGATGGAATTGCGGCTAGGATATGGGGGCTGACTGACGAGGAGCTGAAGGAAATAAAGACCTCTTTGGAGGAACTAATATAAATTAGGCCACCAAGTAAAGGCAGTTAAGCAGACAGAACAACTTGAGTTATAAAGAACTATGCTTTTTATATCTCAAATATATCATTATCATATTATTTAGAAAGCTTCAAGCAAAACATTCACCTAACATGAGACACCGTGTTCGCTATGCTTCTTTGCAAATCACATGGCTATTTAAGCAACCCAAGAATTGACCGACATGCTGGTAACCCGACAATGAACTTTTACATCAAGATTCAAAGAGGAGGGAGATTATGGTCAAAGTAAAAGAGGTCCATTTTAATTATGACCAAAACTCTGCCACAGCCGATGCCCTGAACATCCGAAAAAATCAGACAATCGGGACTTTAATTCAGGCACCGGAATGGCGAGAAGGACAACCTTCGCAACCAGCAGCCTATGCGGTGAATGCGTTGGGGAATATTGTAAGGATTAAGGCAAAATTCTCAAACGGTCCCGAAAAGGGCACCCTTAAGATTAGAGCAATAGATGCTTATATGCCGCCTCCAGAGCCAAGTGGTTGCTTAGGGTGGTTGGTTTACTGGCTTCTCCTTATTTTGCAGGCTATCTTCGGTAATGTCTTGGGGAATGTCAAAGAAAAGGACGTGGCCTTTAATGCCCAGGGAAACTCTGGACTGGAAGAATTTGAGCTAGTCAACCATCGACTTAAACAGTCAGGGGTGGGTATTCACACTACTACCTGGAAATGGCAGTTCAAGCAAGGGAATCAGTGGGTGGACTTTGGGACTACAGACCACAAGGTCTATCTGGTGCTGGACATCCCTGCTGGCCCGTGGCAGCAACAGGTCATGAGCGGAGGGATGGAAAACACCCAGCTTCCATGGGTAGATGCTCTTGAAGTAGCTTGCGCCTGGGCACTCGGTGCAACCACCAAGGGGATGGCTGCCAGGAAGATTACGGAGGGCCTCAACGCTAACTCGCTCCTTTCATATAACCCGATTACCTTTTTTGGTTCGAGCCCTTACTTTCTATCCTCCTTTCTCGGTCAGTTAAAGGCAGGGAATCCATTTCAGTTGAACTGCAGGGATTGTGCGGACGCTGTTACAACCCTGTCTAACCTGCTGGGCTGTGATTTGTGGGAAGGGGTCATGCAAAGCTTAAACACGAGGAAAATCCTGGGAATTGGCGGAAATGCGGCAGTGGAATTGGATTGGAAAAATTGGAGCTGGGGCTGGCACGAGGTGGCCTGGTTGCATGCCATTGGGCAAAACGAGCATGTTTACGACGGGTGTTTGCAACTAGATATGGACAACAATTATAACGATCTGGTTCACATCGCTCATTTGCCTATTAAGATGAAGTTTGGACAAAATGACCCAAATGATTACCGCTACCGCCTGGTGGAAAGCAATCCCTGTACTCTAGAAAATGTTCCACGGCGGCGACAGGTAGCATAGGAGGGAACAATGTACGAAGAAATCAAAGAGAAATACAACTTCTCGTCCTGGGGTAAAAAACGTAAAAGACCTGGAAGAGAAATATCAATATTGCTCAAGAACTTCATCCCCTGGGAAGAAGATTGCCTTGGGTGGAAACGAGCAAGCAAAGAATTGTTGACTGAAGCTGATGACCGACGAATCATACGCACTGTCTGGGACAACCCCGAGGATAAGAACTCTAGGGTACTGATTGATGTGTACGAGACTTTTTCCCGTACACATGCCCAGGAATGCCTAATCCAAATACTTGCCAATAACCAGCTAGAACTTCTGCCGAAAGGCCCAGATGACCTGGGAGAGGTATCCTTTGTGCATCCTGAGGGGATACCGCCGGCTGCTTTTTGGTTAAGAGGTAACCTTTGCCTCAGCGTATGCAGTTTTGGAAAGAAAATGGTAGACGTCCTTAGCTGGACGTACAAGTTTGACTCACGCATGATGGAAAAGCCAAAAGTGGAAAGGTTTATATTGACCTTGACACCCCAGAGCGAACAGGTGAACGTTGAACAAGAGGTGGGGATTAGCTTTTCCCTGCCCTGGCGACTGGGTGAGGATGGCTACTACAAATTCTTTGCAAAAGGAGGGGAGTTGTTTTTTAAAGAAAAAGAACTATGTTTTCGTGCCCAAAAGAAAGGTGAGGCTGTGATTGAGGCCTTCGCTCTAGAAGCCGGCCGTGAACCTTATGGAGGACGGTTAACACTGAAGGTGGAATAACTGAAAGTAGGGTCAAGGTTCAGCTAGCTTAAATTAGACCATTTTGCTTGTTTGCTTAAGAAGTGAGGATATTCTATACGGTAATTCTTAAATAAAGGAGGAAACACAATGGCTTGCATTGTGAACGTCTTCGGCAATTACGGAATGTGGTACTATAGCGGCGGCTCTTATAGGCCACTTAACACTATGGGAGCTCTGCAAAAGTACTCTAATCGGTCAATTTAAGGGTAGCTATACGCACCCATAAAGGGTGCGGCTACATTACACGTACGATTTTGCAGAAGTCTCACTATGTAGGTTATTACTTATTCAGATTTAGAGGGAGCGAAACCACGAAGATAAAACTGGAAAAAGCAAGGGCCAAACTGGAAGTGATGAAGGCAAAGGTAGAGGAAAAGCTTTCATCGCTCAGGAAAAAGGAAGAAGCCAGGTTAGCCAGTCTCAGAGAGAAGCTGGAAAGGCTAAGGATAGAAATTCCCCAAAAGGCCGCAGCCTTTGAGGAGTATCTTAAAACAATAGAGACGAAATTAGCTTCAAAGGCCTCTAAGAGGGAAAGCAAGGCTAAGGAAAAAACAGAGAAAAAAGAACAAAAACTTTCAGCCCTTGAAGAAGAGGCCAGGAAGAAGTGTGAAGAGAGAGGGGTATGTGAGATATAAAGTCAGGGGCCAGGGGTTAGGGGTTAGAGGTTAGGGACAAACCAACTTTCTTCCCTAATCCCTAGCCCCTAATCCCTAGTCCCTATGTCTTTGTTACGCATTGATGGCTCTTTCGGAGAGGGTGGAGGTCAGATACTCAGGACATCCCTCACCCTCTCTGCCCTGACGGGCACACCCTTTGAAATCTACAATATCCGTGCTAAAAGAAAAAACCCCGGGCTCAGACCCCAGCACCTTCAAGCAGTAAAAGCCCTGGCCAAAATCTGCCAGGCCGAGACGTTAGGGGCAGAAGTAGGCTCTTCCACCCTCACCTTCTGGCCAGGGAAAATCCAGCCTGGAGACTATCATTTTGATATTGGCACTGCTGGCTCCGTCTCTTTAGTCCTTCAGACCCTTTTTCTACCGCTCGCACATGCGCCTGAACCTTCCCGAGTAGAAATCACTGGAGGAACCCACGTCCCCTGGAGCCCCTGTTTCCACTACCTGAAGCTACAATGGCAAGAATATTTGCGTCTAATCGGTGTCGAGGTAGGACTAGGAATGCCCAGGGCAGGGTTTTACCCCAGGGGAGGTGGAGCACTTACAGCGCTTATAAAACCATTCAGGGAAATCAAGCCATTGATACTAGAGCAGAGGGGAGAATTAGTTAGGGTAAAGGGAATCTCTGCCGTAGCCAATCTGCCCATTAATATAGCAGAAAGACAAAAGGCTCAGGCCGAAAAGAGACTTGCCCAAAGTTTAGCCCACTATATTTCTAACGTAGAAAGCGCGGAAAGAGTAGGAGCCACCCGGCGGATCGCCCCTTACGAGATAGAGCTACTGGAAATGCCTGCTGTGGGTAAGGGTACTATGTTACTCCTCCTGGGTGAGTTTGAAAACTCCCGTTGCTGTTACTATGGCCTTGGCGAGATAGGCAAGCGTGCTGAAAAGGTGGCCGATGAGGCCTGCGATGCCTTTTTTGAATTCCTGAAGACCGACGGCGTCTTTGATGAGCACCTTGCCGACCAGATAGTCCTCCCACTATCCTTAGCAAAAGGCAACTCCAGGTTCGTCACCCCAAAAATAACCATGCACCTCCAGACCAATCTGGAAGTAATAAAGAAATTCCTGCCGGTGAAGGTGGAGATAAAAGACCTGGGGGGAAGGGGAGGTGTAATAACTTTAAAAGGACATGCGTGAGCCAATTTAGATTAAATTAATCCCCCTTAGTCCCCCTTTAGAAAAAGGAGATTTAGGGGGATTTTTTCTGTCTGGACTCCTCAAAAGGTGATTGGGTTGGAAAACTCTAAATTAGAATAATCACCTGATAGAGGTGAGAGCTACTCTTCAAGAAATCAGTTGGGCGAGTTTGAAGAAGTTCTTGTAAAAGGTTGTTGCCTGGGCGTGGTATTGTTTGTGGTGGGTGCGGGCCTCCCATAACAACTTCTCAGGGTCTATAGGGCCGTTAAGGGATGCAAGTTCCTCTCTGTAGGCCTCGGCCCACAGGGCTATCATTCCTGGGTCTACCTCCAGGTGGAACTGGAGTCCATAAGCCCTCTGATTAACCCTAAAGGCCTGATTCGTGCAAAGGGGGGAAGTGGCCAGATGTGTTCCCTCCTTCGGTATTTCAAAGGTGTCCCCATGCCACTGGAAGACACGAAGTTTGCTACCCAAACTCTTTAAGACGGGGTCCCTAATACCCTCGTCGGTGAGGGAGACATCAGACCACCCTATTTCCTTGACGGGATTTTTGCTCACCCTTGCCCCTGCCGCCTTAGCAATAAGCTGTGCGCCAAGGCAGATGCCCAGCAGAGGCACATCCTCTTTTATAGCCTTCTGCAGGAAGTCATTCTCCCATCTCAGGAAGGGATAACGGTCCTCTTCATAAACGTTCATGGGGCCACCAAGAGAGATTATTGCCGAATAGTCACCTGGTTTCTCTGGAGAATTATTGACTTTATAAAGACCACAAGTTTGAGAGCGTAGGTGATGTTTCTGCAGGAATTCTCCCAGGGTGCCAGGCCCTTCAATATCAATGTGTTTAAGGATGAGAACAGGTTTAGTGTGCATTGGAGTTACTCCCGTTATCTACTACTTTGAAGACGCAGTACTGCCCACACATGGAGCAAACATCGTCTGTGGAGGGCCTTGAGGCGCGGATGCTCCTGGCCTTGTTCTCGTCTATGCAGGTGGCAAACTGTCCTTCCCAATCCCTATTTCTTCGCTTTGTAGACATTTCTTTGTCCCACTGCCAGGCGGATGGGATGCCTTTGGCAATATCAGCGGCATGGGCTGCGATTCTGGCTGCTATTACACCTTCTCTTACATCCTGAACCGTAGGAAGGGCCAGGTGCTCCGTAGGGGTAACGTAGCAGAGGAAGTCTGCCCCGGCACTTGCGGCAATAGCCCCACCTATAGCAGAGGTGATATGGTCATGCCCGGGGGCCACATCAGTAACGATAGGTCCCAACACATAAAAAGGTGCCCCCTTGCATAGTTCTTTCTGGAGCCTTACCTGGGCGGCTATCTGGTGTATGGGAACATGCCCAGGGCCCTCTACGATAACCTGTACACCTTTTGCCCAGGCCCGCTGGCATAACTCTGCAAGAATATTGAGTTCGTACACCTGCACCCTGTCAAAGGCATCGGCCAGCGCACCTGGCCTCATAGCGTCCCCAAGGCTCAGCGTAACATCGTACTCTCTGGCTACCGACAGGATTTCATCGAACTGTTCGTAAAGCGGATTCTCCTTTCCATGGGCACTCATCCACTCCACCAGAAATGCCCCTCCCCTGCTTACTACGCCGCAGACCCTTGGAGATTCCTTAAGGAGTTTTAGTACCCCATAAGTGGCACCACAATGGACGGTAATAAAGTCCACACCGTCCTGGCAGTGCTTTACTACTGCCTCCAGCATATCTTTGGCTGTCATTGCCCTTATGGAGCGTCCCCGCTGGTTGGCCTTCACTGCGGCCTCATAAATAGGCACACTGCCCACAGTAATACTGGCCGCCTCCATGATTCTTTGTCGCACTTCTCTCAGGTCCCCGCCGGTGCTGAGGTCCATAACAGCATCTGCACCAGCCTCCTCTGCCGCCTTAAGCTTTTTCAGTTCTTCTTCCTCAGATGGATAGTCCACAGAGGTACCAATATTGGCATTGACCTTGGTTTTCAATCCCAGGCCGATTCCGCATACCTTCTTGGCCTTTCTAAGGCGATTGCAGGGTAAGACCAGCTTGCCTTCTGCCAGGCTCTGCCTGAGGGTCTCTACACTGCATCCCTCCTCCTCGGCTACCTGACGCATCTCCTGGGTGATGATACCCTGTCCGGCCTTGAGTAACTGTGTCATACTCCTCCTTTAATTAGGGCTTAGGGGCTAGGGGATAGGGATTAGAGAAAGAAGATTGCTGGTCACTAACCCCTAATCCCTGGCCCCTTTTTTTCCCCTTTGTCGTTGAATAGAATCTGGCAACCTCTCCTGAGGCAAGGCGGCGAAATCTGCCTGTTTTTAACCTTGGGTCCTCCAGCCAGCCTATGCGGATTCTCCTTAATATTCTAACCTTATAACCCAATCTGACAAGAATCCTCCGCACCTCTCTGTTGCGTCCCTCCTTGAGGGTTATCTCAAGCCAGGTGTTGTTGGAACCTCTACGGAGTACCTTTACTCTGGCTGGGGCCGTCTTTCCCCCTGAAAGCCATACCCCTTTGCGAAGCTTCTCCAGGTCTTCCTCCTTTATCCTGGCATTCAACTCTACCAGATAGGTCTTAGCAACGCCATATCTGGGGTGTGTAAGGAAGTTGGTGAACTCTCCGTCGTTGGTCAGGATAATAAGGCCCTCACTGTCGACATCCAGCCTGCCCACACAGTAAACCCTTTGGGCTATACCAGGAATGAGGTCAATAGCCCTTGGCCGGTCCAGCTCGTCAAGATTAGTGCATACATAACCCTTGGGCTTATTGAGGAGGTAATAGACCTTTGGCTGCACTTTTACTCGGACACCTTTACATTCTATTATTTGACTTTGAGGGTCTGCCAGACGGCCCATTTCCGTAACTATATTCCCATCCACGGCAACATAGCCATTTGCTATGAGTCTCTCGCACTCCCTACGGGAGCCGAATCCTGCTTCAGCCAGTAGTTTTTGAAGGCGTATCATCATATATTATTCCGCCCATGTAGCCGCACCCTTTAGGGTGCGTATAACGCAGGCTAAAGCCTGCGGCTACAACCTGGGGCTACCCTAATTCAGGTAAATAAGTCGTTAGTATTTTACAGACGCTCTTTGGTTGAATCTTATAGCTTTCTAAGATGGCTGGTATAAGTACGTTGTCTCCAGCATTAGCTTCCAGCCCTTCTCCTTTACCATAATATATATCACAATTGCCATTTATGAAAGTGAGAATATGGAAACCTGAGATTTTCCTGGTGTAAGCTTCGTCTGTTTCAACGGATTCCATAATAAACTTGTCACACTCCAGAAGGGACAAGACTTTGACTTTATCTGTAACGGACAGGCCTGAAGGTCTGTCCCTACGTTCTTTTTCTTGAGCTGAAATGAATTTCATCACTTCCATGGCCTTTTTAAGGTGTATGGGGCGGTTACTGTTCCAATCGTACATCCTGTAAGTTATATCTGAATTTTGTTGGACCTCCAATAACGTCAGCCCATCACCAGCAGTATGGGGTGTGCCTGGGGGAATGAAGATTATATCCCCTGATTTTACGGTAAGGAAGTTTAAACACGACTCTATTTTATCTTTGCCTCCTCCTTCAAGACACTTTTCAAAGAATTCTAGAGAGACACCGGCCTTGAGTCCACATACTACCCATGAACCCGGTTCGGCCTGAACTACATACCAGGCCTCTACCTTTCCCTCATCATTTTCTCTGGCTTTTGCATAGACATCGTTCGGGTGAACCTGGAGGGAGAGCCTGCCAGTTACGTCAATAAACTTCACCAGCAAAGGGAACCTGGCATGCCTGCTCCTTGAGGCTCCAAGTAGTTCACCAGGTCGCTCTACCATCAACTTCCGTAGGGTTTCTCCCTGATAAGGACCGTTAAGGATAAGGCTATTGGCCTCCTCTCTATCAACGACTTCCCAGGACTCGCCGATTTTTACTCCACTGGGTATATCCTTGCCGAAGGTCTTACCGAGGCGATTTCCTCCCCAGGGGGTCTCCTTAAAAATGCTCTTAAATTTTAAAGGGTAAAGAGTTGCCATAATCCTGTCCCCGTTCTTCCTTAATGGGGTTCGCTTAGTAAGTCCCTATTTAATTCTGCTGGATGGGGGCAGGTAAAGCACGAATTTCGTAGTCCGCCTCAGGCGGATTCGGCCGTTATTTTGAGCCAGGTTTGTAGTCCGCCTCAGGCGGACTTGGAAACTAGAACAGACCTCCCTTACCAGATGTCATTTTTTTGAAGGATTGAATGTCTGCAAGGATGGCATTCTTCACTGCCTCCCTCTTTTTCCCGAAGAATCGCCAGCAGACGCTGTCGCCAATGTCATTGTGCCAGAAGAGACGCACCTCACCCTGAGTCTCTGCCAGGACAATGTTATTTCCAAGCTCCTCATGCCCCTGAGCTATTTTTAAAAGGGCAGCAAAATCAGCCTCTGTAAGGCACTCAACCTTGCTGCTAACCATGCTCCCGGTCTTTGTCATGGGGACGAGACCCAGGGTATCTTGTGTTGATTCATAAGAGCTTGGCGTCCTGGCGTCAAGCATGTCTCCGTTCATTGTAACAATGTCCCTCCCTAAAAAGGTATCCTGAAGCCGAGGGCCTTTAATGCGCACCACCCCTTTAGGCCTTCAAACAGTACAAATACTCCGCCGAGGCCGAGCCCCCAATAAAACAACTTCCCGTAGGAATAAGTGTAAGCGCCGTAGGCCAGCGCCAAAAGCAGTAACCCGAATAGTATCCTTCTCCAGCGTTGAGCTGGCTCCAGATTACAACAAAACATCAATCAATTCCTCCAACTTGCTGTCGGATACCAGATCATTTAAGTCCAAGCTGTTTTCCGATCAATTCACAAAGGCTTTCTTTGATTTCTGAGTGACGAGGAACGGTGCTTTTTTCCCGTTTTTGGGATTCGCATATATGTCGTGCTTCTTGCCGTGACGCTTCAAATAACACCCTGCATCTATAAGTTCACGGATAAGTTCGTGCCGTTTCACACCTCTACGGCGATGTCTTTAGTCTGGACTCCAGCATACGGCAAAACCTCTTCCTCTTCGAGCATTAGCTGATAAGCTTCGCGGATGTTTTCCTCCAATGCTTGAAGAGATTCCCCCTGGCTGAATACGCCTGGAACTTCCTTCAGCCTGCCAACATACCAACCCTCGCCTACCCAATACTCGAGTGTGAAATGCCTTAACATAATCTGCCTTCCTCGTACAAAAATGTCGCTTCAGCTAGCCAGTTGTTTACGTCCGGGCTATTCATTAAGAGATTTTAACCGACAGAAAAATGTTACCAGTTATTCAGCCTGTTTTCAAGGTTTTACTTTTGGGATAAATTTTTCATCTATGGGGAGCAGTGCGGAAGGGTTCAGTGTAACAGTTGATTGAAAACTTGCCTTTCAACCTTTTGTGACCTATTTTTGAGTGTGCCAGGAAAGGTCAGGCCGGTTTTTACAAAGAGAAAAAATATGAAACTTGTTTAAATTTACCACCCCTTTTTCCCCTCCTTCAAAAGGAGGGGAGAAGGGGAGGTAGAATAATGATTTTTCAACTTCCCTCCTTCAAAAGGAGGGGAGAAGGGGAGGTAGAATAATAATTTTTCAACTCCCTCCTTACAAAGGAGGGGGAAAGGGGGAACCTCATTGAAAAATAAGAATCAAAGGGAGGCGAGTGCAAATTCATCCTTTAAGAAATCGTTCCTAACAGATATAGCTAAGCCTTCACCAATAGCTGTTGCCACAAATAACCCCACTACCTTGCCCCTGTTATCAATAACTGGACTTCCAACTACTGCCGGGCTAGCAGTTTCTATTATGAGATAAGAGACGTTAGACTTTGGTTCCCTATAAACGGTTTTTATTTTTCCCTGGACCGGGAGATACTCATCACCGTTTACTGGCGGGCTCACATATAAAACGGGGTCTCCAACTTTTGGTGCGGTATCAGCTAACTCCAATATTTGTGTGCCTTTAGTCATTTGAGGAATTATTGCTAGATCTAGTTCTTTGTCTCTGTCGAATATCCATCCCTTGTCGAATGGTTTTACTACCCTAAAAGCGTCAGCAAATTTTAACTGATTGACATCTTTTACCTCATCAAGCATATGCCGGCAGGTAACTATTCCATATTTGGTTTGAAAACCCATGCCCATTGAGTAGGCGGCACCGTTCTCAGGCTCAAAAATAATCTCGAAGATACCTGGCCTTACAAGCTTAAATATTCCAATTTCTTCTAAATCCTGTCTTTCCAATGTGTTTCTTACAAAAGACGGCAGTTTAGTGGCAGGTGGTATAATTGTCAGGATGCTCATTATGATGCCTGAAGCGGCCAGGGCTTTTCCTCGGAGCTGGTCTGGCTTGCCTAGAATCTGCATTATACCTAAAGAACCAAAAATAATTGCTACCAGGCTGGTTACTATCAGGGCAACTGCAAATATAATAAGATACACAGGCAAAAAAGTGCCCAATGGTGCAATCAAACCTTCTTCTAGTTGATGCTTTGGCGTTTCGGACCAAACGGTTACACTAAAAATAATGACGCCTAGCAACAAAAAACAGCCAATTACGCAGGACGTCATACTAAATTTAGAAACTGGCACTTCGCTCTTTTTACTACCAAAGAGAAAAAGGAGGGCCAGGCCGGTGAACACAGCCCCACTGAAAATGTTACCCAGGGTAACTGGAATCTGGTTCCAGACCCACCAATCAGCTATCGTTATGGGTGCCCCAAGAAACATAGCAGAGGGAATTACGTACATGTTGACAACGCAGTGTTCATACCCATGTGCAAAGAAAATCATGATAGGTAACCACATTACGACGACTTTTCCCACAGTGGAGCGGGAGACAAAAGCCATCATTGTCCCTATGGTCACCATCCAGTTGCATAGAATCCCCTTAACCACTGCCGAGCCCCACCCAAGGTGTCCGATAGCACTGTACGCCAGTGTCTTTTTCTTTGCGACGAGGCGAATCTGCTCCCCGATTGCGCCGCCGTCGTTTGTGCCAAAGTTGGTTATCGCCAGGTAAAACAAGACGGCATAAAAGAGACTGCCCAGCAGGTTTCCCAAATAGACCCACCCCCAGTTGCGCAGTAGCTGAACGGTACTAATATGGCCAGCAGCCAAACCCTGGGGCATCAGGGCAAAGTTCCCTGTAACCAGCTCCAGCCCCAGCAGCACCAGTATCACGAACCCCACAGGGAAGGCTGCCGCCCCAGCTATAGGAGGCAGCCCCTGGGCTAGTATAACCATTACGAGTGAGGTGGCAAAGCCAAGGAAAACCCCTGACAGAGCACCTTTGACCAGCATCTCAGGGATGGACAGTAAGGCTTTCTTCTCTGCTGCCTTTAAGCAGTCTGCAAGTATTTCCGTTGGATTAACATAATCCGTGCGAACTTCCTCCGAGGCTGCGGGTCTATTAGGCATTGGTGTAAGGCAAGTAGGTTATAGTTAATGACTTTATCATAGCAATTTAAACAGTAGTAATTTCTTGAGAGAGAGATTCAAGCTGTTCTGCTTCGCTCTTTTTAGCACGGAGGACGAAGAAAAGGGCCAGGCCGGTGAATATAGCTCCGCTGATAATGTTGCCGATAGTAACTGGTAGCTGGTTCCAGAATAGCCAGTCGGTTAGCGAAATCGGCGCACCAAGAAGCATACCAGAGGGGATTAAGAACATGTTGACGACGCAGTGTTCATACCCGTGGGCAAAGAAGATTGTGATAGGTATCCACATTGCAATGACCTTACCCCCAGTAGAGCGGGAGACGAAGGCCATCACAGTCCCCATGGTCACCATCCAGTTGCATAACATTCCCTTAACGAATGCCGTGTTCCAACCGAGGGCACCAACTGCGCTGTAAGCCAGCGTCTTTTTCTGTGCGGCAAGGCGAGTTTGCTCCGCGATTGCCCCACCATCGTTTGTGCCGGAGTTGGTTATCGCTATGTAAAATAAGCCGGCGTAAAAGAGGCTACCCAGCAGGTTACCCAAATAGACCCACACCCAGTTGCGAAGCATCTGACCTTTCCCCACATGTCCAGCGGCCAAAGCCTGTGGCATCAGGGCAAAATTCCCTGTGGCTAGCTCAAACCCCATCAGCACCAGCATCACAAATCCAACAGGAAAGGCAACGGCCCCTACGAAGGGAGGCAGGCCCTGAGCCAGTATCACCATTACGAGTGAGGTGGCAAAGCCTAGAAAGGCCCCAGACAAAGCGCCTTTGACCAACATCTCAATTATGGGCAAGGAGGCCTTCTTCTTTGCCGCCTGCAAGCATTCTTCGATTACTTCCGATGGCTTCACATACATGTGCACGTCTCCATAGTTATAGCCTGATGGGATTAAGGTCCAAAGAGGTATAGACCATTAAGCAACTCTGTGAATTACACTAGGCCGAGACCCAACCAGTTAGTAATGATAGGCAGACAGGGATGAGTCTACGGTTCCTACGTTTTTAAGGCTTATCGCGTTCTTCCAGGGTCGGGACATATTTAGAGTTTACAAGGAAGGCTGGACGCTCCGTGACAGGTATTGTCACGCTTATGCCGCCCCTAACTTCACCTTCTTTATAGCCTTCCATCGGGTGGCTAGTCATGTCAAGGCCATCCCCTGTGGGACTAGTTGCGGGGTCGCCATGACACCTAAGGCAGGCCTTCTCGATGTAAAGGGGTAGCATGTACCGGTAGACCAGCTTTTGGTCTCCTTCCAGGGTGGTAAACTCCCCAAAGCCTACTCCCCTTGGGTAAGAGCGGGAAGTAAATTTTTCAAGCACCGTCTTTTCCCAGGAGTCAGGGCTATTGTAAATGTTCCGGGCTCCGAACTTTCCCTTACCTAAGGTTGTTTGTCTTACACTAACACCAGTTCTGATATTAAACTCATCAGATATGAGCCTGCCAAATATCGCAGGCGTAAGACCCTTAAAGTAACTCGGAGCATTTTCCGGGAGTGGTTTCCCCACCTTGGCCCCCTCAGTATCAATGACGTCCAGATTCCTGGCAAAAATTATCCTCGCACTCAGTAACATGTTAGCTATGTAATTCCCTTGGAGTGCGTAATCAGCGTTAGCTCCCATGGCGGGAACTCCCATTCCGCTGAAGGGCCCTACTAACAGGCAGATAAAACCTATTCCCACAATAAGGGGCAGTTTTCTAGACAGTTTTCCCATGTTTTTTTCCTCCACGTCTATGGCAATTTTCTTATTACGAAAGAACAACTGTGCTGCGCAATTTATTAGGCTCGCGCCCTAATAGCCTTCCCTACCCACTCCCATGATTTTTTGGCGTATAGCCTCCGCTTGGATGGTATTCCCCCCTTAATTTACTTGGCTTTTGGATACCCACCTGCCTGAGTCTCCAAAGAAATCCTGGTTGCAAAAATTTTATGATGAAAAGTATAAAACCTTACAGAAAAAGTTTACTGCCATAATTAAATCTTCCATTGGATGGAAAGTCAAGGAAAAATGAGCTTCAGATTGTAAATTATCGGCCTTTTATTGCTATAAGATGTGATATTGGGTAGTTTAGTAGCTAGGGAGTCAGATAGAAAGTCCGCAAACCACTTAGGAGATTGCAGCAGAATGTACCAGCTAATGGCCAGCCATAAGACATTAAATAATGGGCGAGGTGAGACTCGAACTCACATGGGCTATTCACCCAAGGGATTTTAAGTCCCTCGTGTCTGCCATTCCACCACTCGCCCATGCCTAGGGACTAGGGGTCAGGGGTTAGTTTTCTCTAGCCCCTAATCCCTAGTCTCTAGCCTCTAATCCCTAACCCCTGAAGCGAAGAGGCGGCTCTGGGATTCGAACCCAGGAATTACGGTTTTGCAAACCGTTGCCTTTCCACTTGGCTAAGCCGCCATTAACGCCTGCGGTGCTACCGCTTACGGCGATTATATAAGCCACAAGAAAATTGTCAAGGCAGGGAAAACTGACGTACCGACATTGTTCGTCCAAACTCTCGTTCAAAGCACTGGAAATTATCAATTGACTTGTAGTAGGCTCTTATGTTAGATTGTTTGTTGTCTTCTTTGTGTAAGGATTGATATAGTTTCGTCCTTCCAAAAGTTTGTATACCCTAAAACTTCACAAGTGGTGGGAAAGTTGTGGAGCTAACAAAGGATAGTAAGGTCTTAAATATCTTAAAGACTCACCCGTCTACTATAAAGGTATTCCACAAATTTCACCTTCACCCCATCCGTAACATAAATTGTACCCTTGAGACACTAACCCGGTGTTGCGGTACCAGTCTAGAAGAGTTGCTCAAAGAGTTAGACACTACCATTCAAGGCGCCAACGATGCTGGTAAAAGAGAGCCACCAGCGAAGTCCACTCCAGAAGAGGATGGAAAGATTAATGATAATATGACCTTTAGATGTGTTACCAACCGTTATCCTGCTACTTTAAAGGTATTTGAGAGGTATGGGGTTCTAGAGCTGGCAAAGGAGAACTGGGCTGACGAGAAGCTATTCTGCTTTGCCATGGCACTTCAGATGGCGCCTGAAGAGCTGACTAAAGAGCTCCAGGGGGTGGTGGACAGGGCCAGGGTTACTTCTGGTGTTACAACTCCGCCCTTCCAAGTACAGGATATCCACGTTCCTTTCATAAAGGCCGCCGTTGCCTTCGCGCTGACCACTGGGTGTCTGTACGGGGCTGGGGTACTTGCCTATATGGCCTTTCACGGCGGTATGGGAAATGTGCCTAGAGCTATGATGGAGGCCCATGGGCATACCCAGGTTTATGGATGGGTAGGGCTATTCATCATGGGAATATCCTATTTTGCCTTACCCAGATTCTGGAACGCCACGCTTTATAAGGCCCTCCTGGCCCATATGTCTTTCTTCCCCATGGTTATTGGCATATGCATGGTCTTCCTCTCACGTCATTTACTGCTCCTGGGAGATTACTCCGCCTTCAGGGCCATGAGTATTTTAGGCAGCCTTCTAGAGACGCTCGCTATAGTCTTGGTCATATACATCCTTATCAATACTTATCGTTCAGCAAAGGACAGGCGTTTTGAAGTGTATGAAGGTTATTTCTTTGCTGGCTATGCCTGGTTCCTGCTACAGGCCATAGTATTTGTTGGCGCGATGGTCTATCTTGCAAGGACAGGAAGCAACACCATACCCAAGATAGTTGAACAACCTCTCCTTCACCTCCAGATAATGGGCTTCGCCTGCATGGTTATACTGGGCATCTTTACCAAGACGCTCCCTGTCTTTTTAGGTATAAAGGAGCCTAACCGTACTGTAAACCTTTGGGTTTTCTTTCTGTTAAATATTTCCATAGCCTTTAGGGTAGCTAGTGTTACACTAAAGGAACTTTACCCCCTTGTTCCATTCTACAGTAACGTATTCCTCCTGGCAGGGTGCCTGGAGGGGCTGGCAGTAATAATGTTTTTCTATAACCTGAGACTCCACAGAATAGGTGAGCTGGAGTCGGGGGCACCGAGGAAAGAGTTCAGAAAATTTATACAGGCAGCACTGTTCTGGTTCTTTGTGGCAGAGGCAGGACTGTTAACCATGAACCTACATCAGTTCACCACTGGGAAAGAGGTCTCGTATGCGATGTTTGGGGCCTATCGCCACACCATCTTTATGGGTTTCATCAGCATGATGATTATAGGCTGCGCCTCAAAGATGCTTCCCATGAGCCTGGGCACGCAACTTTATAGTTACAGGGCCTTATTTTGGACGTTTGTGTTACTAAACCTGGGAAACACCCTGAGGATTGTATGTCAGCCCCTGGCTATAGACTACCATGTGAATGCCCTTTTCCTGCCTATGGGGCTAAGTGGCTTCCTTGAATATACAGCCTTATGCCTCTTTGCGTACAACGTCTGGAAGACCGTAGCCCAGCGGGAGGCCATGCAGGAGAAGGAACTGGCTGAGAGAATTACTGTAGTTACCCCTGAGACCAACGTGTATCTGCTGGTAAAGCAACATCCCCAGTGCCTGGATATACTGATAAACCACGGCTTCACGCCCCTGAAGAACCCCATCATGTTAAATACAATTGCCAGGACCGTGAACCTTGGTACAGCGGCCAGTATGCATCCAATTGACCTCGGTAATCTTTTAAAAGAATTAAACGAAGCCGTACGCCAGAATCAGGCCGTGGATATTCTTTAAGCTGGCTAACAAAAGAGTACGTCTATCTAAGGTAGATTGTAGTATTTAACGTAGGAGAACTCTGCAAAAGTCTGTACCGCAGTCAAGGTCATTCTGATCCGCCTCAGGCGGATTTCACTCCCTCAGAATGACATTTGTGCAGTTTTCTCAGAGGTCTCAATTATGACTCTCATTTTTCCTACTTTTGTTGCCCTTGGAGAAACAGTTGTTAGCAGCGACAAATAAACTCTGCACTAAAAGGTCGGAAGAGGCCTTTAAAGAGGCGCAAAAACACATACCTGGGGGTGTCAACAGCCCGGTAAGGGCCTTTGGACCAGTAGGCAGGTACCCCCTCTTCATAAAATCAGGTTCTGGCTGCAGAATCACAGATATAGATGAAAACAGTTATATAGATTATGTATGCTCCTGGGGGCCTTTAATCCTGGGGCATGCCCATCCAAAGGTAATACAGAAGGTAAAGTCCGTGGCAGAAAAGGGCACTAGTTTTGGTGCCCCCACCGAGCTAGAAACTCAACTTGCCAGGCTAATTAAAGAAGCAATGCCTTCTATAGAAAAAGTAAGATTCGTAAACTCTGGTACCGAGGCTACCATGAGCGCTATTCGCCTGGCAAGGGCATTCACAGGGCGAGAGCTTGTGGTAAAGTTTGAGGGCTGTTACCACGGCCATGTGGACAGCCTTCTAATAAAGGCTGGTTCTGGCGCAGCCACACTGGGAATACCTACGAGTCCTGGAATTCCTGAATGCTACGTAAATACTACAGTTGTGATACCTTACAATAATCTCCAGGCAGTAGAGACCATCTGCAAGGAGAAGGGTAGAGAGATAGCCTGTATTATCCTGGAGCCTGTGGCTGGAAATATGGGTGTAGTCCCCCCAAGGCCTGGCTATCTAGAGGGCTTGTGGAAGCTCACCAGGGCCTATGGCATCTTGCTTATTTTTGACGAGGTCATGACTGGTTTCAGAGTCACCCCAGGGGGGGCACAAGAACTTTATGGTATACGCCCTGACCTTACTACACTGGGAAAGATTATTGGTGGAGGATTACCAGTTGGAGCTTATGGAGGCAGGGCCGATATTATGGATAAAGTCGCCCCCCTTGGTGCTGTTTATCAGGCAGGCACCCTCTCTGGTAACCCCGTGGCCATGGCGGCAGGGGTTGCCACATTAGAAGTCCTTAAGGATAGGTCTCTTTACAAAAAACTGG
>JAHFOV010000098.1 GCA_023261505.1 Planctomycetota bacterium
CAGCCAGATTCGTGGCTGATGATAAGAGGTTGTATCCTCTTTACATTACCAATTTTGGCTGCGGGCCAGATGCCTTTATCCACAAGTATTACATGAAAGAATTAAGGGGTAAGCCTCAGTTAACTATAGAGATTGATGAACACAGTGCGGATGTAGGAGCAATAACCAGATGTGAGGCATTCCTGGACAGCCTCAGGAACGTCAGGAAGGGAGAAAGACCTTCTCATGTACCGCCTGTAACTGCACCGATGAACATCACGAAGCAAAGGAAGGTCTTTATTCCTTACATGGACGACCATGGGTTTGTGCTGGCCGCAGCCATGCGGGCTTGTGCAGTGGAGGCTGAGGCCTTGCCTATGCCAGATAAAGAAAGTCTGGACATAGGCAGACGCTACACATCTGGAAAAGAGTGTTATCCCGCCATCCTTACTACTGGAGACATAGTAAAGAAGGTAACCAGCAAGGATTTTAATCCAAAGAAAAGTGCCTTCTTTATGGCCACTGCTTACGGCCCATGCCGCTTTGGTCAATATAATAAGTTCCACCGTATGGTACTGGATGACCTGGGTTTCAAGGACGTACCCATGGTCTGTCTTGACCAGGACAAGAGTTATCAGCAAGACGTCGCAGCTCTGGGCATGGCCTTCAAACAGCTAGCATGGCAGGGAATCCTCCTGGTTGACTATTTGCAGAGACTGCTAAGGCATACTCGCCCCTACGAGGTCAATACCGGAGAAACAGATGCCGTGTATAAGTATTACGTAGATATGGCAGTACAGTGGGTAGAGAAGGGAAAAGACCTCCTAAGGGTAGCACAGAAGGCCAGAGACCGCTTCCTCCAGATAAAGGTGGATAGAAGCGTCCCCAGGCCTTTAATAGGGATTATCGGTGAGGTCTACGTCAGAGCGAACCAATACGCTAACGCTTTTATCATCAAAAGGATAGAGCAACTGGGCGGGGAAGTGGTACTGCCGCCGCTTGAGGAATGGGTCAATTATATTGGTTATTGCAGGATGGAAGATTGCATCAGAGAGCGCAATTGGGGAGGCTACCTGAAAGAGCTTATTATGGATGTTATCCAACGGTGGCAGGCCTTCAAGCGCTCAAGGCCCTTTAAGGGTACCGTGCCTCACTTCTTCAGAGAGGCCCCCTCTTCTGCCGTTATTAAGAAAGGCTCAAAATACCTGCACCCGAGCTTCCGCGGGGAGGCCATACTGAGTATGGGTAGGGCGGTAGAGTATGCCGAAGAGCACGTGGATGGGATTATAAACATGGTACCCTTCCACTGTATGCCCGGGACCGTAGTTAACGCCCTCCTTGAGAGATTCCAGAAGGATTACGACGGGATACCTATCCTGAAGATGGCCTTTGACGGCCAGGAAGAGACTAACGAACAGACCCGCCTCGAGGCCTTTATGCACCAGGCCCACCAACGAATGCAGGCGACGCTGAGGGAACACTGAGGAGGAGAAGGGACTAGGGAACAGGGGTTAGGGGTTAGAAAAAAATTCTACTAATCCCTAGTCCCTAGTCCCTAATCCCTAGTGCAATGAGCCGATGCTGGAAGTTTGGGGACAATATAAGTACAGACCACCTTATAGCGGGCAAATACCTTGTTACCTCCGACCCGAAGACCCTCGCCACCCACTGCCTTGAGGACACCCGCCCGGAATTCCCAAAAGAAGTAAAGCCCGGAGACGTAATTGTTGCCGGGGACAATTTTGGCTGCGGCTCCTCCAGGGAACACGCCCCTATAGCCCTGAAGGGCTGCGGCATAAAAGGTGTAATTGCCGCCAGCTTTGCCAGGATATTCTTCCGAAACGCCATAAACATAGGCCTTCCCATCTTCGAGAGCAAAGAGGCCGCAAGGGACATACAGGAAGGGGATGAGGTAGACATAGATATGGCGGGTGGCAAGATTATAAACCGCACAAAAGGAAAGAGTTACAGCTTTGAACCGTTCCCAAAGGAAATACTAGAGATTATAGAGGCAGGGGGGTTAATGCAGTTTGTGAAGAAGAGGATGGGGAAGTAATAGACAATTATTTCTTTATAAACTCGGCCTCAATTCTAGCTAAAGACTTAGAGATATCGTATATCCTATCTTCTAATCTTTTAATATCGGCCTTCAACTCCGACCTCGTATCTAAAATTTTTTGTTCAAGTGCGTCAACCTTCTTTTCCAGTCCATCAAATTTTTTTTCAAGTCCGTTAACTTTTTCTTCAATTCCGCCTAATTTTTTTGCAATAGTATAAGTTGCCCCTGCCACTGAGAGCACTACTGTAACTACAAGGGCAATGGCATCTAGGGTTATCATATTTAAGTCTCCAGAACTACGACAATTTTAACCCCTTCAATAAAAAAGTCAAAATGAAAATTGGGGATGTTCAGTGTACTGTAACTTAACCCCTTTTTACCGAGAGATACTAGAGATCGCAGAGGCCGGGGGCTTAATGCAGTTTGTGAAGAAGAAAATGGGCCGACAATAACTTATGTTATTTCTTTATAAGAGAGGAAATTTCGGCCTCAATACTGCCCAACAGCTTGGACATCTCAAATGTCCTATCTTCTAGTAGCTTAATGTCGGCTTTTAATCTCCCTTCTACCTCCGACATATCGGCTTTTAATCCGGCAATATCAGCTTTTAATCTTTCTTCTACTTTTGTAATATCGGCCTTTAATCTCTCTTCTAGTTCCTTAATATCGGCTTTCAGTTCTATCCGAGTCTCGGAAACCTTCTTATCAAGGACATTGACCTTTTCCTCAATCCCGCCCAACTTTCTTGAAATGGTATAGGTGGCTCCCACTGTCACTGATACTATCGTAACCACAATCGCAATCGTATCTGGTGTCATTATATTTATAAATTTCCCTTTCTGACTGCATTTTAATCAACGAAACAAAAAAGTCAAAACAAAATTTTGGGAAGGGGTGTGAAGAAGACGGCAAATAAAGCAGATGGGGGAGTAGGGTGCGTCTTACGCACCCTACTAAACTAGAGATAATAGGGGCTGAGGGTTGCTGCAATTTGTGAAGAAAGGAAAGGGGTAGTGAATTCCTTCTAGTCCCGGCATACCCAAGGTCAAATGTAATTTGTTGTAGCCTGCGATCAGCCTGAGGCGGATGTCGCACGATTTAAAACCGTGCGAGGTAAACTCGCACGCTACACCTACTTAACTCCGAACACAAAGAAGTAGGGTGCGTTAAACGCACCCCGCTTGGCTGCCTGCTTAAGGCTACCTTGTTTTTACACCTTCCTTCTCCTTATAAGTTTTCTTCCAGCCATACCCATCAATGATGTCCCTAGGAGTAGCCAAGTTGCAGGCTCAGGAACAACAGGTGCTACTAGTGCTGTGCCAGGACTACCGTCAATCGACGCAATAGCGATTCCTGGCTTTGCCTTCTTAGGGTCAGAAAAGGTACCGAACACATTGCTTGTCTCGCCTTTCTTGAGCCTGAACAAGAACTTAAAAGTAAGTTTGTCATTCATCCAAATTAGGTTTGTAGGGCTGCGTGTGCCAAACACAAACATATCATTCTCAAAAGGGGGATTCGTGCCGATGTAAAAGGAATCTTCCTTCTGTGGTGTAAAAGGGTCAATATCAACAAGTCCAGCTGGGTCTGCCTTCCAAGGAATCGTTATGCCTTTTATACCATCTGATACGGAGGTCGGGTCGTGAAAAATCTGAAATACATAAACGTCAAAGCCAAGCGCCGGGCCTTTACCTTTATAGGCAGTACTCAACAGCATCCCAGAGTCCAGTCCTTTTGTAATAAGCGGTGCCTCTTTGGTCATCAATTTCGTTTGAATATCGGTAAAACCCAAGAAGTTTGGAGCACCAGCACCACCGCTTATGTCAGTATTCGATAATTCGACGGCATTGGCCTGGAGCGAGAGACTCACTAGGAAGGCAATTATTGGGTACTTCTTAACGCTTGCGCTTACCACCCCCCCCCAGCCTAAAAGGCTCTTTACCTTGATTAGAGTAGTACTTGTCATTCTAGTTGGCCTCCTATAATCTTAAAATTGGAATGAGATGTTGAAGGAAAAATCCAGCATATTCCTCACACTACGCCACCCCACCGGTTCTATATAGAAGCAGGACTTTTGCTAGTTATAAAGAGTTCCTTTGCGTTTCCTAGCAATCACGAGGATAAATGCCTTATGCAAACAGCTTTAAAGCTTTTTCAGCATAAGTTGGTGGATTCCGTAAAGGGAGTATCGTTATTGTAATTTGTGAGACCTTTGAAAAGTGGAAAAAGCGAGATTGGTTCGGGGCTTCGCCCCTCGTCCGCCTCAGGCGGACGAAGAATCTAGATGCTTCACTTCGTTCAGCATGACATTTTATCCAGCCCTCCTCTCTATAAATCTACCGAGAAGAAACACCACCCCGCCCAGCACAAGGAACGTCATCTCCTTACCCATTGACCCTTGAAAAATCCCAAAGTACAGGGCCTCTAAGCACAATAACATCCCGGCCACCTGCAATAACCTTCCTAGTAATGCCATGTGTACCACTCAAGATACAAGAAATATGCATAAAATCAAGGTCTGATGGACATCAAACACCTCGAATGGTAATCTTGAATATTACCCCCCAGGTGTTATAATGCCTTTTGAGACCTAGACCTAAAGGCTTATTACAGATTCCAAATTACAAATGCCAAATTTGTAATCTGTAAACTGTAAAATCGACAGACATTGAAAATGCAAAAAAGCGAAGGACTTAAAAGAATAGTTGAGCTCAGGGCGCCAAGGGGCACGGAAGACACACTGCCCCAGCAGTGGACATTATGGCGCAGGCTGGAAAAGGTATGCAGGGAGGTCTTTGAACTCGCTGGCTATCAAGAGATACGTACTCCCATCTTTGAGGATACCAGGCTCTTCGTAAGGGGCATCGGCGAGACCACCGACATCGTAGAAAAGGAGATGTACACCTTTTTTGATTCCGCCTCAGGCGAAGAGGACTCCAGTATCACACTCCGTCCCGAAAACACTGCCGGGGTCATGAGGGCCTACGTAGAGTATGAACTCTATAAGACCCAGAAATTTCAGAAATATCATTACATCGGACCCCAATTCCGCAAAGAGCGCCCCCAGGCAGGCAGGCTCAGACAGTTCCACCAGATTGGCATAGAGGCGGTAGGCTCTCAGGATCCCCTTCTCGACGTGGAGACCATTAGTGTCGCCACCCAGGTCTACGACCGCCTTGGACTGACGGGTTATGAAATAAAGCTAAATACTATCGGCTGTGAGAAATGCCGCCCTCCCTATAGGAATACCCTGAAGGAGGCGCTCATTCAGCACAAGAAAAACCTCTGTCAACTTTGCATCTCAAGGCTGGATAGAAACGTCTTCAGGGTGCTGGACTGTAAACAGGAGCAGTGCAGAGAGGTCTCCCATAAAATGCCCGCCATATACGAGTATCTCTGCCAGGAGTGTAAGGAACACTTCCAGGCTGTAAAGGAGACCCTCACTGCCATTGATATACAATATGAACTGGACCCTTTCTTGGTGAGAGGGCTGGATTATTACACCAAGACTGTGTATGAAATCATTCATTCCTCCCTTGGGGCCAGGAACGCCATCTGTGCCGGTGGACGTTATGACAACCTCATTGCTGAAATAGGTGGTCCACCCACAGGGGCTGTAGGTTTTGCTTTGGGAGTAGAAAGCAGTTTATTAGCCCTGAGAAATGTATTGAAGGAGGGGGCCTCTCTGCTAAATGAGCGTACCAGCACCCCTTCTGTGTATCTAATCTCTATTGGCCAGGAGGCCAGGAAGGAATGCTTTAAACTGGCCCAAAGACTCAGGGAGCACGGACTCTCCTGCGACCTGGACTACGAGGGCCGCAGCCCCAAGGCCCAGATGCGCATGGCTAATAAACTGGGGGTTAAGAAGGTCATCCTCATCGGCCCAGAGGAGCTAGAGAAAAAGTTACTTAAATTAAAAGACATGGCAACCGGTCAGGAATCCTTGGTCAGGGAAGAGGATATTTTACAACTAAAGGCCCAATAAGAGGGTAGTGTAGCGTGCGACCTTGTGTCG
>JAHFOV010000099.1 GCA_023261505.1 Planctomycetota bacterium
TCTATTCCTCAGGTGCTTTAACTCTTTATCTTATCAATTGTTGCAACTTAAGGGACCTGGATGATAACCCTTTCCAATCTCCTGAAAAATTACACTCTTTAGAGAGTGCAGTGCCTTGGTCTCAAGCTATACCCGTCTGCCTTAGATGCTAAAATATAGCCCTTTCTAAACGTTCCTAAATCTAATTTAGTTGGGTGAAGGGACTACCCTTCCGTTAAGCTTAGCCCTTCGACAATTAGCCCTTTTGCAGTGCGCCAGGCACACTGCTTACCGCCTAAGTCCTCCTCCATAAGGAAAAGTTATAAACAGTACGCTAAATCTCCAGTCAGAGTTTGAGTGTTGACGCGAGCGGTAAATTCTAGTAAATTTTAAATTTTAGAGTTTCTTGAAGGAGGTAGCAGTACTATGGAAGGTTCCCCCAATTTCATATTAGAAAAACAACTTACTGTGGTCTTAGAAAATCATCCTGGCACTTTGGCCGATGTATGTGCTTGCCTTGCAGAGAAAGATATAAACATTCTAGCCTTTTCTATAGCAGATATGATTGATACTGGCGAGTTGAGGGTAGTAGTAAATAACGCACGAAAAGCCAAGGCTTATCTGGAAGAGCAGGGTTACGATGTACTGGAATCGGATGTGCTAGTGGTAGAGATGGCCAATGAGCCGGGAGTAATGGCCCAGATAGCAAGGCGTTTGGCCAAAGGGAATGTAAATATTGAGTATGCCTACTGCAGTGCCTCTAGAAATGGTAACAGAGTTTTGGGTGTATTAAAGCTTTCCGATGCGCCCAGGGCAATGGACCTTCTGGCTGATTATGGAAAGTGGGAAGAATTATGAAAAAGGGGTTGTTGGTTTTATTTTACATGCTTCTTTGTTCTACATATGCTTTAGCAACTACACAATGTGAACTGGAATGGCAGACCCCCAAGAATGTCACCTACCAGGGGCTAGACTACGTGGTGTGGTTCTACGAGATAACGAATAATACAGAACAGCCTATTACCGTCCCATTGGAGGTGTTTCTGGCCACTGACACAGGGGGAAAATATATGGACCGTTACCACCCTGGCGTGGAGAAGATACTTGTGGGTGAGGAAGGAGGCTACAGGCATGCCCTAACTATTGCAGGCCAATTCGGCCCTCATGAGAAAAAGAAGGCCATCGCTTATTTTGAGGACGTGGATAAAAACGCCAAGGAACTATACATATACGTCACTGGACTATCCCATTTCTTCTTCTGGCGGTGGAGGATGGTGGATTACTCCTACAGGATTGTATATAAGAAGTCAGGGGCCGCCTCAGGCGGATGGGACCTAGTAGAACACGGCTTCAACAAGGATGCTACTCATAAGGACTATCCGTTCAGGACAGATAGCCCACCTTCAGGCCCCTCCTCTCGCTACGTTCAGGGACTTATGCCAGAGAACACCCTTATTTACAAGGCGCCATCGCCTGCCCTGGGGGGTCAGAGACGCAAGGATATAGAAGATTTTATAAGTGTTTGGGACGCTATATTCAGTGCAGATAAGATGAGAACCGCTAAGAAGGCCATAGAACTATGGGAGGCAGTTACAGACCGTGCAGAATACAAGGAACTAAACATGGAATTCCCTGAAAAGGTATGCACCTGGGAGGAGGCCAGGGAACGGAACAAAAACCTCCTGGAGAAAAATCATGCCCTCGTTCTCGGAGAACCCTTCCTTGACCCCCACGAGGCCTTATGGCATACCTCTAAGCTGGATGGCTACCAGGAACTAAAGGATGGTATTCTCCTAATATATACCCGTTACGTCCGGTACTACAAAAAAGAATACCACTACGGTCTTGCAATCCTCAAGGTAAAGAACACACTGCCTTATACAAGAATACCCAGGTGGAACCAGTACCCTTACGTCTCCAGGTGGAAAATAGTGGACTATCGCTGGAAGCATATCACTAAACCCAACTGGAACCAGGAGGTATTTGCAGGTTATCCGAAGGTGACGTGGTGAGGGATGGATATAAAAGGCTCTCCGGAGGATGCTGAATACACAAATAAGCGCCCACGCAAGGTTTGAAATGGAGCGGAGACAAATTCCTGAATCACTGGTTTGTGAGGTTGCGCTCTCCCCGCAACAGATATTACTTGCAAGGAAACTATAGAGAGTGGTAATGACCTTCATGTTGTAACTGTCTATAAGACATCAAAGGTTGAGAAGTATTGGCAAAAAGGAAGGTAGACTATGAAAGTTATTTATGATAAGGAAACAGACACCCTCAGTATTATCTTTAGAGACGTCGAAATAGCAGAAAGCGACGAGCTTAAGGAGGGACTCATAGTAGACTATGATAGAGAAGGTAAGGCGGTCTCTATTGAGATCCTGGATGCCTCGGAGTTGGTGGCCGAACCGTCTGCTATTGCTTATGAATTAAAACCTGCCAAGATAAAGGAGTAGTGTTTCCCAAGTGGCCACATCACCAAACCCAACTGGAACCAGGAGGTATTTGCAGGTTATCCGAAGGTGACGTGGTGAGCAAGAATTAAGAATTCAGAAGTCAGAATTCAATAGGTCTGGCTGAGTGTCATTCTAAGTCCGCCATATGCGGACGGCTGTTTCATGCGAGTTAAAACCCACAAAGAAGAGGTGACCTTGGATAAAGGGACACTAATAATTGAGGAGGCTGTTACAAGTATTAAAAAACTTCTGCCCATAGTATAGAGAAGCCTATGGACAACAAAAAGAATAAGGCAATAACTGAAATATTTGAGATATGCATGAATAAAAACAATTTACTCTTTGATAACGATTTAGTAAAGCAGGTTTGTAATAAACATAATGTTGGGAATCCTTTTGATACTACCAAATCGGACCGCAGTGACAAACTTCCAGAGGTTTTAAGAGAAAAAGATTATTTTATAGTCCATTTAGGAGAAGGAGGAAAGCTGGAACCAGAAGGTATTTACTCGTTATCCGAAAGTGACGTGGTGAGAGTGCACAGATAGGGATGCTAAGTTACATTAAGCTGGCAAGGCGCGGCAGTTTCTCTATCTGGACACTTTGTATGAGAGTTAATAACCAACTAATAGTGTTCTGAACTTCAGAATTTTTAAAGTGGAGGCGAAATGATAGACTATAAAGACGTCGCGATAAGACTAATCTTTGCTTTTGATAGAGTCAGGAAATACGGGATAATAAACGACTTGAAGCTGGAAGAAGAATTAAGTGAATATTTAGCGGAGGAAGAATTGGCTGAAATGGTTGCCCTTTACAATAGCTGGAGCGATTGCGGTAAATAATGTCCGAACATTATAAGGAAATTCTGAACAAACTAAAAAGTAAATATCAAATTAAAAAATTTTATGGCCAGACTGTGTATAAACTAAGTAGAGATGGCTATGTCTATTTGCGATTTTCTAGTGGAGCCAAAAGACAAAAATACTTTTTCGGCATTGAAAAAGAGGTTATAGACAGATTTGGGGAATGTCCTTATTGTATTTTATTTGCTTGCGGGAGACATGATAACGTTATACTTATACCAGATTATTTGCTTAAAAGCGTAGTCCAAGATTTAAAACTAGCTGGGGGTCAATACAAAATTAACATCTTCTTCAGGGAGAATAGCATTGATTTAAAAGTAACAGGTAAAGAAAGCGTAGACGTTACTAAATATTACAATGATTTCGATTATATTTTCACTAAGCCAGTCTATGAAAAAGTAGAATCATCAGTAAAGGAAAAGGGGGAACCACAAGGAGCAATAAAAAAAGAAAAAGAGTTAAAAGAAGAATTAGACGAAATTATAAAAAATGAATTGATAATAACTTCCAAAAATAGCAAGGAGCCAAAACTATTTGAATCTTCCATAATAAAATTCCTTAAATACTTTGGCTTCACAGTTGAACATGTAAGTGGTGCTGGAGACACTGATATATTTGTTAAAGAGCCATTTAGAACAATAATTGATGCAAAAAGCACAAGCAAAAGATCTTTGACAAGAGTAAATTTCAGCCGATTAAAGCAACATAAACAAAAGCACAATGCCGATTATATTGCAGTTGTCAGTAACGGATTTGACCCCGCTGTTGAAAGAGACGCCGAAATAGAACATGCCACCCTGTTTACTGTCAAGACCTTGTGTGACATTTTAGACATAGATAGAAACTACCCGCTAACCCCTGAGGATTTTCATTATTTGTTCAAAATTTACGGCGAGATTAATCCCTCATACCTCGACAGATTACACAAGCATTCAGAAGAATATAAAAAATATCTCAGCAACATAAATATACTCATCAATATCATTGATAAAATTCCAAGAAACATTTCCGAGATTTACGGGCGGTACGAATTAAAATGTGAGCAGTTATTAACAGAAAAACTTGACAAGGAAACTGTGGAACAAACAACCAAGTTTCTATCTTTACCAGTTTTAAATATTCTTGAAACAGATGGGAAAAATAATTATTACAGGAAATTGTCGATTCCCAATTCAGCAAGGAAATTGTCTTATATTGCAGATTTAATTAGTAAAAACAAATTAAAAGCGCTTTGACAAAGTCATGCTCAACCTTAAAGGTCAATTGCTAGAAGGTTTTTTAAAGAGGCTCTACCCCCTGGCCATAAAGCAGGCCCTCTGGCTGGGGGGATGGCTGATGAAGGATGACCCCAGAAAAGAGCTCTCCGCATTAAATTACTTCAGGAGGGTTGGGCTTGACTACCTTTATAAATCCTATAGCAGGGAGACGGTCTGGACTACCGTCTTCATCCCCTCTGAGTTACTCTACGCCCTTGGCCTGACCCCTTTCTGCATGGAGGTGGTAGCGGCCGTCTTTGCTGGCTATGAGAAGGCCATAGCCTCAGGGCTCCAAGAGGCTGAGTCCCAGGACATCCCTACAGATGTTTGTACCTTCCACCGCATGGCTCTCGGATTGGCTATGAAGGGATTTTTCCCGCAACCTGTACTCCTGGCAGGTTCCAGCATGCTCTGTGACAGTGGATTGAAATCCCTTAAACTTGCTGAGACATTTACGGGCAAGAGGCTTGTGACTATAGACGTCCCGATGGAGCTACAGGAGGGTGCAATAAGATACGTAGCTCAGCAGCTTAAAGAGCTGGCCGCATCTCTTGAAGAAGCAACGGGTAGAAGGATGTCTCTAGAAAGGTTAAAGGAAGTCATCCTCCGCTCCAATCGCACCAGGGAAAAGATACAGGAGATAAATGAGCTTCGGGCAAAATCTGCCTGCCCACTAAAGGGCAGTAGTGCCTTGAACTTCATGCTGAGTAGTCACATATTATTAGGTTCTCAAGGTGCAGAAAAATTCTACGAAAGGCTCGCAGGGGAGACAAAGGAACACATAAACAGAGAAGGCAACCGTGGGAAGAGCGTCCCCCACAAGCCCATAAGAATCCTATGGCTTGAGGCAAAGCCTTATTTCAATTGTGACCTCATGCTAGAATTAGAAGAAAGACATGGGGTAAAGATAGTCTTTGATGAACTGAATTATATCTATTGGGAGGCCCTTGACCCGGAAAATCCGTACGAGAGCCTGGCCAGAAAGCTAATCTCTCACCACATGAATGGTCGCATAGAGAGGAGGCTGGAGGTGATAAAACACTTGGCCAGAAAATATTCGGTTGATGGTATTATAGTGTTTTCTCACTGGGGTTGCCGTAGACACCTGCCCGCTGTACCCACCTTGAAAAGAGAGCTAGAGAAAGAGGGTTATCCATTCTTGAGTCTGGACGGCGATTGCGTGGACAGTCGCAACTATATGCCCGGCCAGTTCGCTACAAGGGTTGACGGATTCCTTGAGATGCTGAGGGGGAAGATTATAAGCAGGGCCAAAGCAAACAGAGGTGCTGTTTTGAATGAAGTTAATATGGCCTCCTAGCCGCAAATGGGCTTAAATCCTTACCCCCCCCATAATCCCATCACTA